>JAAZNW010000083.1 GCA_012798065.1 Chloroflexota bacterium
GCAGGCTTTCAGCATCGTTGAATTCAGGAACGAGCGTGTACATGCGCCCCACCTCGCTGGGATGGTGGGCGTCTGAACCCGCGGTACCGGGTAGTCCAAAGCCCGCCGCGTATTCGGCAGCCCGTTGGTTGTACGCGGGGGTGAGCACACGGCCGTTACCGGTCTCGATAGCGTCTACCTGCGGGGCGATGAGGTCCAGGGTTTCACGGCTCCAACCTGAGCGCTGCGGGTCAAAGGGATGGGAGATGCTGATGAACGCGCCCTGTTTGCGTAAGCGGTGCAGCGCCTCCAGCGGCTCGAGCCCGCGCGGAACAACGACCGTTACGAAGGCAGCCAGCAACTCGCCCTCGCTGGTTTGCACTTCTTCGCCGGGAATCACCAGGTCAGGCGCCGCGCGCCAGGCTTCCAGCGCGCCTGTCAGTACATTGTGGTCAGTTACCACCACCCGGTCCAACCCGCGTTTTCGGGCGGCGGAAATTAGTTCATGAATGGGGGTAAGGCTGTCTTCAGAATAGCGTGTGTGTGTGTGAAAATCAACTTTCAGCAAATCCGCTCACTCCTGGTTCCGCCGTGCAGGGTTTCGCTGCGGCAGACCAGAAGAGTATACCAAAGAGCAGGCTAATCCAGTAGGTAGACATACGGAAAAGGATGGTGGCAGTAACGGCAAGTTCGGGTTGAAACCCCAGTAAAACGGTGAGCAAGCCAGCCAGCGCCAGTTCAACCACACCTAACCCACCAGGAACAGTGGAGAAGAAACCAATGATGATGGAAAACGCCAGTACCAGGCAGGCGATGGCCGCAAGGGTGAGGCTGGGTTCAAGCCCAAAACCAACCAAGACGAAAAAGAGCGCGGCGGCCAGGGCAATCCACGCCAGCACGTTGAAAAAAAGCGATACCGTCATCGGAAAGGTTCTGAAAAGATGTTCATTGCCTTCCATACACTGGCGTAACTGCCGGCTAAACAGGCGCAGCAGAGGAAGCTTTTCCCCCGCATCCAGCAAACCTTCTCCAGCCGGCTTGATCTGTAAGAAGAGGATGGATAACACAAACAACAACAGCATCGCCGCGAAGAATGGCCAGAAAGCGGGGTAAGCCAGGATGCCCAGCGTGGCCAGCGCCAAAATACTCAACCCGTCAGAAAGGCGGTCGATAAGGAAAATTGAATCGATCCGGACAAGCGGGATGCCGCAGGCTTTACTCAACCAAACCGAGCGATAGGATTCCTGGGCTTTTGGGTCTGCGGCGGTCAGCGCTGAGCTTGAAAGGTAGAAAGCCATGCGTTTTTTTAGGGGAATCCTGCGAATTCCAGATATATTCAATGAGAAAGAAAGGTTGAGGAAGCGTAGGGCATGATGGATGATGTTCAACCCTACCGCGACCGCAAAATACACCCACTTGAAAGACTCAAACAAGGTGAAAACCTGGTGGATGCTGCTGAGAGATATCAGCAGTGCAAAAACGGCCAATCCCAACAGCAACCCGGGTAACAGTACACGATAGTTCTGACGGGTATCTGTAATCATGTTTTCCTGCTCCTCAGATGATTATAACGAAGATTAGCGGCACTCCAGTTTACATGCCTGTTAAGTTGTCCATCCTTAAATCACATGCGCTCAGTGTTGGGTTTAAGCCCATCATTTTCAAGCCAAGCAAGTTGTGAAGCGCCATTCTCATAGCGATAGGGTATAATTTTAATTATGAATGAGGAAATGTGTGCTCATACTGAAAAACGAATGAACCCTGATGATCCCGATGACCTCAGTATGATTATTTGGGGTTTCAACCTGGTTTTGTAGCGTCAAAACTGCACCTCCAGGTCGATGATATCCTGAAGGTGATGAAGAGATGACGCAAAACACCCGTGTTTTTGGCACATCGCAAAATAGCCGCAAGCCCCTCACCTGGGGCGATATTATCGCCCTTTCCCTGGTGATCGCATTATTGTATGTGGGGGCGCGCTTAGCGGTCAACGCGCCTGAAGTCGTCCCTGGACCGGATATTTCATTATCTCCATCAGCCCTGCCAATATATACGCTTTTTTCAGTTGGTCGAATGGCAGCCGCCTATCTCCTCTCTTTCTTGTTCTCCATCATTTACGGGCGAGTAGCCGCTTATCATCAAAATGCTGAAAAAATCCTGATGCCCTTATTGGATGTGCTGCAAAGCGTGCCCATTTTATCGTTTCTGCCAGTCGTCTTATTGAGTTTAAGTTCCTTCCTGCCAGAAGGAACAGCGGCTGAGATTGCTTCCATCGTATTGATCTTCACCAGTCAGGCTTGGAACATTACCTTTGCCTGGTATCAATCGCTGACCACAATTCCCAAAGAATTAAAAGAAGCCAGTTCTATCTTTCGCCTGAATAAATGGATCAATTTCAAGGCGCTCGAATTACCGTTTGGAATGATCAGCCTGATATGGAACAGCATGATGTCTTGGGCAGGCGGTTGGTTCTTCTTAATGGCGGCCGAAATCTTCACCGTGGGCTCACGCGATTTTCGTCTGCCTGGATTGGGTGCTTATTTACAGGAAGCGGCTAATCAAAGCAACCATGTGGCCATTTTTCTGGGGACAGGCGTGTTGATCTTTACCGTCGTTCTCCTGGACCAACTCATTTGGCGTCCACTGATCGCCTGGTCAGATCGATTTAAAGTTGAAATGGTCGAGAACGACAACCCGCCAACCTCGTGGTTCCTGGATCTGATGCACAACGCGAACATTACCCGAATTATCTCAAACCGAATTTTCGCCCCGCTGACGGAGTGGTTTGACCGCTTAACAATCAAACATGCCCCACCTGTCTCCAGGTTGGAAAATGGTAAAAACCAACTTAAATGGTATGTGATTGTTTTTTCCATCATTGTGTTTGCCTTGATCAGCTACGGGCTTTATCACGCAACAGAAATGTTATTGTCCGTCCCTGTTCAAAAATGGGGGGTCATTGGGTTGGGAGTTACAGCCACTTTTCTGCGGGTAATTGTGGCATTATTGATTGCGCTTGCCTGGACCATTCCCGTCGGTGTCCTCATTGGAACAAATCGCCCTTTAGCCACCGTGCTTCAGCCTATCGTCCAGGTTACCGCCTCTGTTCCTGCAACAGCCCTTTTTCCTGTTCTGTTACTGCTTTTCCTGAATGCCCAGGGAGGATTGAACACTGCCGCGGTTTTGTTAATGCTCATGGGTACCCAATGGTATTTGCTATTCAATGTCATTGCCGGAGCGAGCGCCATCCCGCAAGATTTAATTTTTACCTCAAAACTCATGGGTCTCAGTGGCTGGCAGCGTTGGCGAACGTTGTTGCTCCCTGCTATTTTTCCTTACCTGGTTACCGGGGCGATTACTGCCAGCGGCGGAGCCTGGAACGCCAGCATTGTGGCTGAATACCAAAAGTTTGGCGAAAAAACACATACTGTAACCGGTATTGGTTCGCTGATAGCGCAGGCGACCGCCTCAGGTGATTACCCTTTACTGCTGGCGGGTACACTGGCGATGATTATCACTGTCGTTGTGGTCAACCGAGTGATCTGGCGGAGGTTGTACCGTTTAGCCGAAGAAAAATACCGAATGGAGTGAAAATGACAGAAGCCTTGTTGCAACTCGAGCATGTTTTCCAGTCTTACGGGGCTGGCGTGCGTCGTTTTACTGCGGTTGAGAATGTGAACCTGAACCTTTCGGTGGGCGAATTTGTCGCCCTGCTTGGTCCATCTGGTTGTGGAAAAAGCACGTTGCTGCGCATTATTGCAGGCCTACAAAAAGCCACCCAGGGAAAGGTGCTTTATCGTGGTCAGCAATTAGAAGGAGTTAACCCCCATACATCGATTATCTTTCAAACCTTTGCACTGTTCCCCTGGTTAACTGTGCTGGAGAATGTGTCGCTCGCGTTAAAGGCAAAAGGTGTTGAAAAACACGAGAGAGACAAAAAAGCCGAAGACTTGCTGGACCGTGTAGGCTTGGATGGCTTTGAGTCTGCCTATCCCAGAGAGCTTTCGGGAGGGATGCGCCAAAAAGTTGGATTTGCCCGTGCCATGGCGGTTGAACCTGAGTTGTTATGTATGGACGAACCTTTTTCGGCTTTGGATGTTTTAAGTGCTGAATCCCTGCGCGGGGAACTGCTGGAATTATGGACCGAAGGCAAAATCCCAACCAAGGCGATTTTGATGGTCAGCCACAATATCGAAGAAGCCGTTTTCCTGGCAGACCGTATTGTGGTGATGGATAAAGAACCTGGGCGTATTATCGCCGAGCATAAAATAGACCTCCCCCATCCGCGCAATCGTAAATCAGTCGAGTTTCAAAATCACGTGGACCAGGTTTACGCGGTTTTAGCCGGTCAAACACGCCCAGAAAAAGAAGAGCTGGGCACAGCGCCTGGTGAAGTGGGTATCACCCGTCATCTTCCTGAGGTTGAAATAAGCGATTTAGCCGGGTTATTGGAAAATCTCGCCGAAGGAGGTAATCAGAAGCACGATATCTACCTGTTAGAAGATAAGCTGGGCATTACATCCGATCAATTGCTGAAGCTAACAGAGGCTGCCGAGTTATTGGGTTTCTCTTCGATCGCCAAGGGAGATATTGAATTGACCGCTTTGGGTCAGGCTTTTGCAGACGCGAGTATTCTAGCCCGTAAAGAAATTTTTGCCTCTTGCGTCAGGCGAATTCCTCTCATGCGCTGGCTTCTCAGTATGCTTCATTCTGCAGAAGATAGACGCTTAAAAATTGAAGTCATCCTCACCGCCCTGAGCCTTGATTTTTCAACCGAAGAAGCGGAAAAACAAATCGAAGTCCTGATCAAGTGGGGAAGGTATGGAGAATTATTCGTTTACGATGACGACCAAGAAATGATCGAACTTGAAGAGGGGAGATAAAAAAAAACGCAACCAAGCCTTCACCATCCTCCGCGAAAGTGAGAAAGGAACGCGAGAGCAGCGCTTTGAAGGTTGGTTCTCAGTTAGCCGGTACGGCTGGGTTCAGTAGCGTCGTTACGAAAATGTGGAGAGTCCACGCGGCTGCCGGAACACCAGCATCCCCAATCCAAAAAGGATTAGCCGCTTTTAGGATGAGGTTCCTCAAAAAAAGTCAACCTGACCTTGACCAGTATTTGAAGAGTGTGATAAAATAGAAACGGTTCGAAAGACATTTGAGGTTTCAACACCGAAAAGTGGGCATTCCCCACTTTTCTTATTATCAAAACTTCATATCGACCATTTTGAAAACAGGTGGAGAATAACAAATGAAGAACGAGTTTACTCTGGCGTTCAACGAAGTTCTCGAAGATAAAGGGCTGCCCAAGGAAGTGATACTGGAAGCGCTTGAATCTGCCATGGTTTCCGCTTACCGGAAATCAGTGAATGCTTCAAACGAACAACCCATCGAAGCGAAAATCGACCTTGAGACCGGCAAAGTGACCATTTATGCCCAAAAGGAAGTCGTTGAAGTCGTTGAAAATAACATCACCGAAGTAGAGCTTGAGACTGCTCGCAAGGTGGAGCCAGAAGCCCAGTTGGGTGACCTGGTAGTCGTAGAATCCACCCCGGGCGACTTTGGCCGCGTGGCTGCTACGACCTCCCGTCAGGTCATCCAGCAACGCATTCGAGACGCTGAGCGCAAAGCCCAGATAAGTTACTACGAAAAACAGCTTGGCGAGATCGTCAGCGGCGTGGTGCAGGCGATTGGCGCAGCGGGATTGACGATCGGTCTCGAATTGAAAACCGAGGCCACCATGCCCCGTAAAGAGATGATTACCAACGAACACTTCCATATCCATGAGCGTGTACGCGCGCTTGTCGCTGATGTGAAAGATTCGCCGCGCGGTCCGCAAATTATCCTCTCACGCACCCACCGGGATTTCTTGCGCCGTTTGCTTGAAAATGAAGTCCCTGAGATATTCCACGGGATCGTTGAAATACGTTCCATCGCCCGCGAACCCGGTGACCGTGCCAAGGTGGCAGTATCCGCCACACAGCAGGGCATAGACCCGGTTGGCGCCTGTGTCGGAATCCGCGGCGTGCGTATCCAGGCAATTGTCAAGGAACTGCACGATGAAAAAATTGATGTCATCGAGTGGAATCCTGATCCGGCTGTATTCATCGCCAAAGCCATCAGCCCGGCGCGGGTCAGCGGCGTGTATCTCACCGACCAGCATTCTGGTAACGCTAAAACAGCCACGGTGGTCGTGCCTGAAGACCAGTTAAGCCTGGCTATCGGGCGCATTGGGCAAAACGCCCGCCTGGCGGCCAAGTTAACCGGTTGGCGTATTGATATAAAAAGCCTTCCCGAGGCTGCTGCTGATGCCCTGCAAAAACTGGCGACTGACCCCGCAGTTGAGGCTTTAAAAGAAAGTGAACATGACAACGCGCTCCGCATCGAAGAACTCCTGGCGCGTAAAGAGGAAGGCAAACCGCTTTCTCCTGAAGAGTACGACCAGATGGCGAAATTTGTAGACCGTGTCGAACGGAAATCCATTGCCAAGAGCGAGGAGCAGCGTAAACAGGAACTTGAGAAACTGGCAGAAATCAAGAAACAGATCCCCGCGTCAGCCTTCGAACTGAACATTCTGGACAGCGGATTACCTGAACATGTTGCTGTCATCCTCCAGGAGGCCGGTTACTTCAGTGTTGGTGACCTGGCAATGCAGGTGAAGCAGGACCCAGACTTGATTCTTGGTATCAACGGCATCGGTATCCGCGCGATGGAATCCATCCATGAGCTCATGGCAGCGCTGGATAAGCAACTGGCTGATGAACAAGCTGCGCTCGTCAAACAAGCCGAAGAAACCGCTGAGGAGATGGAGGTTTTGGAACCCGTCAGTGAAATTGAGCTGCCGGCCGAAGTTGATGTTGTCCCCTCTGTCGAGGTCGAACCGGTGCTCGATGTCACTGTGGGTGAAACCTCATCAACTGAGACCATTGAAGAACCGGAGCCCGAGAAGGAACCTTCTCTTGAGGAACTGTTCACGCTGCGCCCAGAAGTGCTAGATACCGCCGGCTTGCTGGATGACGATGAAGCGGAAGAGAGCGGTAAAGCCAAGAAAAAAGGGAAAAAGAAGGGCAAGAGCGTTGTGGTAACGTATGACCCCGATCGAGATCTGACCGTGGTACAAAAGAAACACAAACGTGGTGGTAATGATTGGGATTGGGATGAGTAAAAACGTGAGAAAGACAGGTGGCTAAGAAACCTCAAAAACGGATCAAACACCTCCCACAACGCACCTGTATTGGCTGTAAAACGGTTCTCGCCAAACGGGAACTGGTGCGGTTGGTGCGCACGCCAGAGGGTATTATGGTGGACGAAACCGGGAAAGCCGCAGGCAGAGGGGCCTATGTGCACAATACCCGGCGTTGCTGGGAGCAGGCGTTAAAAGGTCCCATCAGCCACGCGCTGCGGACAGACATCACCCCCGCAGACCAGCAGCGGCTGAAAGAGTACCTTGAACGGCTGCCAGAGGTTGACCCAATAGAAAACCGTGCTGAGAGCAGAGATGTAACCAACTGATTCAAGAAAACCGCTCCAGGCACATCCACCGCCCTTTCAGGAATTGGTGAACATAAACAGATTACATGACAGATTGTAGGGGGAACAACTTTGGAGGTGTGTTATGAGCGAAAAAACGATCGAATTTCCCTCACAAATCACTGTAAGGGACCTGGCGCAAAGAATGGAAGCCAGCCCAATTCAGGTTATCAAGATCCTCATGTCAAACGGCGTGATGGCCAACATCAATCAGCAGGTAGATTTTGATACCGCGGCGGTTGTGGCTTCTGAACTGGGTTTTGAGGCTGTTCTCGAATCAGTTAAAGAAACCGCGCCGGCTGAAGACCCTGGGAAGGTGCCCCTGTGGCGCGAGCTGATCGATAGCGAAGACAAATCGAAATTGATCAACCGCCCTCCGGTCGTCACCATTCTTGGGCATGTGGACCACGGTAAAACCACCCTCCTGGATGCCATCCGCCACGCCAATGTGGCCAGCGGAGAAGCCGGTGGTATTACCCAGCATATTGGCGCATACCAGGTAGAACACAAGGGGAAAGTGATCACATTTCTGGATACGCCCGGGCACGCGGCTTTCTCCGCCATGCGCGCACGCGGCGCCCAGGGCGCTGATATCGTCATCCTGGTTGTGGCTGCAGATGACGGGGTGATGCCTCAAACGCGCGAGGCGATCGCCCACGCCAAGGCGGCCAGGGTGCCCATCATCGTGGCGCTCAATAAGATAGACCGCGCGGACGCCAACCCCGATTTTGTGAAACGTCAACTCTCCGAGCAGGGATTGGTGCCCGATGAATGGGACGGCAACACCATTGTGGTGCCAGTGTCAGCAAAACAGAAGAAAGGATTAGATGATATCCTGGAGGCGGTTCTTCTGGTGAGTGAGAGCCTGGATATTAAAGCCAACCCGCACGGGAAAGTTTTCGGCACCGTGATCGAAGCGCAGGTGGATAAAGCACGTGGGGTAATCGCCACCCTGCTGGTTCAGAATGGAACGTTACAGACCGGTAACACGGTGATTGTAGGTGACACTTGTGGGAAGATTCGCGCCATGTATGATTTCAACGGGAAAACGGTAAAAAGCGCCTTTCCTTCAACACCCATCCAGGTATTGGGGATCGGCAATGTCCCACCCGCCGGTGAATTGTTCCAGGTGGTTCCAAGTGAAAAGGAAGCCCGCCTGATATTGGCAGAGCGCGCCGCCAGCAAAGAAAACGGAGCTGAAACCTCCACTCGTACCTCACTTGAGAAATTATTTGAAAAATTCCAGGCTGGCGAGGTTCGTGAACTTCCTTTGATTCTCAAGGTGGATGTTCAGGGTTCGGTGGAGCCGATTGTCAACTCTCTGAACGAATTAAGCCAGGGTGAGATCAAAATTAACGTGATCCATGCCGAAACGGGGAACATCAGCGAAAGCGATGTGATGTTGGCAGCCGCTTCCCGCGCCATCTTACTGGGGTTCAATGTCAGCGCCGACCAGGCTGCCCGCAACCTGGCCGAACAGGAAGGCATTTCCATCCGTTTGTACAACATCATCTACCGTATGATCGAAGACATCGAGAAAGCGCTTAAAGGTATGCTGGAACCCGAGACCCGCGAAATTCCCGTAGGAACCGCCCAGGTGCGTGCCGTGTTCAAGATCAGCAAAGTGGGCACCATCGCGGGCTGCCGCGTGCTAACGGGAGAGCTGCGGCGTAATGCCCGTATCCGCCTGTTGCGCGAAGGCGAAACCCTGTTTGACGGCGAGATCTCATCCCTCAAGCACGAAAAAGACGATGTGAAAGAGGTCCGCCAGGGGTTTGAGTGCGGTGTATCGTTGAAAGGGTATAATGATATCAACGAAGGCGACCTGCTGGAAAATTACATCATTGAAAAATCCGCTTAGTCTGAGCTAAAGTACAGGTACTGCTATGCCTTCACCATTACGTTTAACCCGCATCGGCGATCGATTCCGCAAGGAATTATCCGAGATGCTTGTCAAAGAAGAGATCCGTGATCCACGCCTGGCTGGAATATCCATCACGGATGTCCGTGTAGACCGTGAACTGTCTTACGCGGATATTTACGTTTCAGCGGTGGAAGGGGCTTCGCGATCGAAAGAAGTGCTGGAAGGATTGGAAAGCGCCAGCGGGTTCATCCGCAAAGCGCTGTCAGACCGAATCCAATTACGCTCCTTCCCGCGCCTGCGTTTTCATTGGGATATCACCCCCGAGCGCGCAGACCGTATCGAGCAGTTATTGGCTTCCATACGTGAAGAAGAAAGACAACAGAAGAAGAAATGATCGATCGGCAAATCAAAGAACTGCTCCACCGCTCAAAAAAGATAGGGCTCACCTCTCATATTCGCCCGGATGGTGACGCAATCGGTGCTGTGCTCGGACTCGGTCTGGCTTTGACTGACGCGGGAAAGCGCGTGGAAATGGTGCTGCGCAATGGCATTTCAAAAACCTTCAGACACCTGCCTGGGGCAGAGAGAATTCAATCAGCCTTCAAAACAGAGAACGACCTGTACATCGTCTTGGATTGCAGTGACCTCGAACGCACCGGGGGTGTATTGAACGGGCGCGAAGTTGATATCGTGATCGATCACCACATCACAAATAAAGGTTTCGGAAAGGTGAATTTGATCGAACCTGAATCGGTGGCAACCTGCGCCACCCTGGCGCAGCATATGCCCGACTGGGGATTGGTTATTGACAAAGCGGTGGCGTCGGCTCTCCTTTCGGGTATCATCAGCGATTCGATCGGCTTCCGCACCTCCAACACATCCGCCTTATCTTTACGCATCGCGGCTGACCTGATCGAAAAAGGCGCTGACATTAACCAGTTGTATAATAGGGCACTTATCAGCCGTCCTTTCACCAGCGTTCACTATTGGGGATACGGGCTGGCAAAACTTGAAAGAGAAAACGGGCTCGTGTGGACAACGCTATCACTGGCAGACCGCCACAACGCCGGATATCAAGAAGACGATGACGCAGACCTTACCAACATACTTTCCAGCATTGAGGATATGGACGTGGTGGTGCTTTTTATCGAACAAAAACCAGACCAGGTAAAAGTCAGTTGGCGCGCCCGCCCGGGTATCAACGTGGCGTCTATTGCCGATTCTCTTGGGGGAGGCGGTCACCCAGCTGCAGCCGGTGTTGAAATGGAAGGCAATTTAGCACAGGTAAAGGATTTGATTTTAAGTAAAACCAGAGACTATCTTCGCTCTCTGAAACCAGAAAACGGTTCACCCCGGGATAGCGAAGTGACGGAGCACATAAATGGAAAATAACTCAGGGATCGATGTTAAGAATGCCATCTCGGGTGTATTGGTTGTGGATAAGCCCGTGGGCATGACCTCGCATGACGTGGTACAAATCATTCGTAAAGGCTCCACCATCAAACGCGCCGGTCATACCGGTACGCTTGACCCGCGCGCGTCTGGCGTGCTGGTGGTGTTGCTCGGCCCTGCGGTGCGCTTAAGCGAATACGTATCTGCGTCGGATAAGCGCTACCAGGCGGTGATCATGCTCGGTACCACCACTGATACCTATGACGCCGACGGACGGACCACCTCATCTGCGCCGGTGAACATATCTGAAGAAGAATTCAATAACGAATTGCAAAAATTTGTTGGCCAGATCGAACAGGTGCCCCCGCCTTACTCAGCCGTTAAAGTGCACGGTCAGAAAGCTTACGATATGGCGCGCAGAGGAGAGGAAGTTGAACTGGCACCACGCATCATACATGTGTACAGCCTGGAGCTGCTTGAGTGGGCGCCGCCTGAGGTGGTCATTGACGTGTACTGCTCCTCCGGCACTTATGTGCGTTCGCTGGTAAACGACCTCGGTTCGCGTTTGGGCTGCGGGGCTACCCTTTCAGGTTTACGGCGCACAAAAAGCGGCCGCTTCACACTGAGAGACGCGGTTCCCCTGCGTAAACTGAATGAAGCCTTTGCCGATGGATCGTGGTATCAATACCTGATTCCAGCCGCCGAGGCTTTATCCGACTGGCCGATGATCGAACTTAACGACCAGGAGGTCGATTCTATCAAGCACGGTATCCGCATTCCTGCTGTTGATGCGAAACAACAAAAAGTCTGCGGCGTGAGCGGTCAGGGAGAACTGGTGGCGCTGCTGGAACTCGACGCAGAAAAAATGGAATGGCAGCCCAAGAAAGTGTTCTTCTCGTAACCACTTCCCTCTCGCCTGGTCGAGCGGGTTCTCTCCATATCCAAAGCAGAAACGCATGCGGATATAATTAACGCATGAACTACATCGAAGCGTTACAACAAGCAAACCTCAAAGAATCCTGGGCGACAATCGGCGCCTTTGATGGAGTGCATATCGGGCACCGCACCCTCTTTCTAAAACTCGTTGATGGTGCTCGGCAGGATGGCTGCAAGGCAGTTGCCATTACCTTTGAGCCATTGCCAGCGCTTTTCTTTAACCGCATCAAGAACGGTCAGGTCCTGACAACACTCGCTCAACGGGTTTCATTGATCAAAGCGCTGGGGATTGATGAGGTGATTGTTTTAGATTTCGACCAGACGATTGCAGATGTGGAAGCGTTCCCTTTTTTGCAGCAGGTTCACAAAGCGATTGGGTTAAGGAGGTTGCTCTCGGGTTTCAATTCCCGGATTGGCAAAGACCAGGCTGGTGCTGTACCCAAACTGCAAGAGATTGGGCAGGTACTGGGCTTCTGCGTTGAAGTTGTACCGCCCGTCAAGAATGGCCAGGAAATCATTTCTTCCAGCAATATTCGTAAACTCCTCAAAGCTGGAGAAATAACACGAGCCAATCAGTTCCTTGGGCGGCCTTATGCTCTTATAGGTGAAGTGGTACACGGGGAACACCGTGGCAGTAAGTTAGGTATTCCCACCGCCAATCTCCGCCTTCCAGCGGAGCAAATGCTGCCAGCCAGTGGCGTGTACGCTTGCAGGGCAAGTGTGGGAGAACTGGCCTTCATTGCTGTAACCAATGTAGGCATCCGCCCCACATTTGAAAACCCATTACCAGTTCCGCGTGTTGAGCCGCATCTACTCGATACCAGCGAAACGTTTTACGGCGTCAACCTGGAACTCGAATTTTTCGCATTCCTGCGCCCAGAAATCAAGTTCCCAGATGCCAAAGCGCTGGTTGCACAGATACAGCTCGACATTCAAAAGACCAGGGAGTATTTCGCAAATGCAGCCTAAACGACAGATTTATTTACTCGATCCACAACAATTGTCCCCTGAGACCATCGCTGTGACCTTTGCCAAAACTTCACGGTCACCCGAATCCTTTCGCGATATTGCGGCTGAGCTGACCGCAGCGTCAAGCGCGGATTTCAATGAGAAATGGGTGGTGGGTTACGGGCATTCATCTGTGGCAGAACATGCCGTGCTGCACATCGCGCTTGAGAATGTCTCGCGGCTGGCGGTTGAAAATATCGAATCCAACCGTCTGGCTTCCTATACAGAAAAATCCACCCGCTATCAAACCTGGGAAGATGACGCCTTTCATCTACCCGCCGAATTGACCGGTCACCCGTTGGAAGGCTTGTTCACCAGCGCCTGCGCGACGCTCTTTTCCATCTATCGCTCCTGTATTCAAGCGGTTATCGCCCACCTGAAGAGCAATTCCCAATCGCAGGCAGGCGAAAGCGAAGCACAACTGAATCGCCGGTTACGCTCACAGGCGATTGACGCCTGCCGTTTTTTGCTTCCAGCCGCCTCGCTGGCCAATGTGGGCGTAACCATCAACGCGCGCGCGTTAGAACACGCAGTGGGAAAACTGCTCACCAGTCCATTGATTGAAGCGCAGCAAATCGGCGCCGAAATTCGCCATGCCGCTTCTGCATCCATCCCCACCCTGCTGAAATACGCGGACCAGATCCCGTATTTACAGCATGTCTGCCAGCAATTTTCTGCCTTATCGATCCAGGTGGATGCCGCCCCAGAACCTGATTGGTGCCAGTTGATCGGTCCGCAACCCGATGTGTTAGAAAAAATCCTGGCAGCTGAGTTATACCGCGAACAGGACATGAGTTTCACGCAGGCATTGAAAGCCATTCGTACATTGCCTGACCATCAAAAGAACACGTTGTTGCGCTGCCTGCTGGAGACGCCAGACCGTCATACCATCCCTTCCCGCGAACTGGAATACGCGTTTTTCACTTTTGACCTGCTGATTGACCAGGGTGCCTACTTTGAAGTGAAACGTCACCGCATGATGACCCAAACAGCGCAGCTTCTCACCGCCAGGTTCGGCTATGCCATCCCCGCGCTTATCACTGAGGCGGGCATGGACGCCGCTTATTGCGCTGCGATGGATAAAGCCCGTGAAGTTTACGAGCAACTGGCAGACTTCAACCCTGACGTGGCCGCTTACATCGTTCCAAATGGCTTCAACCGCCGGGTACTGCTGCACCTTAACCTGCGCAGCCTGGTTCACTTTATTCGACTGCGCAGCGCCCCCAATGCTCATTTCTCGGTGCGACGAGTCGCGCAGCGCATGGCAGAAGAAATCAGCGCTCACTTCCCTGAACTGTCTCCCTTGCTGGGCAGAAACGAAAACGAGACATCAAAAAGCATCGAAACCGTTTTCTTTACCAACACTCATGTGGTAAGTTAAGGAAGGAGAACCATCATGTTTATTTCAGAAACTGAGATCCTCATCCGGCTTGGCCTTGCAGCTTTGCTGGGTATGATGGTGGGGTACGAGAGAGAGCGACAGAATCAACCGGCTGGGTTACGTACCCATGTCATTCTGGCGGTGGGATCCTGCCTTGCCATGACCGTTTCAATCGACCTGGCCATCCAGTTCTATCCGCATGCGCCCAACGGGGACCCTGCGCGTCTGGCAGCCCAGGTAATTTCAGGAATCGGTTTCCTTGGGGCGGGCGCCATCCTGCGCTACGGCACCAATGTCAAGGGATTGACCACCGCCACCTCTTTATGGGCCATTGCCATTGTTGGGCTGGCCGTTGGCGCCGGGCATTACTTTTCCGCAGTGGGAACAACCCTGGCGATGCTCATTGTGCTGACCATCCTGAACATCATCGAAAAGCGTTATATCCGCGCTTACCAGGTCATTACCGTGGTGGTAACCGCGCGCGAAAATCCAGCGTTGGTTGAAACCCTGCTTGAAGTTTTTAAAAAGCTAAAGAAAAAAGTCCTTAACATAGGCTTTGAAGCAGACCCGATAAAGAAAAGCCTGACGGTGAACTTGGTGGTAAAAACGCTTGAAGACGATCCAATGATCGATATTCGTGAAGCCATTGAAACCATACCCGGGGTCACCCATTATAAATTGAATTAACCGGCAAAGGTCAACCCGGTGAAGCAGTGGGGACGAAGTTGAAGAGAACCCTTCACACGCAAAACCTATGCGAATGGTCAACGTGGAATTCGGGAAAACAAATCTCAAACGTCTCCCTTTGATTAATTGTTATTGTTGAAGGAGTGTCTGTCTCATGGTCGCATTGCCGCGCTTGACAAATCTCCTCACCCGCCTATAATTACCCTAAATATCGTAAAGGCTGTGACGAGGACGAGTAAGGATTGTGCCGGCGCTGCAGAGAGCGGGTCAAGGTGAAAGCCCGCGCGCAACGACAATCTGGAATGGACCTCTGAGCCGCGAGGTGAACGCCAAGGCAAGTAACCGCCGCCGGGAAGCCGCCGTTAACAGGCAAAGGGTATAAGCAGGTCAACTGCCGTACCCGTAACGAGTGAAGCTGGCAAACCCGATCTCCGGACGCGATCCTCCGGGGATTTTTCGTACCGGTCAAGCCGCTTAACCGGGGTGGCACCGCGGGCCCAAGCCCGTCCCCAACAGGGACGGGTTTGTGTTTTTTAAGACCGTCCAGCAGAAAAAAATCAATCGAAAAGGAGAAACAAAATGGAAAACGGTATTAAATTTTTGCTACACGGAAGCGACATTCCACGCTTCTGGTACAACATCTACGCCGATTCACCGGTCAAACCGCAGCCGGTTCTAAACCCGGTGACCAAGGAAGCGGTAACAAAAGATGACCTGTCCGTGCTCTTCCCAAAAGAACTGATCGAACAGGAGGTAACCACAGAACGGTATATCGAGATTCCCGAAGAAGTTCGTGAAGGTTACAAACTCTACC
>JAAZNW010000108.1 GCA_012798065.1 Chloroflexota bacterium
CAGTTAAAAATCAACTTCCGGACAGTAAAGAAGATACTGGGTATGACGGAAGAAGATTATGACAGGTTTATAGAGAAGAAGTGGGCAAAGGCTCATCATCTTGATCCCTACCGCGATTTTATTGTCAGATACCTTCAACAGTATCCTGATACTCCGGCAGCAGTAATGCATGATAAGCTTAAGGAGCAGTTTACTGCACTGCTTGACAGGTTGCTTTACAAGTCCAGTTAATCCAACTACAGGGGAAGAGTTACAAAATGCAGAATAGACAGACAATTTTGAGTCTATAGAATACTTTGTGTAAACGCCTGTATTCAAATTCTGCATCTATCTTCAAACTTAATCAAAAATTGCTGCAAAATCATACCCCAATCCCGGATGGGCAAGGTCCATTTTTTCTCAATATTGGCAATTGCCAGGTAAACAGCCTTGAGGGCTGCCTGATCATGAGGAAAGACAGACTTGGTCTTGGTATATTTTCTGATCCCCCGGTTCAGGCTCTCGATAACATTGGTCGTATAAACTATTTTCCTGATTTCCAGCGGATAATCGAAGAACTGGGTTAATTCGACCCAGTTATTTCTCCAGGATCTGACAGCGTACGCATATTTATGGTTCCACTTCTTCTCAAAATTTTCAAGAGCCTGTTCTGCTGCCTGAAGGGTGGCAGCATGGTAGATCTCCTTCATGTCAGCTGCAAATTCCTTTTTGTCTTTCCATACCACATACCTCAGGGAGTTACGGACCTGGTGTACAATGCAAAGCTGGGTGTCAGCCAGTGGGAACACCCCCTTGATAGCTTCGGTAAAACCACTCAGGTTATCAGTGCTTGCAATCAGGATATCTTTTACGCCTCGAGCCTTCAGTTCAGTTAAGACAGTCATCCAGAACGAAGCACTCTCAGTCTCGGAGATCCACATGCCCAGAACCTGTTTTTTGCCCTCCTGGGTAAGCCCGATAACCAGATAGACAGTCTTATTGACAACCTTTCCGTTATGCCGGATTTTAATCGATATGCCGTCCATCCATACCACAAAATATACTTCCTCAAGGGGACGGTTCTGCCACTCCTTAATCGACTCCATCAAGGCGTTGGTAATATTGGACACGCTGGTGGAGTCTACCTGGACTCCGTAGATCTGTTCAATCTGCTCCTGTATATCAGTAGTACTCATACCCCGGGAATAAAGACCTATGATAACTTCAGCAATCTCATCAGATAACCGGCTCTCGTGCTTTGGAACAACCTTGGGATCAAACTCGCCATTGCGATCTCTGGGTACATTTACCGTAATCTCTCCCAGGTTGGTTTTAAGTGTCTTGGTGTAATCCCCATTGCGTGAGTTACCGCTGTTATCACCTCCTTTGGAGTGTTTCTCATAACCCAGATGGTCCGTCATCTCGGCTTTAAGCATCTGGTTGATCCCTTCTTTGAACAGCTCACTGAAGAAATCATCAAAGTCCTTCCGGTCTTTAAAATCTTTCCAGAAGTCTTTCGGAATGTCAAGTTTCTTTTTCATCGCTAACTGATATTAAAATTAAAACTAATAACCTTTCGAGGTTAGCTTTCCCAATTTTTGTGTTGGGAAAGCAACCTCTCAGTTAGCGTTTACACAATCTAATCTATACTCCCTTTGGATGTGGTCATTCCAACCTCTAAGAATTCTGAACTTGACAAAAGATTAAGTGCTCTTAATGCCATTAAAAAACCCAGCACTAATGATTTACCCTTGATATTGCAGACGCATCATTACTTAACATCAACTTTATACAAAATTACAGGTCTTGATAAGCGTTCATTCAGTTCGAAATTCCTTCATTTTCATTTACCTCATCTATATTTTATATATGATAGTCGTGCATTAACGGGTTTAAGGACATTTATAAGTAGAGTTCCGAGAGAATTTGCCCCTGTTATATCTTTTAAAAATGTAGATGAAGAGTATGCCAAGTTCTATTGTAAGTGTTTTGAAGTAAAAAGACAGATAGAAGGGAGTTATAAAACCATAATTACTAACAGGCAGTTTGATAACATTTTAATAGATGTTGCTAATAATATTGCCAAGAAGAAATTAAAGTATTCATAGTCGATTACTTTAAACCACCACATTTTTAAAGGATACCCGTTCTTATATTCAATTTGAGATAAGTGTTTCAAAGTCAGCCAGTGACCAGAACCACCAGTCCCCATTAATTTCCATGTTGTGTGAAAGGTTATAACAGCGATTGGTTTTCAGGTCTTGTAGATTCAGGTAAATGACACCCTGATAATCCTGATAGTTCAATAACCTGATGGCAGCAGTATCATTACCAGCAACTTTTTTCTCCACCTTCAGGTAAGGCATACCTTTGGTTAACCTTTTACCTTGGGTCATAATGAATGGCAGGTTAAGAACAATGGTATCAGAAGAGATATATTCCAGCACCTTCCTTCCAGAACTGTTGATGTAGGGTTGGTTATTCATAATCAAGTTCAAGAAGGTCATCATTATTGTGGATGTTTCTTTCAGGGTATTTCAATCCATCTTTGGCAAATAGAATGTCCCTGAGTGTATCAACATCAAATAGTTTCCATTGGCATTTATTTTCACCCTTATTCAAAGCATGATTACGGAGCAAAACTTCATCGGTGAGCAAATCAGCAAGCAACAGATAAACTTGGTTATTATAATAAAAGGTGTCGATGAGTTTGACAATGCTGGATGTGGACAATTGATTTCCATCATAACTGAATAAGAAATAAGTCTCCCCAGTGGTAACAATACGGTCTTTAACCATTATGCAGGGTTGGTTGATGAAGAATGAGTCCATTCCAATACCGTGGTAAACCTGAAGTAAACCAAGTATCACGGTATCATATGGAAATAGGTATTGTAATCTCATTCTTAAACACCCTCTTGCTTTAATTAATAATGTACAGTACTGATACCCCCACAGGGTATCCACCCCTATCCCCCCACCCGTGTACCCCCCTTATAGGGTCATGGGGGTGCTACATGAACATCTTTTAAATAAATACTTTGCAAATCCAGAGTAGGTGAAAAAAGTTTCAAAATCCTGACCCGTAAAAAATTCCCAAAAAATCTGGCTTGCCCAAAAATTTCCCAAAAAATTGGAACAATTATGAAAAAATAAGCCTTATGGTGTTGGTGATGGAACTTGGGTGCGTTCAGGATATAACTGGAAGACGATAAATGATAACACTGGAAAGTATATCGACCCTGAAGAAAAGATTCGCTTGCGAATATCATAAGGTGGGTCTGGAAGGAAAGTTGTTTGGAAGGGTTGGCTTCCCTTGGGGGGTGAACGAAAAAGTTACCATCACTGCTTTGAGGGTCTGTGGGGATGAGGGTTCGACACCCCGCAGGTCATGAACGTATTCGGATTACATTTCTTTCTTGCTATAATTCTTATTTTTGTGCCTATTATTCATCCTATGAATTCATTACACTATGGCACAAAAAATTCTTATCCTGATAAATGATGCACCTTACGGAACAGAAAAAGCATATAACGCCATGCGCTTGGCAATGCAACTCGGTAAAGACCATCCAGACACCGAGGTTCGTGTATTTCTAATGGCAGATGCTGCTTTCTGTGCCCTTGCAGGTCAGAATACTCCTAATGGCTACTATAATATCGAACGAATGATGAAAGCCGTGCTTTCCAAAGGCGGGAAAGTTAAGATATGTGGTGGTTGTTCGGAAGCCAGAGGAATTAAGAACCTTCCGTTAATTGAAGGCACTGAAATGAGCACAATGGCTGAACTGACTCAATGGGTTGTGGATAGCGATAAGGTCATTACTTTTTAACCTGTAATTCAAAGCATTTCAGATTTATAATCCTGTTTGGAACAGGGGTTCGACACCCTGAACCACGGTTTGAACGTCTGGAAGGGTTCGATGCTAAAAATTGAGACCGCTATAACGCCTTTAATTTCAATAAATACCAGACTTTTATTACCTTCGTTCCAACGTTCAGTTCTTTGTGGTTTTTCCCGAAATAATTTGACAATTCTTGACCTGTTGATTTGGGTCATCTACGTAAATTATTGAATACCTGATAACTTAAAGGTAAATGTTGTGTGGTCTTATACGCTCCACCATTAACCATCTGTATATCAGATGGTTATGTTTTTATACCCCCCTAAAGCGCAGGAATATCAGGCGTTTACACTCTTCAATGCAACGCAAGCGTGTATAAACTGAGCAAACGCTATACTTCACCTGCGCAACACTCTATGAATCAATACTTACAGGGACGCTATTAATGTTGCGACCGACCCCCGAAAAGTTTTAAACCACAATAAATTATAAATCTTTAAAATAGTCTTGTCTTTCTTTTTCTGTTATCGAGAACTGATAATCGTGATTATCATCATAGATAAAATCATCAATATTAACGATGCTTTTAAGCCACTCACATATTCTATAACAATCAATTCTTGAGTTAAAGGCATATTCGATATCTGAAGGAAAACAAGCGGCTATATTAGAGTCCTCATCTTTTAAAAATGTTTCCATTTTTTTATCGTTCAAATTAATTATAAAGTATGTTCCTCGATAATAATTAACTTGGGTCGACTCTTCAGTTTTATAAAGGGGAATTTTACCTATTATTAATTCATAATGTGTATCAAATTTTCTATCAAATTGTAGGTCTAAGTTTACTAACTTTCCTATTGAATGCCCAAGTACCAAATTGTCCTTAAAGTATTTATGATAATATCGGTAATATAAAGTTTCACAAAATTTTTGTCTGAGTCTATCCGCTATATCATCCCAAAATATTATCTGAAAAACAAATGAATTATTTTTTCTAAGAAATACATTTAATTCTCTTTCATGTTTTTGTGTATTAGTGTCTCTACTTAATGTCGTGTAGATGTAGAATTCAGAAATAATTGGATTAAAGTCTTGGGCAGAATTTATTTCTTTAAGTAGTTCCTTTTTTGTAAAAGATTTATTTGTTGACCGCACCTTGCATTGTATACCTATCCACTTTGGATTCATTGAATACCTTGCGTAAATATCAACCCCATTTTGTCCTTGACCTTTTCTGCCATTAAGATTAACAGTATCAAAAGATGGGTCTGCTGTAATGATATCTTTAACCAATTCTTCAAATAGGACATCATTTGTAATCTTGGGGATTTCAGTAAATCTTAAATCCATATGTTGAAATTTAAAGGCAATTATTTAGTATGTTAAATATACTAATTGTGAATAAAATGGCGGATGAGTACTGCTTAAATATTTAAAAATCAAAATTTTCAGTAATGTTAAATCTTTACATCAATTTTTACTTCCCCCAGTTATCTTTGATATCAGTTCATGATGTACATTGGGTAACCCATCCGTGTTGGAATTGCTTTCACTCACTTTTTTCGTGGATAATTTACTTTTCAAATCCTTCACACTTCTAAGCATCAATTCATCGATGATTGTCCCGTAAGAATCTAATGTCACCTTTATGGAATTGTGCCCAAGAATCTTTGACAGCACCCCGATGTTCATTCCATTAGTAAGAGCAACAGTGGTGGCGAAGGTTTTTCGGGCGAGATGTGTCACCAGTGGTTTACTCTTTGGGATGCCAGCGATATCGCCAATCTCCTTCAGGTAAGCGTTGAATTTGACATTTGAAGGAACGGGAAGGCACTTACCCCGTTTCAGGCAGATGGGATGGTTCTTGTACTTTTCAATTATTTCCAGAGCACGGGGGAAGAGGGGAACTTGGTACTCTTTTTTTGTTTTCCTACGGTGGATATTCAACCATAGTTCTCCGTCCATCCCCGTAGTGATGCAATCAGGGGTCAGGGACTCTGACTCCGCATATGCAAGACCAGTGTAACAGGCAAAAATGAAAATATCCCTGATGATGTTC
>JAAZNW010000116.1 GCA_012798065.1 Chloroflexota bacterium
TGAAAAGTGTTTGTAAGGTCTTTTTAGATAAAGCCCGCTATCGGTTGGTTTATACCGAAGCGGGTGCCACGCACGCGACCCCCTATATCCCCCCGCCCCCCTATCCCTTTTTTAGATCAACATTTATTGGGGTGTGGGGGGTGGGGGGTTGGGTAAAGGGAGGGGGGCGGGGGGTAGGGGCGCGCAACCTGCCGGCAAGCCTTGCATTTAGGCTGCAGGCAGGTGCACATTGATTTACCCATGGGGTGAATATTTTCAATGAGAAAACAGAATACTCGCGCCCTTTCCACGACAGAACCCAATAATAACGGTTTTTGTTATTATGGGTTCGTTTCCCCCTGAAAGGCGCGAGTAACTTTGAGTTTAGATAGGACAAGTTTTATTTAGATAATGAGAATGTTCTTATCTAAAAAAGTTCCCGCGCATGGAATACAGTAATTAAGTGACCTGAAGCCAAACTTATACTATTGTTGCGCGGGGTAAATTCAGTATAAAGAACTTGTTGATTTTTACAACTGTCTCATTCGTCTACATTCCGGCGGGTTGTGTGTGCATCAAAAAAAGTTAATCTGGTCTCCCTGTTTCACCTGGTCTTTTTCCTGATCCGCCCCCCGTCTACCAGGCGGGGGATTATCCCCTGGGGTTATCAGGGGGTAATGTTTTCCCCCGCCAGGTGGGGGGCGGATAATAGCATCAAGCCGGCACCTGGTTTTGGTACTGGTTTGATGCGTGATTGAAGTAATCCATTGTGGCTAATAAGAAAACCAGGTGTGGATAACTCTTTGCATCAAACCTTTGAAGTAAACAGAATAAGTGATAATTGACCGTTCGCCTTGAAATAAACAGAATGGATCCAATCTCTTTTGGACTGTATCCCCGGGTGAGCAAGTCAAGGCATTGTTTCTGGCGGTGCGTTATCTGTAACGGTTTTAGTCTATTGCGTTGAAGTAGTCTTTCCATAATTTTTTTCCTTGTCTGTGACCAAAGACGGCGATCAATACATCATAAAGGAATGTTTGAGGATTGATCACTACGGTATTTTTGGGTTTACCCTTTACGGTTTCGCGCATCAATTGGAGATCATGGTCAAGAACCTTCAATCTTTCAATTACCTGGCGACTATTCAATACGATCATAAAGGTGATCCTTCCTTTCTTTGTGCTGGATAAATAACATTGTGCTGGATAAATAACATTGTACTGGATAAATAATATTTTACACTTGTCTAGACAACCTAAAGCCCGGCAAAGCGCCCGAAGGTGCTGGAAAGCGTGTGCTTTTCACGCTTGCCAGCATTACATTACTTGAATAACGCAAGCAACATTGCCCAGCCAATCAATGGGCTTATGCTCTTCAATGTGCCTGGTCGGACGCGGTAGCGTTAATAAATAAGCATGGGGTGCAAGAGGTCGGAGGTTCAAATCCTCTCGCCCCGACTTATAACCGCAGGTCACACTGACCTGCGGTTACCTGTTAATCAAGGCTAAAAGGAACACCCAAAATAAAGAATAACTATGTACTCATCCTTCTTTTACGTGAATTACAGTGAAGTGTTGTTTTTTGAGATACCGAGTTAATCCCTATTAAAAATAACAGTGCTTATCTAAGCTCTGTTTCTCGTAGACTGCTTTTAACCGTTTTGTTTATTCTTGATCTATCAGTCTAATAGATTGTTGAAGTCTCTGCAAAACAACTTCCTTGCCAATGATTTCCATGCTCTCGAACAATGGCGGGCTGACTTTTTGACCGGTGATCGCTACGCGTAAAACCCCAAACACCTGACCAGCCGAGAATCCGCTACTTTCCACATAAGCGCGCATGGGCTCTTCGGCTTCTTTATGGGAAAAATTTCCGACAGCTGAAAGAATTATATGGCTCTCTAGAAGGATCTCTCTCGCTTGCGCGGGGGTCAGTCCTTTTGGCACTAATTCTTCCACTGCAGGCAATACTTTATCCTTGAAAAAGAAACCAGCCATCTCAACGGACTCGTCTAAAGTAGCAATCCTCTCTTTCAGAATAGGGGCGATCTTTTTCATTTTTTCAGCATCGGTTTTAATCCCTTTCGCGGTAAAAAAGGGCGTTATTCTGCGAGCCAGCTCTTCATCAGTCAAATTTCGAATATGCAGTCCATTAAAATGGTCCAGTTTGGAAAAATTAATCGCAGCAGGCGATGGATTTAATTGCTCCAAACTAAACTTGTCAATAAGGTCAGATAAGGTAAAAAATTCTGTATGATCATCAAAACTCCAACCCATTAAAGACACCCAATTGACCACCGCTTCAGGTAGATATCCGAGGTCTTTCAAATCTTTAATAAAAATGGAATAGCCATCTTTCAATAACTCATCTTTTTCCCGTTTACTCATTTTGCCTTTGCCGCTGGGCTTTAAGAACACGGAAAGATGCACCCAAACCGGCTCCGGCCAGTTAAATGCCTGCATGATCAAGCTATGCAGCGGCAATGAAGGCAGCCATTCAGATCCCCTGATGACATGCGTGATCTTCATTAGGTGGTCATCGACCATGGCAGCCAGATGGTACAAAGCCCACCCATCTGATTTTACAAGAATGTAATCATCAAGCGTACGGTTCTCAACCGTTATTTCACCACGCAGCAGATCCTTTACTGTGGTTGTTCCTTCTTTTGGGGTTTTAAAACGGATAACGTGTTTTTCGCCTTTCTCAATTCGTTGTCTTGCTTCTTCTATACGAATGTTTCTACAGTTCCCGTCGTAATGTGGAGCTTCTTTACGCCTTTGCTGTTCTTCGCGGACTTTTGTCAGTCTTTCCGGTGTGCAAAAACAGTAATAAGCATGTCCAGACTCAACTAACTGTTCGGCATATTTGAGGTAAATTCCCTTCCTCTCCGATTGTCGATAGGGTCCAAAAGGACCCCCAATATCAGGTCCCTCATCAAAATCAACGCCTAACCAGCGTAGCCCTTCAATGAGTTCTTGTTCGGCTCCTTCTACATAACGTTTTTGATCCGTGTCTTCAATGCGTAAAATGAATTTTCCTCCTGTCTTTTTGGCAAGTAGATAGTCATACAACGCAGTGCGGGCGCTTCCGAGATGCATATGCCCGGTCGGAGATGGCGCAAAACGAACTCTTACAGGTGTAATCCCATTTTCCATAGAACTCCATCATTTACAAGGTTTTTCGATGTAGCAACACACTTTCGATTAAACCAATTCCTAATAATAGTGATAATAAAGAACTTCCGCCATAACTGATAAATGGTAACGTTTGACCAGTAACAGGAATGAGTCTTAAGTTTACTCCAATATTGACCATCGTTTGAAACGCGATCAAAGTGGCAAAACCAAAAGCGATTAAAGCCCCATACATATCAGATGCCAGCCTGGCTGCGCGAATACAACGAACGATGACAAAAATGAGAATGGCAATAAGGATCAATGTTCCGATAAACCCAAATTCTTCAGCAATGGCAGAAAAGATGTAATCCGTTGATCGAACTTTTAAGAAGCGTAATTGTACCTGCGTGCCCGAATTGTAGCCCTGTCCCAATAAACCTCCACTGCCAATTGTAATCAGCGCTTGTTCAACATTATATGTGTTGCCATGCCTGGCATTCTCATCAGGCTTGATAAAAGTCAGTATTCTCTCTTGCTGGTAAGGTTCAAGGAAAGGGAATGCAATTAATCCTAACGCAATTCCTCCCAGCCCAAAAATCACTACATATTTTGTGGGCAGCCCGCTTATCCATAGCATGGAAAACCAGATAACGGCTAGGAGAATCGTGGTGCTTAAATTGGGCTGAAGAAAAATGGGAACAATGATGCCCGCTACAAGGATGAAACTGGTCGCCAACCACCGCAGGTTTTTGGGTTTTTTCTCATTGTGCGAAAAATAATGAGCCAGAACGAGAATAACAACGATTTTCGAAAGTTCGGCAGGTTGTATGTTCACCAACCCAACTTCAAGCCAGCGCTGGGCCCCAAAGCTTGTTGTGCCAATAATTAAAATGATGCCTAAAAAGGCTAAGATAAACACGTACATCAGCTTGGAGAGGCTTTTCCAGTAATGATAATCTAATACAGTAACTCCAAGCATTACAGCCATGCCAATCCCTAAAAATGTCGCCTGCCGGTTAACGTAATTGGCCAGTTCGATATTGCCTGCAATCGTCGAGCGTATCATGATCAGCCCAAAAACGCACAGAAACAACACTGAGCCGAATAAGAAAAAATCGAAGTTACGCCAAAATTCTCGTCTAAACATAACGCTAAACCGTTCTGCGGTTTATTCGAACCCTCCCGTTGCATCAATGGCTTTCAGGTCAAAATAAGTTTGAAGGACGCGCTCTACAATCGGAGCTGCTACGCTGGCGCCTTCCAGCCCATTGTAAACGAACGCCACCACAGCAATTTCTGGGTCGTCATAGGGCGCGTAACCAACATACCAGGAATGCGCCGGCCAGGCTTCCGGCTGGCAAAGGTTTTTTTCCTGGGCCACGTTATCACAATATTCGGCCGTGCCCGTTTTTCCGGCTGAGGGTATTTCCAATTTCGCCATGGCCTTTGTGGCTGTGCCATCTTCGACCACCCGTCGCATTCCCATTTGGGCATATTTTATGACCCAGGGTTCGATCACACGTTTCTGCCCTGTAGGCTTATTGTTTTCATCCAGGATATCGATGAGCGGGTCCTTCGTTAAATCCCAAACAAGTTTAGGCTTAAACGCCTGTATCACATTTCCATCGGAATCAAGTATTTCTTTGACAATTGTCGGTTGCATATATTTACCATCGTTCGCCAATATGGCAAAAGATTGTAATACCTGTAATGGCGTTGCCAGAACATAACCTTGACCAATCGTTGTTATGTATGTGTCTCCTGTTGACCAGTTTTCAGCTCTGTAAATACGTTTCCAGGTAGGGTCAGGTACCAACCCGCTTACTTCACCTGGTAATTCTATGCCAGTTGGTCGGTTGTACCCCAAGGCTTCCGCGTATTCTTTTAGTCGCCAAACACCAACACCCCCGTTAGGCACATCGTTTTCAAAACCGCCGCCAATTTTGTAGAAGTAAATATCGTCAGACAATCCAACTGCCTTGACAAAGTTACACATCCCGTGACCATTCCGATCGTACCCTACGTACTCTCTGGGAATGCCTGGATCATTCGCCGAATATTTCTGCACAACAGAAATTGTTCCAGGACAGGGTATTTCTTGTTCAGGCGTTACTACGTGTTCATTCAGAGCGGCTACGGCGGCGACCATTTTATAAACCGAACCTGGTGGATGCATCGCCGAGATCCCATGATTAAGTAATGGTTTTAAAGGGTCCTGGCTTAATTGGTTGTAATAATATTCAGGGATATACCTTTCCAGTCGGTTGTTTTCATAAGTAGGTTCTGAAACCATGGCTAAAATCTCACCCGTTTTGGGGTTCATCGCAATTACTACCCCGTTCTGAGACTGAATGCGATTAAGCCAGGTATTCCAAAAGTTCATTTCATCTAAAAGAGCCGTTTTTGCGGCAGCCTGCAGCCGGGTATCAATGGTCAGCCTAATGCTATTCCCTGGTACAGGCGCCAACGGGGGTTGAACATCTCGTATTTCTTTTCCCGCCGCGTCTACCTCTACAACTCGCAGACCGTTTTTTCCTAAAAGTATCTCATCGAGCGAATACTCAACACCCCCAAAACCAACTTTGTCTCTACCAGCGACAAATCCCATATCTTCATAGTAATCTTTATTCTCGGCTGTAATGGGCCCTAAAAAACCTACGATTTCTGCGGTTAAATATCCAGTCGGATATTCACGGACTGGTTCAATTTCTACACTCACCCCTGGCCAGGTTCCTCTTTTTTCGCTGATGACCATAGCGATCTCATTGTTCACATTACACTTAACATTTACAGGTGAAAAAGGGGCGTTTGTATCCCCAATTAGAACGATCTCTTTAATTCCAAAATCCGTTTGGCAGGGGGTAAAAAACCTGGCCGATTTGTCGGTGACAATTCCGTTGGTCACTGGAACCTGGATATAAGTGGATAATTCCCGATAAATTTGTTCTCTTGTGCCTTCGTCTTCTGGTAACAATGCAGGCGTGATTGCAATGTTATAGGAAGCTGCATTCTGTGCTAATACAATGCCATTGCGGTCATAGAGATTACCGCGCAGTGTCTGCACACTGATGTTTTTAATGCGGTTTTCTTCCGACTGTTGCAGGTAAGCCTCGCCATTGATTATCTGTAAACTAAAAAGCCGAACTATATAAATAGAAAAAACAATGCCTAATAATATATAGATGACTTTAAATCGCCATCTTTCTAAACCAGAATGAACCTGTTGGTCATTGCTCACGAAGCGTTCTCCAATCGATAAAACCATTTTGAAAAATCTTTTGCGATGGCAAATACTGGAATAGCGATAAAGAGGTTCAAGAAAACGGAGGGGATAATCACCTGATTAAGAGAGATGCTTAATGGGTAGTCGACACCCTTAATACGCAAACCAATAAATGTGAATGTGTAAAGATAAATGCTTGCGATCATAATGATTATCAACATCGCCAACAAAGGTGATTCCCAAAGTTTTTGAGAAAAGTAACGCGCGAGTAAAATTACTAAAAGGTACGCCGATAAATAGATATACCAGGGTATTGCGGTTATATACGAAACAAGCGCGCCTGCGATGCCCGCCAAAATATATCCGCTGCGGTCCTTAGAGCTGAGTGCCCAGGCAGCCAACCACACCAGCAATAAATCTGCGGTTCCATTTAGCAGAGTTACTTTGCTCGCCACTGTGGACTGTAATACGAGTAAAACAAGTAGAATCGGTATAGAAAAAATAACAGCCATGATTATTGCATGGGGGTTGGAATAAGCGGGGCTATATCCACAGGCTTGAAATTAGTGATGATGAGCACTGCGCGCAGGGTCTGAAAGTCGACCGATGGTTGAATACTGGCTGTTTGAAATAATGCGTTTTCTTTCAATTGGGGCGAAAGCACCTGGCCGATAAATATCTCGGGGGGATAAGATCCTCCTAGTCCAGAAGTAAATACCAGATCCCCTTCTGTGATTTGTACCGAAGGGTTAACCATTTCAAGAGAGAGATCTCCAGTGATTGACCCTTTCACCTGGGCTTCGGTTTTCGCTTTTATTAATTTTACATTGACAACAGAGCTCTGGTCTGTGATCAATTTTACCCTTGCCGCAGAAGCGGTTACAGCATCAATACTGCCGACCAAACCCTGTTCAGTTACGACCGGCATCCCTTTAAAAACGCCATCGCCCGACCCGTGATCAAGAATAATGTAATTTAAGAATGGGCTTGGATCTTTGCCAATTACAGAGGCTGCGACATAAGTATTTTCAGGTTTTTCGCGGGCAAAATCCAATAAGGCATAAAGAATATCTGTTTCTACCAGTTGTTGTTGTAATTCCAGTATTTCAGATTGTAAGCGTGCCACTTCATTTTGTAATGCGGCGTTTTGCTCGCGAAGTGTTAAAACATCGCGTGGAACAGTAAAGAATTCAACCACTGCATTTACCCTGGTTGAAAACCAGCTTTGCGCCCCAATTAAGGGATTAACAGCCTGGCCAATTATTCGGCCGAGCATCCCGCTTATTGCCAGCACCAGCACTCCCCCCACAACCAGCGCAATGGCTAGCCTTTGCCAAGTTCTTGTCGGGATTTTTTTCATTCTAACAGGCTAACTTCACCCTTTAGATGGGCCTCTTACCAGGTTCACCAGAAAACTCCTGTACTTTGCCAGGTTTTCCAGTACAATTCCCGCTCCTCTTGCAACACATGTTAAGGGATCATCCGCAATCCAAACGCGTAAATTTAGTTCCTCTTTCAACCTTGGGACCAAACCGAGCAATTGAGCACCACCCCCCGACAGGCAAACGCCTGAATCTAACAAGTCAGAAATCAGTTCAGGTGGTACCTCATCAAGCGCATCCTTAATTGTTTCTACAATAACTTGCAATGAAGGATTGATCGCCTCTCGAATCTCTACTGAGGACACTTCGACAGATCCTGGCAAGCCAGTGATGAGGTTTCTACCTCTGGCAGTAAAGGTTAACTCAGTTTGCAGGGGAAAGGTAGACCCAATGGCGATCTTAATCTGTTCCGCCATTCTCTCACCAATAAGCAGGTTGTATTTTTTTCGTATGAATTGGAGGATGTCTTCTTCAATTTCGTCGCCTGCTATTCTTAAGGATCGCGAAACAACGATCTCGCCCATTGAAATTACAGCAATCTCAGTTGTCCCCCCGCCAATGTCGACAATCATGGATCCTTTTATATCGTTAATCGGTAAGCCCGCGCCAATGGCGGCAGCGCGCGGCTCTTCTACCAGGTAAGTTTCTCGCGCGCCAGCTGCCATTGAGGCATCGTATACCGCCCTTTTCTCGACTTCTGTGGCGCCTGAAGGAATGCCAATGGCAACCCTGGGGCGCGGCATGGGAACAACCGCTTGTTGGTGAACTTTGCCAATGAAGTATTCCAGCATCGCTTTGGTGATTTCAAATTCTGAGATGACGCCATCCCGTAATGGTCTAATCGCCACGTAATTTAAGGGGGTTCTACCAACCATTTCTTTCGCCGCCAGGCCGACGGCGATGGTTTCTCGTGTGCGCTTGTTGATCACAACCCAAGAAGGTTCGTTTATCACAATGCCTTTTCCGCGAACATTGACAAGCGTATTCGCAGTTCCAAGGTCAATTCCGATGTCGAGTGAAAAAAAGCCCATCAACCAACTTAGCGGATTGGTTGCCAATAGCAGCTCCTGAACGTTTTCTTAAATACCTAGAAAAAAATTATACCATAGCGGTTTGTAAAGATATTTATTCTTTTTTTTGCCCATTTTTCTTCTTGGCAATTTTCGATTTACACGTTCTCAAAATTGAGAACCCTGATTCTAATAGAAAACTATCTTGGAACCTTTTGGGAATCCTTTTTCTTGACAGCCTATTTACATGTCGCTATAATGCAGCACATAAGCGGGTGTGGCCAAGCGGTAAGGCACCACCTTCCCAAGGTGGTATTCGTGGGTTCGAATCCCATCACCCGCTCTTTCCCTTTTTTACCATTCATTCATAGATATTACACACCGCTGGATTAGCATTATTGTAAGTTTACTGAAAGGCAACTATGCTAGAATATTTAGACACACAGGTGTCCCAATGCGGTCTGCCCAGTTAATTCTTCATATTGAAGACAATTTTGATAATCGCATCCTCGTTCGCAGGCTGCTTCATTCTGCTTCTTATAATGTGATCGAAGCAGAAGACGCCCGCCAGGCAATTGCTGCTTTGTGCAAATATCGACCAGATCTTATCTTGATGGATATCAATCTCCCTGGAGTAGATGGCTATACCCTTACTTCTAAGTTAAAGACCGTTTCCAGTATAAACAAAATCCCTATCGTCGCTATCACCGCTAACGCCATGCGTGGCGATCGCGAAAAATCGCTGCTCGCCGGCTGCGACGGACATATAGAAAAACCGATTGATATTGACACGTTTTTAGACCAAATTTCTCACTATCTCAATCATAACGGTAACCATACAAGCCCCAATGAATAACGCGGATATGGCCAAGCAGATTGTTGAACCTGTTGAAATGCCAAAGACTGTTCTCGTGGTAGAAGACAATGCTGGTAACTTCATGCTCATTAATCGTATGCTTTTTAACGCGGGCATCAAGGTGGAATGGAAGACGTCTGGCTACGAAGTAGTAGAATTTGCTGAAAATTTACCAGCGCTTGACCTCATTCTTATGGATATCCGTTTACCTTACGAAGATGGATACGCGGCGTTCAGAAAGCTGCGTGCGAATGACAAATTCAAGCATACGCCGATTGTGGCGGTTACCGCAGTAAGTGGCTTGGAGCAAATGAAAATCGCGAAATTGGCGGGTTTCGATGGCTTTATCGGCAAACCGCTTGATCCAGACCGTTTCCCGGAGCAAATTTCCCGTTTGTTGTCCGGGCAGCCCGTTTGGGAATTTGAATAAATCCTGTAAAACATACTCTGGTTCTTTTTTGATAGTGTTTTATTTGGTTTTTAGGAGGAACGATGGCAGGAATAGATACAAAAGAAACGGCGGCGAAGTCGCAGGGACTTAAAGATGAGAAAAGAAGCACCGTTTTAATCCTTCGCGCGTTACTCTTCTTTAGCATTCTTGCAACAATTGTTTTCTCTGCCCTTTCTTACTTGAACCGTGAAGTCGGTTATTACTTGCTCGCGATAAGCGCCCTGATTACCGTTTTGTTTGGCCTTATGGCTGCTCCTCGGCGAACCAAAAAAGTAAATGCCTTTTCTGTATTTTTACTATCAGTATCTTACCAAATCCTGATCGTGATTTTGGCAAGCGTTCTCCCCTCTTTCCAGGGAATCCCTTACGCTGTATTAGCCATTTCTCTGGCGCTTTTACTCTCGTCCTCAATCCCCATGAGCGGAGTCAGTGATTGGGTTGTCACTGCCGGAGTTATCGGTGCGATTGCCTCAATTCAACTTTCTCTTCTGGCCTTGCTCCCTCAGGTAGAAAATGAAGCCATATCGAGTGTGATTGTCATCATCGCGAGCTTGCTCATGATAAAAGTCACCGAAATGATGGGAGAGCGCCGTGTAATCGCTTCGATTAGAACAAAATTGCTTTTAATCTCGCTCGCTTTGGTTCTACTTCCCTTGCTCATTCTTTCCAGCATCAATGCCAGGTTCTTGCAACAATCCATTCAAGCTCAAACTAATGAATCATTATCCGTCGCAGCTGAACAAACGCGCCTTCTTGTAGATAACTTTATCGAAAATAACCTTGAGACAGTGGAAATAGAATCCTCTTTAACCCCTATTATTCGTTTTATCTCTTTGCCTGAAGCGGAGCGTTATGATTCGCCGGAGAAATTGGAAGTAGTCTCCATCCTGAAATCCTTTCAAGCGAAGGAAAAAGGGTTTATTCCCTCTTACGCCATTCTTGATCTCAACGGTTACAATGTATATGATACCGATATTGTAAGGTCCGGTACTTCTGAAAGGAACACCAGTTACTTTAAAGCTGCTTCTGAAACAGCATCAAGCTATGCAAGTTCAGTAGAATTTCACCCGCGGAAGAATGAATCTTATATCACTTTCATTTCTCCCATAAAGAACGACTCTACTCAAGTTGTTGGGTATTTACGCGCCAGATTTGATGCGCGGATGCTTCAAGGTATTATCGCAGCCAATACCAACTTGATTGGTGAAGGCTCTTATCCAATTCTCCTTGATGATAATGGTTTGCGGCTTGCGGATGGCTTTTCTCCGGATTCAGTCTTTTATTTAATATCTGGAATTTCCACTGATAAATATAATGAGTTGCTAGATCAAAACCGCCTCCCTGCCTCGACTTCTTACGCGAAATTAGCCATTCCTCAAAACGATCTTTTAATAGCGTTTAACAATCGCGAGAAGAGTCATTTTTTCACTGCGTATATCTTGCAAAAAAGTGTTCCCGTTCTAAACTCAGGAATTATCATCCCCACAAAGAGCCAGCCATGGTCGGTGGTTTATCTACAGGATAAATCCATCTTAACTGCTGCCGTTACAGACCAAAACCGCTTATCGACCACGATCAGCTTACTGGTGGCAGGCGTCATCAGTTTATTTGTTATTCTGGCGTCCAGTCAGTTCACAAGACCTATTATTGGGTTAACGAGAGCGGCGGAAAAAATCGCTGAGGGTGACCTTTCTTTTCAGGCTCAGGTAACCACACAAGACGAGATTGGGACTTTGGCAAAATCGTTTAACACGATGACCACACAGTTAAGAGATCTCTTTGAAACACTTGAAAGCCGAGTACGCGAAAGAACCAGGCAGCTGGCAGAACAAAATGAAGCGTTACAACTAAGGTCTCGCCAGCTTCAAACGGTTGCCGATGTGGCGCGAAACATCGTCTCCACTCGCCAGGTAGATTCCCTTCTTACACTCGTTACCCGGTTGGTAAGCGAGCGTTTTGGCTTCTATCATGCTGGTATTTTTTTGCTCGACGAACCTGGTGAATTTGCTGTATTACGTGCTGCCAGCTCGCCTGGCGGCATCAGGATGCTTGAAAGGCAGCACAAACTCCGGGTTGGACAGGTAGGTATTGTTGGCTACGTGACGGGTACAGGAGAGCCGCGTATCGCGACTGATGTAGGTGAAGACGCTGTCTTTTTTAACAACCCAGACCTGCCTGAAACACGTTCAGAAATGGCTTTGCCGCTTAAACTTGGCGATTTAATCATCGGCGCGCTTGATGTGCAATCCATTGAGCCAGATGCGTTCTCGCAAGAAGACGTCGCCCTTTTCACTACCCTGGCTGACCAGATTTCTGTCGCCATTGAAAATGCTAACGCATATGAAATTACGCAACAAACTCTTGATGAGATGAAAGAGCTGGACCGAGTGAAGAGCCAGTTTCTCGCCAATATGTCACATGAATTGCGTACTCCTCTTAATTCTGTGATTGGTTTCTCTCGAGTTATTCTTAAGGGAATTGATGGCCCAATCAACGAAACGCAAGCACAGGATATCACTGCGATTTACAATTCTGGTATGCACCTGTTGAACATGATCAACGAGATACTGGATATGTCGAAAATTGAGGCTGGGAAGATGGAACTCCAGTTAGAAGACACGAACATCTCGGATGTGATCTCCAAGGTGGTTAAAACCTCATCAGGCTTGATTAAAGACAAACCTATTCAATTACTTACTCAAATTGAGCCTGATCTGCCCATTGTTAAAGCTGATGAAGTGCGAGTCGAGCAGGTTTTGGCAAACCTGATTTCCAACGCGGTGAAATTTACTGACAAAGGTTCCATTACCATTGGCGCAAAATTACAAACGAACAACCTTAACCATAAAGAAATTTTAGTCACAGTTACTGATACAGGTATTGGGATTGCCCAGGAAGATCAACCTAAGCTGTTTCAGCAGTTTTCACAAGTGGATGATTCTCCCACCAGACGAACAGGCGGTACTGGTCTCGGTCTTTCAATTTCCCGTTCCCTTATTGAATTGCATGGAGGAACGATTGGCGTGTTGCACAGTGAACCGGGAGAAGGGAGCACATTTTACTTTACCCTGCCCACTGCTATTGAATCTGAAGCGGAGACTAATCTTCCGCAACCAGTTACCGAGAATGTCGTTCTGGCCATTGATGACGATGCCCAGGTGATTCAGTTGTACGAGCGTTTCCTTGAACCGCATGGTTACCAGGTGGTACCGCTCACCGATCCAAAATTGGCTGTGTCTACTGCAATCGCGCTGAAACCCTTCGCCATTACCCTAGATGTGATGATGCCAGAAAAAGATGGCTGGCAGGTGTTGAGTGAATTAAAGAACAATGCAGAAACCAGGCATATCCCGGTAATGATTTGCTCTATTTTGGAAGAAGAAGAAAAAGGGTTCAGCCTGGGGGCTTCCGATTACCTCGTAAAACCTTTCCTCCATGATGAGTTGGTCTCCGCGATCAAACGGTTAAATAAAAACGGGGATGTCCACGATATCCTGATTATCGATGATGACGCTCAATACCTGCACATGTTGCAGAAAATCATTGAAGAAGAAGGAAATTATTTACCCGTTCTTGCTGAAGGCGGGCTTACAGCCCTTAAGCTTCTTGAGGATTTCACTCCTGATGTCATCTTGATGGACCTGGTTCTTGAAGACATCAATGGTTTAGAGCTGATAAATAAATTTAAATCGGAACCCCGGCTAAGTCATATACCGCTCATCCTCCTTACTGGGTCAGAATTAAACGCTGCTCAAATAGATTCGTTGGCTGATTTTCATGGTCACGTAATTGATAAATGGGCAATCACAAAAGACGAACTTCTAACCAACCTGCACGAAACGCTCGGTCGTTTCAAATCAGCCAGCCCTGAGAGTTAGATGGAAAAAAAGGTATTCGCCAGGTGTCTTGATTGCGCGCATCAGGACACCATTGACTTTAATCAACCGGCTTGTTCAGCCTGTGGCTCCTTGTGGCGCGAGGCTATTTATGACTATCCGTATATTCGTGCTTCTTTATTAAGCTCGCTTCCCTCCCGACCTTTTAATTTATGGCGCTACAGCGAACTCCTGCCGACAGACCCTCCCCCCTTCTCATTCCAAATGGGAGAGGGAGGAACACCATTAATTCACGCTGCCAGCCTGGGATCGATGCTCGGCATGAAGCACATTTATATAAAAGATGAGCGTCAGAACCCTACTTCTTCCTTCAAAGACCGTCAGGCAGCAGTTGCCATCCATGCATTTAAGCAATCCAAAGTAAACGAACTGGTTTGTGCTTCAACTGGAAATGTAGCCATTTCTTATTCGGCCTATGCCGCCCGCGCTGGAATCCGACTTTGGGCGTTCCTCACCAGCCTGGTTCCGCCGGAAAAAATGCGTGAAGTCGCCAGTTATGGTACACGGGTGATCAAGGTGACCGGCACTTACGATCAAACAAAGCAATTGGCTGCACAATTTGCGCTTGAACGGCACATTGCGCTGGACCTTGGCTCAAAAAGCATCGCCTGTATTGAAGCGATGAAAACCCTGGCGTTTGAAATCTGTGAGCAACTTGCCCTTTCATCATTGCCCTCTTTTAGTACGATGCCTTCTTTATCAACGCCATGGCGGGCACCTGACTGGTATTTTCAGTCTGTTAGCGGCGGGATGGGCCCTTTAGGAGTGATAAAAGGGTTTCGTGAGCTTTTCGCGATGTCGCTCATTCAAGCCATTCCGAAGATGGGGATTGTTCAGGTTGCGGGTTGTGCTCCCATGGTTCACGCATGGCACGATAAAAAGGCGAACGCTATACCAGTCACCTCTCCACAGACAATGATTGCCACCCTGGCAACAGGAGACCCCGGTAGAACCTACACAGAACTGCTTTCCCAAATGAATGGCGCTTCCGGTGGGTCTTTTTGCAGTGTTACTGACGAAGAAGCCTATCGGGCGATGCATTTGTTGGCAAAAATGGAGGGCATTTCAGTAGAGCCGGCGGCTGCTGTCGCTTTCGCGGGGTTGTTCCATGAAGTGCGCGCAGGTACTGTTAAACCTGATGACCTTGTCGTGGTCAACTGCACAGGTCATACCCTGCCCATCGAAAACCATATTCTGGATACAGCCACCGAACAGCAGGTTGAAGCCGGTGTCAGTTTCTCTGACTTTGGCTATGAAGAGGGCCTCCTGGCCGCTTTGAACAATCTTAATACCATCAGGTATCCCAGAATTGCGATTGTTGACGATGCCCCAAATGTGCGCCGGCTGATCAGCCGTATCCTTAAATCACAGGGTAATTACGTGCTTTTTGAAGCAGTTGATGGTAACTCAGCTATCGATCTTGTTAGCCGCGAAAAACCTGACCTTGTCATTCTTGATTTGATGATGCCGGACGTAGACGGTTTTTCAGTGATAGACCAGATTCACGCTCAACGTGAAACGCGAGACATCCCTATCATTGTGATGACGGCCAAAGATTTGACTATCCAGGAAAAGATACGTCTGCAGGGTCAAATTCAGTCACTGATGAGGAAAGGTAATTTCGTCAGCGAAAAATTGCTATCTGAAGTTAAAGCGCTAATAAAATGAAAAAATTTACCGCGCAAGGTCGTGGGATCATTGCCGGTACTGCATCGGCCGTGTTCCTGGGACTCTCACCAATTTTTGGAAAAATCGCTCTCCTGCAAGGCGTCTCTCCTTTCGCGGTAGTTGCCATCCGAACTACGCTTGCCTTATTTTTTTTATTTTGTTACCTTTTCCTAACCAATCGCCAATATTTTTACATATACCCAATCGGTTTAACAGGATGCCTGATTGCTGGATTAATTAATGGCATCGGTTCCATTTTTTATTACACAGCGCTCCATCGCATCGATGCGGGGATCGGGCAGCTGATTTATTCGTTTTATCCGCTTTTTATGGTGTTCTGGTTGCTGCTTGACCGTCAGTCAGTCAGCAAATTTACCGTTATTCGTTTGATTTTGGTCATCCCAGGCGTTTATTTGTTGCTCAATAACTCGTATCAGGGTATTGACTATCTCGGTGCTCTTTTTATGCTGATAGCGGCGGTTTTGTACGCATTACACTTGTTGATCACTCAGCGTGTTTTGTACGATGTTCCAGCGCCAACAGTCGCCTTTTATACCTTAGCGGCAATGAGCGTAACGGTGGTTATTTCCTTTTTAGTAATGGATTCTTCTCCGCCCCAATTAGAGCGCGCCGTGTGGCCTTTATTGGTCCTGGCTGTGATTACTTTTCTGTCTCGAATCTCACTATTTTATGGGGTTAAGCACCTGGGTGGCATTCAAACAGCTCTGCTCGGACTGGGCGAAATCCTTATCACAGTGGTTATTGCCCAGGCGGTCCTCGCAGAGAGGTTAACACCGCTTCAGTGGGTAGGGGCTTCAGTGATTATGCTCAATTGGCTTCTGTTAACCTACGATAAAAAAACGGCTCAAAAACCTTATGGGAAGGGTTTTTTGCATTGGCTTGATCCACCTTCGCTTTGACCCCCGCACTTCATTTTTCATTTCATAACAAAAAAAGACCCCGTTTTCGAGGCCTTTCAAGCGTGGGTGGCTGATGGGGGTCGAACCCACAACCCTCGCATCCACAGTGCGATGCTCTGCCATTGAGCTACAGCCACCAAGAACGCTGAGATTTTATCATACCCTCTACTGCGCCGCAAGCAGTCTTTTTATCGTAGAAGCGGCATCTTTCTGAGGGATACTGACCTGCGTATGATGCTTCAGGTCTTTAATGGTTACAAGACGATCTTTGATTTCATCCGGTCCCAGTACAAGGACAAACCTTATTCCCATCCGATCCGCATATTTAAATTGTTTTTGTAGTTTCTCTACTGATGGGAAAGTCACCACTTTTAAGTCCTCATCGCGCAATCGCGCTGCCATGTCAGCGGAGGCAAGCGTGGTGTCTTGATTAAAAACCGTTACCAACAGGGCATTTTCAAATTGATTAATTTTTGGGATTTTGCCGTATTTCTCTAATAGAACAGTAAACATCACATCGCCCATTGCAAAACCAACCCCAGGCAAAGGGCTTCCGCCCACATCAGCAACCAGATTATCATAATGCCCCCCGCCGAGTACAGCTCTCCCATCCCCACCCACATCCCAGGCTTCAAATACCATACCAGTGTAATAATCCAGCCCGCGGATAATGCGCGCATCGTATTTTACATAAGCGCTCACTCCCATGACCTTAAGAATTTCGAAAACGCTGGTCAAATATGGGGATTCTTTCCACAACTCATGGTTATTGATCAACCGCCACAATTGGTCAACCTGTTCTGTCGCCAATCCTCTTTCCTGACACAACGCCTTCCAAGAATCGGTTGGTAATTTATCATACCGATCAATCACATGAAATACTGCCTTCAAATACTCTTTTTGAATGTTAATTTTTACGAGCTGCTCTTCCATCAATTTGCGGTGATTGACCTTTATCGCAATTTGCTCGGGGGTGATATCCATTTTTTTCAAAAAACAGGCACAAATGGCCACAAGTTCCGCATCCGCTTCCGCGGAATCACTTCCAATCAAATCAATATTCCACTGAAAAAACTCCCTGGTGCGCCCTTTTTGGGGTTTTTCGTACCGCCAGAAAGGACCAAAGGACCACCAGCGTAGAGGAAAAACAAGCTCATTTTGCCTGGCAGCCACCATGCGCGCCAGAGAAAGCGTTAATTCTGGACGAAGGGTTACCAGTTCTCCGCCGCGGTCTGTAAACACAAAGGATTGTTCTTTTACCAGTTCTTCACCGGTTTTCGCAGCGTAAAGGTCAATTTTTTCGATGAAAGGACCATCGTATTCCTCGTATCCAAAGGAAGTCGATACTTCCTCCATATGTTTGTACAACCATCTCCTGGTCAACATTTGCTGCGGGTAGAATTCCCGTGTTCCGCGAACACTTTGGATTTTATTTTTCATCTATTTTCCCTTATCATCCAATTTGAACCATTTTAGCACAATGAGCATACAATCATTCATTGTCATATGACGTTCGCCACTTGCCCATTTTCTTGTGAATCAGTTATCATATCTTTCGATCTTCTATTCTTGTAAAATAAAGCAGGTATAAATGAATGTAAAAGAATTGATATCATTAATTGACGGCCATTTGTATAACGACTCAGCAGACTTGACGCGTGAAGTATTAGGAGGGTGTGGCGCAGATTTGATGAGTGATGTGCTAACCTCAATTCAACCCGAAGCTGTTCTCTTAACCGGACTTTGCAATCCGCAAGTGGTGCGAACATCCGTAATGGCGGATGTCGCGGCGATAATACTGGTCAGGGGAAAAACTCCTCCTCACGAGACCATCAAGCTCGCAGAACAGGAAAGAATTGCCCTTATCTCTTCTCCCTTTGGGATGTTCGAACTTTGTGGAAGACTTTATGCAGCAGGGCTACAAAGCTTGGAACGCCCAGTGGACGGCAGCGATTGCAATTGTGAATAACAGGCAACCCGATGAGTTCTAATTCATTATTTCGCGGAAAAAACGTCTCAGATGTGGAAGCCGAGGATATTACTCGCGTTGAAGAATTAGCCTATGAATTAAAGGTCGGAGAAGTAATGACACCCGACCCGGCGACTGTCGCTCCTGAAACCCCAATGAGCGAAGTTCTGGAGCTCTTCCGCCAAAAAAGAATTTCAGGTGCCCCGGTTGTGGAGAACAATGAACTGGTCGGTCTGGTAAGTATTGAAGACCTGTTGCGCTGCCTTCAAAAATCCGACCTTGACGCAGAAACCGGCAGTTATATGAGCCGCAAAGTATTAACGATTAGAGAAACTGACCCGGTGATTGAAGGTTTAAAACAGTTTGTCAGCTCTCACTTCGGTCGTCTTCCGGTAATTAACTCTTCCGGAAAGTTGTGTGGAATGCTTACCAAAGGAGATATCACCAGGGGTATCCTCAAAGCAATGCAACGCGACTATCAAGAAGAGGAAGTTCGCCGCTACCGTGCCAGCCACTTGTTCGAAGATATCGAATCCGATCGGTCCAGCCTAATCCTCCGCTATAACATCAGTCAGGGAGATTTTACGCATGGCGGCGCCGCCTCGTCAGCCATTAAACGCGCTTTATTGCGATTAGGCGCCAACCCCCAGATTGCCCGTCGAGTAGGCATCGCGGTATACGAAGCCGAAATGAACTTGATCATTCACACGAACAACGGCGGCATCATCCGCGTGGAAATTGAGCCTAAACAAATTTCCATTAACATTTCCGATGACGGTCCGGGAATTCAGGACGTCAATATGGCATTGCGCCCTGGGTTTTCTACAGCCACTGAAAAAGTTCGTGAACTGGGCTTCGGCGCGGGCATGGGCCTGGTGAATATCCAAAGGTGCGTGGATTCTATGCGCTTGGAATCTGTTTATTCAAGAGGCACGAATTTAAGGCTGAAAATATTCTTGCCTAATGAAGAATCTGTTGGTGAACGGACTAAGGAAACCCAAGAGGAGAAAAGATGAATTTACAGCAGATCATTCAAACGTTGGACTTGAAGCCAATTACCGACTTCCAGAATTCTCATGAAATTGAACCTTCCTGCGGTTATACCTCTGACCTGCTTAGCTGTGTCATGGCGGGGGCGCCGAAAAAGTCGATCTGGGTTACCCTGCAAGCGCACGGAAATATTATCGCCGTTGCATCTCTTCTGGATCTTTCAGCCGTCATCATAACAGAGGGAGCGCAGCCTGATCAAGCGACGATTGAAAAGGCGCGTGAAGAGCAGGTTATTCTCCTCAGCACTGAGGCTCCGACCTTCCATGTAGTGGGAAAACTTTGGGAACTGGGCTTGCGTTGTGCTGCCCAAAACTCAGAACGTCCTGAATAATGCCCATCCAACAGTTTCGGGCTGATCTTCACGTTCATACTGTCCTTTCGCCTTGCGCGGAAGTGGAGATGATACCGCCCCTGATTGTTGAATCAGCCCTCGATTTAGGTATAAATCTCATAGCCATCACTGATCACAACTCAACTGCGAATATCCGCGCGGTTCAAAAAGCGGCTGAGCACTCTTCACTTACCGTCCTGCCAGGAATGGAGCTGCAAACCAAAGAGGATGTTCATTCTTTGTGCCTGTTTGACACCTTACAGCAAGCAGAAGAACTCCAGCAAATTGTTAACCACAAACTACCTCGCATCAAGAACAACGCTGATCTTTTTGGCGCGCAATTTATTGTGGATGAAAATGGGGAATATCTCGGCAGCGAAGACCAGCTTCTTATTACCTCCTCTTCCTTGTCCTTGAATGAAGCCTTAGCGATTGTTACTTCTCTTGGTGGGCTTTTTATTCCGGCTCACATTAACCGCAAGACTTTCGGGTTAATTGAGAGTCTTGGTTTTCTCCCCCCAGACCTGCCCGTCCTCGCGGTAGAAATTTCCCGTCACATGACCCCTCAACAAGCGCGAATAGAAATTCCAAGTGTTTCTCGGTCACCAATCATTCAGAATGGTGACGTTCACCGTCTGAACGAATTTCTAGGCAGCCTTATCCTGGAGATTGAAAAGCCGACCATTGCCGAAATCTCTCTTGCCTTACAAAGCAAATCTGGCAGAAGTTACAAAATATCACCCAGTTAAATTGAATTGTCAAGTAAAATAAATGGGTATCCATTGCTTAATAAAAATCAGAAAACTTGCGTTTAGATTGGTGACATTTGTAAATTGTGAAGAAAACTGGTTGCGAGTAAACTATCACCGTGGATTAAGTAGAATTACCAAAATTTTTCGCTCCGGAGAAATGAATGCCATCCCCTGTCAAAAACCGAACCTATGATAAAAACGAACCATTGGGTGATGAGGCCAAGAAAGCTGTCATTGATGCCATCATCGACCAGCATAAAGATGTTCCTGGCGCGACAATGGTCGTTTTGAACGAGTTACAGTCTACTATTGGCTTCGTGAGTGAGCCCATGCAGGAATACGTCGCCTCACGCTTGCGCGTCCCCTTCTCTCGTGTGCATGGCGTGGTTTCTTTCTACTCTTTTTTCACGACAACCCCTCGAGGGAAACACACGGTCAAATTTTGCATGGGAACTGCCTGCTATGTCGGCGGCACGCCGATGTTAATTGAAAAAACCAAGCAGTTGTTAGGCGTCGAACCCGGTCAGACTACCGCAGATGGCAACCTCACTTTTGAAGTTTGTCGTTGTGTTGGCGCCTGTTCACAAGCGCCTGTAATTGTTGTCGACGAGGATGTCTTGGGACGGGTCAAACCTAACAAACTCCCTCAAATCTTGAAGCCCATTATGGAAGAGAAAGAATAAATTTTGAGAGAACTTTCGCTTCACCTGTTAGACATTGCAGAAAACAGCATCTCAGCTGGCGCATCGCGCATAGAAATAGTTTTAAGCGAAGATAGCGCCCTGGATCTTTTACAGATGAGCATAATTGACAACGGTAAAGGCATGAGCAAAGAAATGATTGCTCAGGTAACAGACCCATTCATTACCAGCCGGACCACCAGGAAGGTCGGTCTTGGTATTCCATTGCTCAAAGCGGCTGCTGAAGACTGTAATGGCTCGTTGAATATCACTTCTGAACCCGGAATCGGCACTGAATTAACAGTCAAATTCCAGCGGAGTCATATCGATCGCATGCCTATCGGTGATCTCGTCTCTACCATCATCAACCTGATCATTTGCAATCCATTGATTCACTGGATTTTCTCTTATCATTACAACGAAAAGAACGCAATTTTTGACGATGAGCCAGTCAAGCAGGCTCTCGGCGACTTTCCTCTCACCGAACCAGAAATATTAACCTGCATCAGAAGTATGGTCGAAGAAACCATACAAGAAGTGAACCCACATTTCTCTCAGGATATTGTAACAATTTACAACCAGCCCTTAAGGAGATAAAAATGCCAGGTATAAAAAGCTTAGAAGATCTAAAAAAAGCACGCGAGGAAGCACTCAAAAAGCGTGAACTTAAAGCGGCTTCAGGTACCGCTCAAGTGATCGTAGGTATGGGTACCTGCGGAATTGCCGCGGGTGCGCGTGATGCGATGAAAGCCATACTTGAAACCATTGAAACGGATGCCATTAGCGGCGTGATTGTCACTCAAACCGGTTGTATCGGCTTGTGTGAAAAAGAACCCATTGTTCAGGTGGTTATTGGTGAACAACCCAAAGTAACCTATGGAAAGGTTACTCCTGAAGTTGCCCGCCGAATTATGAAAGAACACGTTACAGGCGGCAAGGTTGTCGAGAGCAATAAAATCAACCTTTAATCATCATTATTTTTCTCAAAGGCCAACCTATGAAGTTCTATCGTTCTCATGTTTTAGTGTGTGTTGATCCAGAATGTCTTAAAAAAGGCGCCCATGAGGTGATGGATGCCCTGCAAGACGAACTTGTTGCCCAGGGTTTGATCGAAGAAGTGCAGGTGCTCGAAACCTCTCGCATTGGCGGTTGCGATCAAGGGCCTGAATTAATGGTTTACCCAGAAGGCGTTCATTATTCCAATTTAA
>JAAZNW010000139.1 GCA_012798065.1 Chloroflexota bacterium
AAAGCGCCGCCCACGCTCAACCACCGCTATATTTTTGAAGATGTTCCTTGCAGCCTGGTGCCGATTGCTTCGCTGGGAGACCGTTTTGGGGTGAGCGTGCGCGCCATGGATGCCGTTGTGACGCTGGCCAATATCGTGCACCGCACGGATTACTGGCGGCGCGGGCGCACGGTGGATAAGCTGGGATTCAGCACCTTGAGCGTGAGCGAACTGACCGCTTATGTAAATGAGGGAATTAGAGAAGAATAGAAGAATGAACCCATTCAAACTTAGCCCTTCCATGCTCACTTTCTTCTGGGAGGAATGCCCCCGCTGCTTTTACCTGCAGGTGGTGCGCGGCATCAACCGCCCACCCACTGCCTTTCCCAAGGTTTTTGGCCGGATCGACAGCCTGATGAAGCAGCTGTACGCCGACCAACCCACCTCATTCATTTCAGATACGTTACCGGCGGGCAGGGTGAGCCTGCAGGGCAAGTGGGTGAGCTCAGAGCCCATCCATTTTGAAGGTATCGCGGCCTCCTGTTACCTGAAGGGGGCGTTTGACTCGGTGCTTTCCTTCGATGACGGCTCGTACGCGGTGATCGATTTTAAGACCTCCCGACCCAGCCCCGGTCATGTTCAGTTCTACGGGCGGCAGCTGCACGCGTACGCGTACGCGCTGGAGCATTCCGCACCCGGGGCGCTGCGGCTTAGCCCGGTAACACGCCTGGGGTTGGTGTATATGGACCCGGTGGAAATCGATTACCACCCTGACGATCAGCGCATTTTCTATGGCGGAGAGGTCACCTGGAGCGAGATCCCGCTGGCGATGGAGCCATTTGAAGAATTTCTCGCCGGGGTGTTGCGCGTGCTGGCGGCGCCAGAACCCCCGCCAGCCAACCCGGATTGCGGTTTCTGCGCCTACCGCGAAGAAGCGCGGGCTCACGGAATGTGAACATACAACCCATTCACGCGCTGAACCTCTGGTGGGCAAAAAACTGGCTGCCAGAGAAAAGAGGTAGCGACGCTCAATAGCGCAACCCGCGTTGCTGACGATTACGTTTCGCGCTTCTCTTTTTCTTCCCTTCACCAGCGGCAGGTGGCTTGTGGCTTGCTGCCGCTCTGCTGTGCATACAACCTGCGCGTCAATTTGGCGTATATGTTGTAGACTCTCTAAGGAGGATCATGATGTTTGACATTGGGCATATACTGAAACGCGCGTGGGGGATCCTGTGGAATTACCGGGTATTGTGGGTCTTCGCTCTGTTGCTGGCGCTCTCAGGAGGAGCGCGTGGCGGTAGCGGCGGCGGAGGAGGGGGTGGCAGCTTCAACCTGCCGGCAACCGGCAGCAACTTTTTTGAAAACGGCGGCGAGGGCTGGCTGCAACCAGGCGGCGAGACTGCCCAATGGTTCAATGAATTGGAGCAGTGGGCGGATAGCCACATCCTGCCGTTGTTTGCAACGGAAGAGACGGCCATTCGTTCAGTTATCGCCATCGTCGCCATTCTTATGGGCGTCTCGCTGCTCATCGGCTTGCTGCTGGCGTTGGTGCGCTATCCTTCAGAGACGGCGGTGATGCGCCTGGCGGACGCCCACGAGCAAAGCGGTACAAAGGTGAAGTTCAAGGAAGCCTGGCGCTTGGGTTGGAATGAGCGCGCCTGGCGCGTCTTTTTGGTGGACCTGCTCATTGGCGCGCCGGCGTTCACCCTGGTGATGATGCTTGTGGGGCTCGTCGTCTGGATGGCATATACCCTGATGAAAACAGCCGCCATTCAACTGGCTGCGCCGGCGGTGATTGGCATCATCCTCATTGCACTCTTTTTTGTGGCATTCGCGATTTTCATGGTGTTTGTGGGCTTCCTGCGACAGTACGTGGCGCGTTACGCGGCGATTGATGGGTTAGGTGTAGGCGCTTCTTTCAAACAGGGTTGGGCGCTCTTCAAAGCGCAGTTCAAACACACCTTCCTGCTCGGATTGGTGCTTATCGGTGTGGGGCTGGCTTTCGGGTTCGCCATGCTGCTGGCTGCCTTTCTGCTCATTCCGGCGTATATACTGATGGCGCTGCCTGGGGCGTTGGTGGCAGCCATCCCTGGCGGGCTGGTCTATTGGATCGCCAGTTTCTCCGCGCCGCCGGTTGTGGCGGTCATCATGGCTGCCATCGTGGCCGTGCCGGTTTTTGTAACCATCACTTTCCTGCCGGTTAGTTTTCTGGGCGGTATGTTTGCTGTCTTCAGCGCCAACGCCTGGACGATGGCTTTTCGCCTGCTCAAGCCAGCTCACCCGCCGCTGCCGCTGAACCCTGGTTCACCGCCGCAGCTGCCGCTGTAAATCAACGACACATGTGCGAGTATGGCGGGGCGTAGCGCGCTACGCCCCTTTATGCTGCCTGTCAAAAACTGAAGTGTCACACGGGCGAAAACTTTTCGTGATAAACTTAAAAATTGCCATGGAACACACCGCCAACGCCGAATTCACCATCCCACCGCAGTATAAAACGGACCGCAGCTCACCAGCACGCTGGGTGTTTTCGCATGGGTTGCGCCAGTGGTGGGTGGTGCTCATCGCTCTGGTCGGCTCACTGGGTAATGCCGGCTTGATGGCGGTAGCCAGCGTGCAAATTGGCGTGGCCTTTAATGTGGTCAAGACGCACGAATTTAACCCGGCAGCGCTGCGCGAGGTGTTTTTTATCATCCTGGCCTGCGGGCTGGGGCGCGGTTTGCTGCAGTTTGCGCGCAACTTCGGTTTTGAGTTTTGCGCGCAGCGTGTTGAGCGCAACGTGCGCCGGGAGCTTTACGCCAGCCTCCTTTCGAAAAGCATGACCTTTCACAACCTGCAGCCGGTGGGAGACACCATGGCCCGCGCCACCAACGATGTGCGCGAGGTCAACTTTCTGTTCAGCCCCGGGCTGAACATGGTCATCGGCAGCCTGTCCTTTCTCATCTTCCCGTTGATTGCCGCGCCGCGCTATAACGTGGCGCTGATGCTGGTGCCGGGCGTTTTTATCGTGTTGTACTTTTTTGCCTTGCGCATCTACATGCGCGGGCTGGCACCTATCACCGAGGAGGTGCGCGCGAGCTTCGGCGGGCTCAACATCCGCCTGGCGGAGTCGTTGGATGGTATTGAAACGGTGAAGGGCTCGGCGCAGGAGAGCGGTGAAATTGGGCTCTTCGAAAAGAACATCACCCGTTACAAGGATGCCCTCATCGCGCAGGGGCGCAAAGAAGCCAAGTTTCTACCGCTGTTGCTGTATGGCGTGGCGCTGGCAGCCGGGCTCTTGCACGCGTTGTTGCTGTTCCGCCAGGGGCTGATAGACCTGGGCGGGGTGGTAGGGTACTTTGGTTTGCTGCTGATGCTGGACTTTCCTACCTTTGCCTCGCTGTGGGCGTACTCGCGCATTTCCCTGGGGTTGGCGGGCGCCAAGCGTATCCTTGAATTGATGAACCGCGAGAATAACCTCGACCAGAACCTGGCGGGGTACGCCAAACCCCTGCGCGGTGAAGTTGAATTCCGCGCTGTCACTTTCCGTTACGGAGAGGGCGACCCTGTGCTGGATGGGGTGAGCTTCAAGGTGAAACCAGGGCAGACGGTCGCCATCGTGGGGCAGACCGGGGCGGGAAAGACCTCGCTGGCGCGCCTGATCAACCGCACTTATGATGTGAACAGCGGTCAGGTGCTGGTGGATGGCGTGGACGTGCGCGACTGGAACCTGGAGAACCTGCGCCGCACCATTTCCATCATTGAACAGGACATTTTCCTTTTCTCGCGCTCCATCGCTGAGAACATCGCCTTTGGCAAACCCGGCGCGACGCGCGCCGAGATCGAAGCCGCGGCCAAAGCCGCGCAGGCGCACGAGTTCATCCTCACCTTCGCGGAGGGGTATGACACGGTCATCGGTGAGCGCGGGGTCACGCTTTCAGGCGGGCAGCGGCAGCGGCTGGCGCTGGCGCGCGCCTTCCTCACTGACCCGCGCATCCTCATCCTCGATGATTCCACCAGTGCCATTGATTCGGCCACCGAAGACCATATTCAGCGCGCCATCTATGCCGCGGCGCGCGGGCGCACCACTTTTATCATCACCCATCGCTTATCGCAGATCCGTTGGGCGGACCTCATCCTGGTTGTACGCAGGGGTAGGCTGGTGGCAAGCGGCAGCCATGAAGACCTGCTGCGCGAAAGCGAGGCTTACAGGAGGATTTTTAGCGAGTAGGGCGGGCTGTTCAGTCAGCGGCAAGCGCAAAAGGCTGCGCCTGCTGCTCTCCGACCCCTGCTCAGAGGACTTATGGGCTTCTTTTCTTCACTCGACGCGGAAAAGTACGACCGCACCTATAAGGATAGCGACCTGGCGCGGCGCATTGTGGGCTATTTCAAACCGCAGTGGCGCCGGCTGGTGCTGATCTCGATCCTCACGCTGCTGGTGGCGGGCGCGGGCGCGCTGCTGCCGGTCATCGTGAGCCGCGGCGTGGACCTGCTGGTGGGCATCCCGCCGCTCGCCAGCACGCTGCTGGTGGCAGGGGCGGTGCTGCTCATCGGGCTGGCCATCTGGTTTTTCAACTGGGGGCTGCGGCGCCTTACTTCCACAGCCATCGCCGAGGTGGTGACCCAGCTCGCCACAGATGCTTACGCCGCCTCGGTAGGGCACGACCTTTCCTTTTACGACGAGTTCTCGTCGGGCAAGATCGTTTCGCGCATCACCTCGGATACGCGCGATTTTGGCGAACTGGTGACGCTGATCACGGATGTGACCAGTATGTTCATCGAGGCGCTCATCCTGGCCGTTGTGCTGCTGACCATTCAATGGCGGCTGTCTTTGTATGTGTTCGCGCTGGTGCCCATCGTGTTTGTGCTGGGGCTGGCGTACCGCACCATCGCGCGCCGTGTCACCCGTCAGGGCATGCGCGCCATGGCCAACGTAAACTCCACCATCAAAGAGACCGTCAGCGGCATCGCGGTAGCCAAGAATTTCAGGCAGGAAGGCAGCATCTACCAGGAGTTCAGCGATGCCAACGAGACCTCTTACCAGGTGAACGTGAAGCGCGGATTGGCGCTCGCGGTGGTCTTCCCCGCGCTAAACGCGCTGGCGATGATCGCTACCGCGGTGATGGTGCTGGCGGGCGGGCACAGCGTGATCGAAGGGGTGGTGACGGTAGGCGCCTGGTACCTGTTCATCCTCAGCCTCGACCGCTTCCTTTTCCCCATCATGAACCTGACCTCCTTCTGGACCTCGATCCAAAATGGGCTTTCGGCTTCTGAACGCGTGTTCGCGCTGATCGACACGCCCACCGCGGTGGTGCAAACCGCCGCCGAGGCCGTGCCAGCGCTGACCGGCGGGATCGTGTTCGACCACGTCTCGTTCCATTACAAGCAGGGAGAAGAGGTGCTGCGCGACTTCAGCCTGGAGATCAGCCCCGGCGAGAACCTGGCAGTGGTGGGGCACACCGGCGCGGGCAAGAGCTCGGTGGCCAAGCTCATCGCGCGCTTCTACGAGTTTCAGCAGGGGCGCATCCTGATCGATGGTCGCGATATCCGCCGTTTTGACCTGGAGGATTACCGCCGCCGGCTGGGAGTGGTGTCGCAGGTGCCTTTCCTGTTCTCGGGCACGGTGGCGGAGAACATCCGCTACGCGCGGCGAGACGCGGGGGACGCGGAGATACTGGACCTGGCGCGGCGCGTTGGCGGGGGTGAATGGCTGGAAACGCTGCCGCAGGGGTTGGATTCTCAGGTGGGCGAACGCGGCGCGCGGCTCTCGATGGGTCAGCGGCAGCTGGTGGCGCTGATGCGCGTGCTGGTGCAGCAGCCGGCCATCTTCATTTTGGATGAGGCCACCGCCAGCATTGACCCCTTCACCGAGTGGCAAATCCAGCAGGCGCTCGATCTGATCCTGCAGCGCTCCACCAGCATCCTCATCGCTCACCGGTTGTCGACTGTGCGTTCGGCTGACCGCATCATCGTGATGGAGAACGGGGGGATCATCGAAGAAGGCAGCCACCAGGGGCTGCTGGTGGCAGGCGGGCGTTACGCCTCGCTGTACAATACCTACTTCCGGCATCAATCGTTGGAGTACGTGGAGCAGTCGCGCGCTTTTGCCGCTGGCGGGGCGGGCGAGTAACCCCGCGCCGCTGCGCACGGGGGCGCGGCGTGAAAGCGCGGGCGACGCGCCGGGTTCTGCGGGTGTGAGCGTGTCCCGTGGCGCGGGCGGGTATAATTACCCGCGTGACCGCAACCTTCCCCCTGCATGCCATTCTCTGGGACCTCGACGGCGTCGTCGTGGATTCGTTCAACGGGCATTTCCACGCCTGGCAGCGCATCTTCGCGGAGCTGGGCGAGCCCTTCAGCCTGGAGGACTTCACGCGCACATTTGGGATGAACAACCGCGGTATCCTGCACACGCTGCTGGCGCGCGAGATGGAGGAGCAGGAATTCTGGGCGCTCAGCGAGCGCAAGGAGCGCTACTTTCGCGATGCCATCCGCGGCAACTGCCGCCTGCTGCCCGGCGTGGCTGATTGGCTGCGGCGTTTCGACCGGCTGGGGTTGAAGCAGGCGATCGCCTCTTCGGCGCCGCAGGAGAACATCGACGCCCTGCTGGATGAGCTGGGCGTGCGCCGCTGGTTCGCGGCGGTGGCTTCGGGAGCAAAGCTGCGCGGCAAACCCGACCCGGCGGTCTTTTTGCTGGCCGCCAGCCTGCTGCGGGTTGAGCCGGGGGCCTGCCTGGTGATCGAAGACGCGGTGGCGGGGGTGGAGGCGGCGAAGCGCGCCGGCATGCGCTGCCTGGCGGTGCTCACCACCAACCCGCCGCAGAAACTGGCGCGGGCGGATGGGATTGTGCAGGACCTGGCGCATTTCTCGGAGGAAGCGCTGCTGGCGTTGAGCGCTTCCGGCGGTTAGCCCGGGAGCGGCCCGGCAGGCGCGGCGGGGGGCGCTGACCAGCGCACACATCCCCTGGCAACCACCCTGGGCGGCTTTAGAGCACCTTAAAGGTCCATCTGGCAGAAGCGCCCTGTTTATCTCCTTCCCGTTTGACCAGTTTCACGCGGGCGAACTCCTCGAACTTTTTGGCGTCGATGGCGCTGCACACCAGCGGCATGCGCGCGCGCTGGTTGAGCCCGCGCTGCAGCTCGGCGGCGCTGAAGGCGACGCGCTGTTCACCACGCTGGCGCGCCGGGGTGACGTAGGTGGTCTTGGCGTACTTGCGAATGCTGTCTCCTGTGGCCTGTTTGACCTCCGCGGAGGTGGTCTTGGGCTGGCGTTTGAACAGGTTGAGAATGGACTTGAACATGCGGCTACTCCCGTAAGGTGAAATAGGGGGTGACAGGTTAATGATACAGCCCTTTTCAGTTTGGGTGGCAAGCGCGGCTTCCTTTCCCCCGCTCGCTGGGCGGTGGTCGCCGCGCCTCAGCTTCAGCCGGTTCAGCGCTGACAGCTGGGACAGGTGTACACGCTGCCGCCCATGAAGGCTTCGCGGGTGATGGGCGTGCCGCAGGCGGGGCAGGGCGCGCCGTTGTTTTTGGCAGACATGACGGTAAGGTAGCCGCCGGGGTTGCCGAAGAGGTCTTTTTCGGTGTCGCGCCCGCCCAGGCGGGTCATTTCGGCCAGCACGCTCACCAGGGCGTGGTAAAGGGTGCGCATCTGCGCCGCCGAGAGGGTATTGAGCCTGCGTTTGGGCGAGAGGCGCGCCTTCCACAGGATGTCTTGCAGCACGCCGTTGCCCAGCCCGGGGACGCGCTGCCCGGTGGCGAGGGCGGCTTTGAGGTTGAGCGGCTGCGCGGCTTCGCTGGTGAACAGGGAAAGGAAGTAGGCCTCGGTGAACAGGGCGGGGTTGAGCGGGGATGGTTTTTGGCAGGCGACCTGATAGTAGGGGTTGTCCAGTTCTTCCTCCAGGCCCCAGCAGAGCAGACCGCCGTACATTTGCACGGAAGCGGACAGCGCGCCGCCATCGCTGAAGTGCAGCAGCAACTGGTGCTTGGGCGGGGGCGGCTGCCCGGGAGCGAGAAGACGCAGGTTGACGCCTTCGCTGAAGAGCAGGCGCGCGCGGCTGATGTTCACCTGCAGCATGCCGCCGTGGGCTTCAGCCGATTGGATGAGGCTGCCCACCAGGCGGGCGGGGTAAGCCGCGGGGTCCCCGTGGTACCAGGCGAACTTGTGCGGCGAGGAAGCGGCGACCACGGCGTGGATGGTTTTACCCACCAGGGTGGTTTGGAACTGGGCAGCGAGAACCTGGGCTTCAGGCAGTTCGATCATGCAACCCCTCCTTGTATGCGCGGGCGGGAGAGGGCAGCCGCGGATTCGTTTTTAAAAAACGAATCAAAACGAATCGCTTATCGCCAGGCGGGGCGGGCGAGGTGAAGCGGCGAAAGGCGGATGCCCTGTAAATAGGATATACGTTCTATATATATTATAACACGGCTGTCAAGGGGTGGGGGAGGGGCACCCGCCAGGGGGAGCGGCTTTAACGGTTGCCTTTGGCGCGGTTATGCGTTTTGCACAGCATCTGGCAGTTCTTGCTATCGGTGGCGCCGCCCTTGCTCCACGCGGTCACATGGTCGGCGTCCATGTCGGTGATGCTCCATATCCTCTCGCGGTTGGCGTCTGACCCGAGAGCGCAAAGCGGGCAGTTGGACAACCCGCTGACCCTGGCGGCGGCGGTCTGTTGGGCGTAGACGCTGTTCTTGGTCGCCTGGTCAAAAACGCGCACGTCGAGCAGGTGGGTGGCCTGGCAGCCGCCGAGGATATATTCAAAGATGCCCTTGCGGCTTTTGATGTACGGGTCGGCGTAAAGGCTGCGCACCTGTTGAGAAACGCGCGCCGGGTCATAAGCGGTGTGATGGTATGTTTCGTACAGGCGACCCCATTCCAGCCCGCGCATTTCGCTTTCCACGTCGATGAACACGGAAGAAACCCAATCGATGACGCTGTTAAAATAGACGGTCAATTCGGTAATCTGGTTATCGTAACGGTGGCGGCTCATATATTCGCCGATGTTGCCTTTGCTCACCCAATCAAGGGCACGCTCAAGATAGGCCTGACGATTGACCGCGCCGTTGATGTAGGCGCTCCATTTTTGGATATGGGCATTTTGGCTGTTACTGAATTCCCTTTTGGCAAGAGTGACAAACGGTCCAGAATAGACCGCGTTGAGCAGTTCCTGATCATTAAGGGGAACACCGGCGATATTGATGGTCTTGAACCAGTCTTTGATCTCGCTTTCAGTGCCTTCACATTCATAAATGAGCAGCGGGGTATTTAGAATTTTTTCCTGCTTATCAGCGGCAAGACCGCTGAAATACTGCTCCATGCCGTTTTCATCTTTGACGGCAAACTTATTGGTGACATAACGCCCAAAACTGGTGATGCGCTGCTGTCCGTCAAGGACCTCCAATTGGTTATCATCTACTTTATTGAAATAGATTAAACCGATAGGATAACCCTTCAGGATCGAATCAATGACAGCCACGTCTTTTTTCCCATCGGCGTAAAAATAGTTGCGCTGGTATTCCGGCTGGATGGTGAGGCGCCCGGCAAGACCGAAGAGACCGCGCCCCTCCAGCTCGTTGTAGACGAACCCCTCGCATATATCTTTGACTGTATAGTTCGTTTTTAGAGTTGTGATCATTTTATTAATTACCTGTGTCTTATTAATATCCTTGCATATACAGCTTTAGGCTTTCCATCAACAAATTTTACTCCTCGAGCATTCAAATCGTTCGCATTGGGATATTCCTTAGTTGAATATCGTTTAATTTTATAAGGATCATCATTACGTTGCGTGACTCCTAATATTTCAAACTGATCAGGACTATATTTTTCGAGAAAACTTACCGGTACACCCATAATGCCATCATAATCACTTGGAATTGAATCTGTATACGGCACTTCAATAGCATCGTAATTATCAAATCGGTCGTATTCTTTTTTCCCCTTTATTTCCTTGTGTTTACTGAATTTCAGGTTGTCCGCCATGCTCATTAACTGCAAGGGTTGATGGCGTCTGCCGTGGTCAAGATTCGTAAACCAGCAGACGTTCCTAAACTTGACCAAACCGGTCTCTGGATTGTAAACACCTTCTGCATATTCTTTGGTGTAAGGAGTGGAAAAGAAAGCATTCCCGGCATGAAAACCATTGCCAAGCCACATTTGATCGTTCTTGATTAATGGGAACACTTCTTTATAGGTAATGGCATTCATACCTCCAATAATTAAGAATTTTTTATTCGCCTCCATAATCCAGGCCAGGAACTCGCGGAAGAGGGAGAAAGGCGGGTTGGTGACGATGACATCAGCAGCATCGCGCAGTTTCTTAATCTCGGCGCTGCGAAAATCGCCATCGCCCGCCAGGTAACGCCACTCGAGGTCTTCCACGTCCGTTCTGCCGTTGGCGGTTCTGTCGCGCTCCAAAATAAAGATCTTGCCGTTGACCCTGGTCTTGTAAGCGTCAAACTGCGGTTCGCGGATCTCAAAGAGGGTGGGCTGGTAGGCGCTTTGATAGGTCTTGCTTTCCACGGCGTAGCTGGTGCTGATGAGTTTTTTCAGCCCGAGGCGCTTAAAATTCTGGGCGAAGTACTTGGTAAAATTGCTCCATTCGGGGTCGTCGCAGGGCAGCAGGATGGTCTTATCGCGGAACACGTTTTGGTCATAATCGGTGTAAGCGGTGACCTCTTTTTCGATATCATGGTATTGGGTATAAAACTCGTCGAATTTCGCCCTTTTGGCGTCTGAGAGATGTTCGTTTGGCATTGGCTACCCCGGCAAACCGAATTGATACAGTAATTATAGCGCTTTCCCTGCCACCCATGCGCGCGGCTGAAGCGGGGAAGGGGACGCATCCACTTTGGCAAAAAGGGGACCATCGCGCCCGGGTTGAACAAAGCCCGCTAAATGCTGTACAATAAAGGTGACCCTGCTGAACGCGAGTGTGTTCAGCCAACCTCATCACCCGGCCAGGGTGAAGTTATCGGCGAAGAATATCAGGCGTGGGCCCGGGGTAAAACCGAATTACACCATCAAGAGGGAATAGCAGCGACATTTGGTCAGCCTGGTTGACAGACACCCCTGATATTTTTCAGCGCACCGTTTTCCGTCACAGATTCAGCGTAAAACAGGTTACTGGTTGAAATGGAAAGGCTTTCGCCTGACTGGCGCGTTTTTGATCCGCCGGTCTAAAAATTCATTTTCCAACGCGTGTTCTTTAGGGAGGTCGAAATGAAAAAAGGCATCGTCTGCGGCATAGGGTTACTCCTGCTTTTCTCCATCAGTTGTAATTTGTTGAACCTGGTGAATAAAAAGACGGCGGAGGAACCCGTGCAGAAAAAAGAAATCTTGCTGGAAACCTACAACACGTCCAAGGCGTATCTTGAACTGCGCTTACGCACAGAGAATATCCTGGTGAACGTGGGGGAATTCGCGGGGTACGAACAATGGAACACAGAGATGAGCGCGCTGATCAGCGATTGGCAGGCGTTTGAAGCGAAAGCAAGCGAGCTTGAAACGATGGCAGAAAAATACGCCAACCAAGGAACCGCCTTCCTCGTGGATGATGGAACAGGGGGGGGAGTGGTTTACGCCGTGCACCTGGTCCATCAACCGGTAAAAGCGGAACAAAAATACGAATTGACCAATATTTTCGATAACGCGCCCGCGGGAAAAAAGATCGCCACCCTGGCGAAATACCTTGGCACGGACGCCAAACGCGCCTACGCGCTGCTGCAGCAGGAACAAGGGCTCATCACCGCTGACGCCTATAATGAAGCGGGCGATACGTTCAAAAAGCTTGAAACAAGCGCGGTGGTGATAAAAGACACCTGCAAGGTGGCTGGTTTTGTGGTTGGCACAGCCATCTCTGGCGGGGTGGGAGGAACGCTGCTCGAGGGATCCTCCTTTATCATTGGCGGCGCTGATATGGTGCTGGAAATAGGGGAAGATGGGGCCAATATCGCCTTGGGGGATAACAACAAGGTATCAGCGATCATTGGCAAGGCGCGCAAAATCACTGAACCAGTGGCGTCCATCCTCACCATTGCCACCACCAGTTTTGATAAACCCATCGATATTGTCAACGCATACCTGTTCGAAGCCGATCAATTGAGGTCAGGTTTTCAAGAAGGGAAAGTGCTGGGCATTTCCATCCCGGTCCCTGGACTTAAAAAGGATGAAGTGGAAACGCCCGCTCCTACTCCCGCGGCTCAGGCTACCGAGGGCGGCGGTCAGGCTCCGACCCCTGAAGTTAACAAGGGAGAAGTGGAGACACCCGCGCTTACACCTATGGCTCAGGCTACCGAGGACGGCGCTCAGGCCGGAGGCGAGGAGGAAGCGCGAGCGGTCATCGCCAGCGTAATTGAGCCGGGCGAGATAAGCGAGTGGTTCGAAGAGAACGGCTTACCCATGATAAAGGAACCATTAACGGAAGCGGAGATGGCCGAAATTCTAGGGATCACACTGCCAAACATGGGTACAGCACAAAAAGCCGGCGCGGCGGTTGAACCCACTCCGTTTTTGGCTGGAGGACAAAGCGAGAGCGCGTTGGAGAACGCTATAGACCTCTCAGGCGCCTGGGCGATTAAGCTCCCTGACGATAAAGCCCTGAGGGAAGTTCATCTTTCTTGTGATCAACGCGCCGCTGATATGCTGAGTTGGGTGACGATCGATTTAACGCTGCCCCTGGTGGTTATGTCGGGTCGTTTTGAGCCCTCCACCATTGAAGGCGTTTACAAGTTTATTGCACCCCCAAGCGACGATAATCAAACGGTCACCGGTACTGCGCGGATGGTCAACGATGAAGTGCAATTAGAAATGACCTTCTCTGAGGGTGAGACAACTGTTTTTGAATGTGATCTGGAAAAGCACGATGGATGCGAGATCTTCAAATATCCGGGATCAAATGTTTGCCGGTTTGTCTTCAAGGGGTTGACCACGCCTGAGGAAGGGTTCAATTTTGAAGGATACGAGGCGCTGTGGAAATTGACCGACGGAACGGTCACGTGTACTTATGATCGAGCGGTAAGAGATTACCTGGTTTACCGGGACGGTGTTAAAAAAGACGAGCGGTTCTTATGCCAGGGAACGATCGTCGTTCCTGAAATAAGCGCCTACATCTTCAATGAGCTGCCCAATTATTTAGAGATGTTCACGAATAATTAAGCATCAGCACGAAAAAGAGGGTTGCGCGAGCGTCAACAGGGGTTTATGAGCCTGGCGCGCTGGTATCGCCGGCGTTGACATCCTGGGGGAGCT
>JAAZNW010000084.1 GCA_012798065.1 Chloroflexota bacterium
AATGAATTAACAGCTGAGGTTGCCAGAGCGGATAACGCCACAGCGCAGCAGCGGCGGCTGATTTCAGAAAATGCTTTTAGACGGGCGGATGAAATTGAAGAAGACTGGTATGCCCAAATCCAGGGCATGAAAATTACCCGGCAGAACACCTTGCTTTACCGGTCTGCCTGGAATAAATTCAATGCTCAAGCGAAAATGAAATAACGTTGTATCATAATAGTAGATGATCAGAATTCACCTCTTCAACGCGGGGCCGTTTTTCGATACGCCTTACCAGTTGGTAGGCTGGATTGGTTGGTTTGTCATGGCGGCGTTGATTCTATGGGTTGCGCGGAAAGACCTGACCCGACAGCGCACGAGCCTTATTTGGAAGTACTTTTTCGCCCTGGGGATAATGGCGATCGTTAGTACTTTGTTTTTTGGTTTTGAATTACCACCTTACAGCAAGGTTCCGTTACCGAATATCCCGGGAGAGATACAACCGCCCGCCGTGATGGTGCTGATGATGGTGCCCATCATGCTGGCAGCGGGCATATTGGGTACCTGGCCGGCAGCCGTTTTAGGTTTTATCGCGGGAATTTTTAGCGCGTTGTGGAATACCCACTCTGTCTTTACACCCCTGGAAATTTCTGTTCTGGCTGTGGTAATCAGCCTCGCTTTGCGCCAGAATTATCGCACGCGGTTCTTCGCTTTTTTACGCAGACCGATTGGGGCTGCCCTGCTTGCGGCTTTCTTTTCCATCCCGCTGTTCCTGGTCAGCACTTTCTTTGGCACAAATGGCAACCTGGCGGCAAAACTCGATTACGCCTTCACTCGCTCGTGGGTGCTGATTGGCGTTTCTACGATACAGTTGCTCATCGCCGCGCTTATTTGCGAGGTTTTTCGCGCGCCCAATTCAAGATATTGGGTTAAGTTCGGCTCGTTTGAACCTTCACCAGTAGAGACGGGGTTACAGAGCCGCATTCTTTACACAGCCCTGCCGCTGGTTTGGATACTGCTGACGACGCTGGTCATCGCGGATTGGTTTGTCGCTGGCCGGGCGGCGCGTGATATTCTGGTGAAACAACTTCAAGATACTTCCAAAATCGCTGTGGAGAATATCCCGCCAATTTTGGAGACCGGTCAAAGCCTGACGGCGGCGCTGGCTACCCAGAAACTGCCCTTAGGTGATACACAACAGCTCAGAGATTTATTGCAGAGTAAAGTACGGGAATTCCCATTCTTTTCCCAAATATACATTTTTAACCTGACGGGTTCTCCGCTGACTGGTTACCCAGATGACGAAGTTGGCGAATTTCGTTTATCCTCTGAAGAGGAGCTGGGAATCCAACTGGCGTTGAACGGGGTGCAAATGCAGAACTATGTGATCCACCCCTATCCCGGTGCGGAATCCGCGGTAATCTCGTATATCGCTGCAATTCCTGATGAATACGGTTTAGCCCAAGGCGTGGTTATTACCCGTACAGACCTGACGATGAACCTGTTTTCACAGCCAGCGCTGATTGCCTTGCAGAACCTGGTTGAAGAAGGTGGTCAGGGCGTGATCATAGACGAAACAAATCGCGTTCTGTACCACACCAACCCCAAGTTGATTATGACCACCTATACCGGGCAGATTCCCGCTGTTTCGGGGTATTTTGAAGACCCCGGGCTCACGGGAACCCGCTATATGAACTATGCGTCTGTGGATGACTTAAATGGCTGGAAAGTCATTCTCTCGGTGCCCGCAAATCATTCTCAGCAATTGGCGCTGCGAATAGCTATTCCGTTGCTGGTCATCTCCCTCATTATTTCTGTTTTGGCGTATTTATTATTGCGTTACCTGATAAAAACACTCACTCAGTCCCTCGTTCTTTTAGCCAATAAAGCGGATGAAATTTCCAAAGGCGAGCTGGATAACCGCGTCGAGGTAAAGGGAGTGGATGAAATTGGCCGGTTGAGCTCCGCTTTTGAGCAGATGCGCCTCAGCCTGAAATTGCGCTTGGAGGAACTGGACGCGCTGCTGAAGGTTTCTCAAGGAATCGCTTCTGACCTCTCATTGGAATCAACTTCGGCGCATCTATTGAGTGCCTTGCGATCGTATGGGGCGGATGCCGCCAGTTTGGTGCTTACCCGGGGAACGAAGGAGGGCTGGGACGAAGGGTTGGAAGCCTATCGATCGGGTGAACAGGCCGAGGAATACGCCTACCTCGATCACTTATTGCTGGAACATTTACAGGCAGAGTCCCTATTGATCATCCCATCCAGAGCCAGAATCCGGCGCATGGCTTTACCCAAAACAGCACCCATTCCTTCTGCTTTAGCTGCCATCGCCTTGAACAAAAGTGGTGAAAACCCTGTATTTATTTGGGTTGTTTACACCCAATCGCATCGTTTCCTGGAACCTGAGATTCGTTTTCTGGATACCCTGGCGGGGCAGGCACTGTTAGCTGTATCTAACTCGCTGCTTTACCAGAAAGCGGAAGTAGGCAAAAAACGGCTGGAGTCTGTGTTATCTTCAACCCCTGAACCGGTGCTGGTAGCCGGTGAAGACGGACGGCTAATGATGGTAAACCAGGCAGCGGAAGAAATGACCCTGTTAATACAATTGAACGCTCAAGGTACTGAAAGTCGCGGCGAGATCATCTCCAGGCTGTTAAAAGAATTCATCACCGGCACCAATCCCACGGAGAGCCGGGCAGAGGAAATGGAACTTGAAGACCATCATATTTACCTGGTTTCAGTATCACCGGTAGCGGTGGAAAGCAAGCACCTGGGAAAGGTCTGCGTTTTGAGAGATGTCACCGATTACAAACAATTGGAGAAGATGAAATCAGAGTATGTTTCAACCGTCAGCCATGATTTGAAAGCCCCGTTAGTATTGATTCGGGGTTATGCATCAATGCTGCCGATGGTAGGCGATTTAAATGAACAACAACGAGATTACTCACAAAAAATCCTGGACGGCATCGATGATATCTCCAGGATGGCCGACAACCTTCTGGACATGCGCAGGATAGATTCTGGTATCCAGCTGCAGGTGGAAAAGGTGTCGCCCTCAGACCTGCTTGATGAAGTGATTGAAGAGATGCAGCCGCAGATCAAACACCGCAAGATACAGATTCTTCGTGAACTGACGCTTGCGCAAAACCTGACCATTGAAGCCGACAGGGTACTCTTGCAGCGCGCCTTACATAACCTGTTAGATAACGCGGTGAAGTTTTCTTCATTAGGAAGCCAGGTGAACCTGCGCTTGCAGGTAAATGAAAATAGCGTGGTTTTTGAGATTCAGGATCACGGCTCGGGGATTGCGCCGTTGGATCAGCCCCATGTATTTGAAAGTATCAGAAGGAATACAGATGGGAGCCCGAAGAAGGAATGGGGAGTGGGACTGTCGATCGTCAGGTCCATCGCGGAGCGCCACCAGGGAAGGGTATGGCTTGAAAGTCAATTGGGGAAAGGCAGCACATTCTACCTGGAAATCCCTTTACAGCATCAGGCGGCAGAAACAAATAAATAGTAAAGAAATCTGAAATTTGTGGTAAAATACCAGATTGCATGTATACAATGGCGGAATGTTGCCTGTTCGTGGTCGTAGGCAAAATTCTGATTGGACAATTTCGTTTTTTTAACTGCTGCAGGTCTTTCTCATTCAGGAGGCATTAGTGGAAACAAAAAGTTTAGTCGCGCTCCGTATCAATCTCGCATCCCCTGAAACAATTCGAAGCTGGTCTTATGGTGAGGTGCTCAAACCTGAAACGATCAATTATCGCCGGTTAAGACCAGAGAAAGATGGTCTTTTTTGTGAGGCGATCTTTGGACCTTCGCGAGATTATCAGTGTTATTGCGGTAAGTACAAAAATCCACGTTACAAAGGTATTGTTTGTGATAAATGCGGCGTTGAAGTTACTCGTTCTTCAGTTCGCCGTGAACGCATGGGGCATATTGACCTGGCGACACCGGTCGCTCATATCTGGTATACCCGCAGGATCCCCTCTTACCTGGGTCTGCTATTGGATATTTCCCGGCGTAATTTGGACCGCGTGCTTTATTTCGCACAGTACATTGTCACATTTGTTGATGATGATGCCAGGCAGAAGGCGCTGCGCAGGCTGATGGATGAAATCAATGATTCCGAGCTGGAACAGGCTAACCGCATCAACGCCCAGATCCTGGAAGTGAAGTTGGGTCGAGACAAGAAGGTGGCTGAATTACAGAGCCGCTTGAAAGAAATTGAATCGAAAGCCGAAGAACAAATTACTTCAAAGCTCGAACCGGTCATTCAGGAGGGGCAATCTCTTGAACGACAGCTTACCGAGCTTTCAGGAAAAGCCGCCAAAAAGAAGATCTTCTTTGAGACTGCAGACGTCATGATCGCGGAGAAAAGCGAGATTATTGCTCCTTCACACATCGCCAGTGTGCAGAAAGCGGTGAAGGAACGCCTGGAAGAGATAGAGGACGAATACAAAAAACAATTGGACATGGACCGCGAACAGCTTAAAATGGCCATTGAACAGGTCAAAGCAGAAGCCGAAGTTTCCATGGATGAACTGCGCAACCAGCTGGAGGATCAATCAACTGAATCTCACGATCTTTCTGGCAGAATGCGCGATGAACTGGAAGAGCTTCGCCCTTTCACCTTCCTCACTGAAAGCCGCTACCGCGAACTGAAATCCCGATGGGGACAGGTATTCAGGGCTGATATGGGCGCTGAAGCGTTTTATGATATCCTGCGCCGCATCGACCTGGATAAGCTGTCAGAAGATCTGTGGACTGAAGTTCGCACCACGAAGAGCAAACAAAAACGAAAAAAGGCTACCACTCGACTCAAAGTAATCGAGTCCTTCCGCCGCTCAGGTAACCGCCCTGAGTGGATGATCTTAACTGTGCTCCCGGTCATTCCGCCTGACTTGCGCCCGATGGTGCCGCTCGATGGTGGGCGGTTTGCCACTTCTGATATGAATGACCTGTATCGGCGGGTGATCAACCGTAATAACCGCCTGAAGAGGTTGTTAGAACTTGGCGCTCCAGATGTCATTGTGCGTAATGAAAAACGTATGCTCCAGGAAGCGGTCGACTCGCTCATTGACAACTCTCAGCGCGGCAAGGCGCTCTCCCGCCGCGGACGGCGTGAATTGAAGTCTCTCAGTGATATGCTCAAGGGCAAGAAAGGGCGTTTCCGCCGCAACCTGCTTGGCAAGCGCGTGGATTATTCTGGCCGCTCGGTGATTGTTGTTGGACCAAAACTGAAGCTATACCAGTGCGGTCTGCCAAAAACGATGGCGCTTGAGCTGTTCAGACCCTTCGTAGTAGCACGCCTTGTGCAGCATTCCTACGCGGCGAACGTGAAATCTGCCCGGCGTTTGATCGAACGCAACAGACCTGAAGTGTATGAAGTGCTGGAAGAGGTCATCAAAGAAAGACCCGTGATGTTGAACCGCGCGCCAACGCTGCACCGCCTGGGCATTCAGGCTTTCGAACCTATTCTAATCGAAGGCAGCGCCATACAACTTCACCCGTTGGTGACAACGGCTTTCAACGCCGACTTTGACGGTGACCAGATGGCTGTGCACGTACCGCTTTCAGACAAAGCGGTTCAAGAAGCGCGGAACTTGATGCTTTCTTCAAAGAACTTGCTCAAACCAGCCGATGGCGAACCGATTATCAGCCCGGCGAAGGACATGGTGCTGGGTATTTACTACCTTACCGTTCAGGATAACCGCAAACACAAAGGCGATGGCCGGGTCTTCGCAGATATGGATGAAGTTGAGCTGGCCTACAACCTTGGTCAGGTAGACCTTCATGCCAATATAAAGATTCGCATGAACACCTGGTTCAACGCTGAAAACAAACGCATGCCCAAAGCTGAAACCAGAATGATAGATACCACGGTTGGGCGTGTGCTCTTCAACCGGATTCTGCCTGAAGAGGTTCAATTCATCAATTTCGTGCTTGAAAAATCTGGGGTAAAAGATCTCATCGCCGATGTTTATGACCTGTGCGGAGAATCGGTCACAACTGAAGTGGCTGACGCTATTAAAGATATTGGCTTTGAGTACGCTATGAAATCCGGCACAACGATCGCGGTCGCGGATATTACCATTCCTGAAGCAAAGTATGAAATTATTGGCTCAGCCCAGCAGGAAATTGACCGCATCAACCGTGACTATCGCCGTGGTCTATTGAAAGAAGAAGAGCGTGACAAACTGGTCATCGACATCTGGAAAAAAACGACTGAAGATGTAGGAGCGGCCGTGCGCGCGGGGATGGATCCCAACGGAAATCTTTCCGTAATGGCCTCTTCTGGCGCCACCAAAGGCGGTTTTGGTCCTATTTCGCAGCTGGCTGGCATGCGCGGCCTGATGGCGGACCCCGCCGGGCGAATTATCCGCCTGCCGATTCAATCTAATTTCCGTGAAGGATTGACGGCGCTTGAATACTTCATTTCCACTCACGGCGCGCGTAAAGGGTTGGCAGATACCGCCTTGCGCACGGCTGACGCTGGTTATTTGACCCGCCGCCTGGTGGATATTGCTCAGGATATCATTATTAACGAGGAAGACTGCGGAACTGAAAGTGGCATCTGGATCCGCGGCGCAGATGATGTGGCTGGACAAAAATTAAAAGAAAGATTGTACGGTCGAACGGTCGCGGGTCGAATTGTGAACCCCAAGACGGGCGAAATCATCGCGGAACGAGGGGACATTCTGGACCATGACCTGATCCGCAAGGTTACCGACGCCGGCGTAGAAGATGTGTATGTGCGTTCCCCTCTGACCTGCGAGCTGATCCACGGTATTTGTGCCAAGTGCTATGGCATGGACCTGGGGCGCGGTTCTCTGGTGACACTGGGCTCTGCTGTGGGCACAGTTGCCGCCCAATCCATTGGAGAGCCTGGCACGCAGTTGACGCTGCGTACCTTCCACCTGGGCGGTGTGGCTTCGGCTGGAGACATCACTACTGGTCTGCCGCGCGTGGAAGAACTTTTCGAGGCGCGCCGGGCCCCGAAAGGTGAAGCGGTGATCACTGCAATTTCAGGGATTGCTAAAGTGTTGCAGGCAGATCGCGTTGGTGACCAGAAGCTCGTGCGCGTGGAACACAGCGAACTGGTGTCGGATGAGTATGAAATTCCCACCGATTGGGAGATACTGGCGAACGATGCCAGCGAGATTGTCACCGGTGATCCGGTCGCCAGAATGGGCGATGCCTTGATCAACGCCCAACATGACGGAAGGGTGCGCGTTGAAAGTCGTAAGGTGATTGTTTCATATGAGCAGAAAGAGAGCGAAGATTACGAGATTCCCGGAACTTCGCGCATGATTATCCGCGACGGTGACCAGGTTGAAGCGGGACAGGCGTTGACGGAAGGGTCCATCAATCCTCATACCATCCTCAAGATCAAGGGGCGCGAGGCTTCACAAATGTACCTGTTGAACGAGATTCAAAAGGTATATCGAGCGCAAGGGCAAAACATCAATGACAAGCACTTTGAAGTGATCATTCGTAAGATGATTGGAAAGGTGCAGGTCATCAGGCCTGGCGACACCAACTACCTACCGATGGATGTGGTGGACCGATTGGAGATAAAGCGCGTCAATGAAGAAATGATTGCCCAGGGTAAACAGCCCGCCCGTTATGCCGAGATTTTGCTGGGAGTGACCAAAGCGTCGCTGAGCACTGATTCGTTCCTTTCAGCCGCTTCCTTCCAGCATACCATCAAAGTGCTTGCTGGAGCGGCTATCGCCTCTTCCGAAGACCCGCTGTTTGGCTTGAAAGAAAATGTCATCATTGGCAAGCTCATCCCCGCTGGCACCGGTTTTGTCTACGGTCGGTTTATCCCAGCGGTTGAAGGCGAACCCGCAGAGGTCGAGGTTGCTGCTGAACCTGAAACCGAAACGAAAATTGAATAGACTTGAATAATCATTTACCAAGAACACTCCGGATTAAAATATATCCCCGGAGTGTTTTTTTAATGAAAGCCTGATAGGGCTCTTTAGCCGCAATCTTTTTATTGTAAACTTATCTTATCCAATAAAAAACCGCCGGAGATTAGATTATGGATATGGGTTCTGTTCGCAAGATTGATATTGATCACGAAATGCAGCAATCATACCTGGATTACGCCATGAGCGTTATCGTATCTCGCGCATTGCCTGATGCCAGGGATGGATTGAAACCTGTGCAGCGGCGATTGCTGTATGCCATGTACGACATGGGCGTCAGGGCTGACTCTGCATATAAAAAATCGGCGCGTATTGTTGGTGAAGTATTGGGGAAATACCACCCGCATGGAGACCAGGCGGTTTATGAGGCGATGGCCCGTCTGGCGCAGGATTTTTCAATGCGCTGCCTGCTCGTGGATGGACAGGGAAATTTCGGCAGCGTGGATGGGGACCCTCCTGCAGCCATGCGTTACACCGAGGCAAGGCTGACATCGATCGCGATGGAATTGCTCAGTCAGATCGATCGAGATACGGTTGATTTTGTGCGCAACTTTGATGACTCTCTGGATGAACCACTGGTGCTGCCGTCTGCCATCCCGAACATGCTGGTGAATGGCGCTTCAGGCATAGCAGTGGGTATGGCTACCAGCATACCTCCACACAACCTGGTTGAAGTGATTGACGGCCTGGCTTTCTTGCTGGATAACTGGCAAAAGATGGAAGATATTACCGTTACCGACCTGATGAAATTCATCAAAGGACCTGATTTTCCCACGGGCGGCATCATTTTGCAGGAGCATGAACAGGACGAGATCCTTGCGGCTTACGCCACGGGCAAGGGCAGAATCACGCTGCGAGGCAGGTTGAACCTGGAGGAAATGTCCCGCGGAAAAAGCCGCATTATCATCAGCGAACTGCCCTATATGACCAACAAATCTGCCTTGATTGAGAGGATCGCGGAGCTCACCCGTGAAGGGTTGCTGGAAGGCATTTCTGATCTGCGTGATGAATCAGACCGGCAGGGAATGCGGATTGTCATCGAATTAAACAAGGCGGCGGATGCTGAAGCCGTGCTGCGAGAGTTGTATAAGCGCACTCCGCTGCAGGTGACCTTCAGCATCAACCTGCTTGCCCTGGTCAATAACGAGCCCAGGCTCTTACCTTTAAAACAAGCCTTGCGGGTGTATCTTGAGCATCGTATTGAGGTGGTTAAACGGCGCAGTGAATTTGACCTCAGGAAGGCACAAGAAAGGATTCATATCCTGGAAGGACTGAGGATCGCGTTGCAGAACCTGGATGAAGTGATCGCCATTATAAAAAAATCCACTGATACGGATGACGCGCGCGAGCGTTTGATTAAAAAATACAAACTTACCTTGATCCAGGCGAACGCGATCCTGGACATGCCCTTGAAACGCCTGGCTCAGCTGGAAAGAAAAAAAATCGAACAGGAATACCGCGAGCTGGTGCAGTTGATCAAAGAGCTACTGGCGCTGCTGCGTTCACCGGCGAAGCAACGACAGGTGGTGGGTGATGAACTGAAAGAGATCCGCACGAAGTACGCTGACCGGCGAAAAACACAGATCGTTAACCTGAAGAAAGGCAAGGCTGCTGCAGACCTTCTGACGGTGAAGGATGTTACCCCGGTTGAATCCGTTTGGGTGGTAATGGATGAACAGGGGAGAATCGGAAAAATAAACGCGGAAAAACCTCCGCGCATGAGCGGCAGAGACGCACCGGTCTTCGCCATGCGTACTGATTCTCACCAGACGTTGTACCTGGTTGGACAGGACGGTCAGGCTGCGGCTGTCTCGGTCCAGAGTGTTCCCGAGATTGTCAACCCAGGAGAAGGCAGCCATTATTCCAGCATTTCACCGTTGCGAACCACGAACCTTCCCGCGTCTGTGTTCTGCCTGCCTGCTGCTGATTTGCAGGAACTGTTTGTGCTCACCATCACCCGGCAGGGGTTGATAAAAAAGACACTCGCGACTGAGCTGAAAGGGCCGTCTTCAGACCTGTTCACTTTGGTAAAGGTGAATGAAGGAGATGAACTCGCTGATGTGCTGTTGGTAACTGAAAAAGCGCATTACCTGGTCGTCACCCGTTCAGGAATGGCAATTCGCTTTGAAGGCAGTGAGGTGAGACCGATGGGACTGCTTGCCGCGGGAGTCAACGCTATCAAGCTGAGCGCTGGTGATGAGGTGGCGGGAATGATAGAAATTGCCCGCAAAGGAGACGTGGTACTGGTAGCCAGTAACGGGGCAGGTTGGCGCGTTGAGCCAGATGGTTTCCCGCTTCAGGGTCGTTATGGGCAGGGAGTGATTGGCTGCCGTATGGCTGATGGGGTGGGGTTGATTGGTGTGGTGTTTGGTAAAAAGAACTTCCAATATACCCTTCACCTGAAGAAAGCCGCAGCCAAAACGTGCAGAGTGGATGATATCGGCTACACCAAACGCGCGGGTAAAAGTGAGCAGATCCTGCAGCTGGCTGCTGGAGACCGGGTAGAAAGAATTGTACGGATGATGGATTCTGCGGAATGAGCGTTCATACCGCGTATTACTCAATTGAGTAGTAGCAGTAATGGTATAACACCCTGCCGTCTTTTAAACCGACGGTGTCTTTTCCATTATTAACGATGCCTCTTCGAGAGTGGCAGGTCCATGTATAGTGGATGACGTTGTCTTTTACCTCTTTGGAGGTGACTCTGAAATCACCATCATTCAACTGGTTGGTAAGCATCTGGCCAAAGAAACCCCGGATATTGGCATTCCCCTGGATGGTCTGCTGGGGGGTAACCAACACAGCGTTGGGGGCGTAAATTTCCAACATGGGGTCATATTGCATGGCGTTTAACGCGTCGAAGAGACGAGTAACCGGGTCGGAGGACGGCGGTGAAACGCTCCCCTGCGCCGGCCAGGAATACCTGGCAATCTCGTCCCATACAGGCACGAGATGCACCCGGGAATAATCCCACGAGTAGAAATTCGCTGCCGTCAACCCCAAAGACCGGGCGGTATCAAGAAATAGTTTTACCTCCGACGGAGAGGGGTACCATCCGCTTTCACCATACGCCGGGCCCGTGGGCACAATAGGGCGGAAGGGAGATATGGCTTTAAATTCATTAACGCTGCGTTTGAGATCATAATCCGGGTTGTGTGCTTGCATCCAATAAACCTGCGGCATGTTCAAATCGCATTTTTCAAGGAAGGCGGAATACGGGAAAGAGCGGTGATAGGTTGGCCATCTAAAAGAACTCAGCGCTACCGGCGTTGAAGGAATACCTTTACGCAACTGCGTCATGAAAATTTTCGCAACAGCTTCGCGCCCGGCTTGCTTATATTCCACCTCCGCATCAATCACATAACCATCTAAGGCGTATTTTCGGGTCTGCGAGACGGCAATATTGGCTTCACCAACTGGGTCATATCCGTAAACATAATGCCAGCCCCAAACCTGGATGCCTTTGGCGCGCAACGCATCGACCACCGGCGGGATCAAGTCTCTACCGCTGCTATCGACGTTGTATGGGCGGGTATCATTCGCTATCTTAATGAGGACGTGTGAAAACCCAGAAGAGGCTGCCACCCGGGCGATAGCTGATGGATTGCCGGCTTCGCAACTGGGGATTTTCCATATCATCATACCTTTCCCGGTCAAGGTCATCGATCTCTCCTCTGATCAGCCAGGTGATGAACCTGGCTCCAGGTTACCAGCAAGCCCGATTTGCGTGGCGATGGCGCGCATGGCGATGATCACATTCTCGCAATGCTCCCACAGCGGAACACCAAATTCTTCAGCGCCGCGAGCAATCTCTTCGCGGTTGGCTCCTGCGGCGAAAGCCTTATCCTTCCACTTCTTCTTGACTGAACTGGCTTCAAGATCATAAAGTGAGCGAGAAGGGCGCACCAGGGCAACCGCAGTGATCAGGCCAGTAATTTCATCGCATGCGTATAAGCCCTTCGCTAGCAAACTGGTGCGAGGGATGTTGAGGTTTTGGCCATGGGCGAGAATTGCCTGGATTACCTCTTCTGCCACACCGTGTTGACGCAGTATCGGCGCCCCCTCCAACGGATGTTGTTCAGCGGATGGGTGAATTTCCCAATCAAAATCGTGCAGCAAGCCAGTTACAGACCAGGTTTCTACCGGCTGCCCCAATTTTTCGGCGTAAAAACACATAGCCGCTTCCACCGCCAGCATGTGATGGACGAGGTTTTCATTTTTTACATATTGTCTGACGAGTTTTAACGCTTCTTCACGATTCATATTTTCAGTGGTTATCGGACTGCTCAGCAAAAATGGGCTCGGGTTTTCCCAGGACGGGTAAAGGTTTGGAAACCCATACCTGCCATAACGCGACCAGCGTGGCAGGCACCTCGCGAATACGCCAAAAACGCTCCGCGTGGTCATGATAATCACGCAGGTCAGCGATTACACCATTTACTTTCATGCCCATCCCGCTGCAGGTAAAAATGGCTCGAGGGAGATGGAACTTTTGGGTTACAACCAGAATATCATCCAGACCGAAGATGTCTCTGGCGCGATAACATGTGTCGTAGGTGCGCCGGCCGGCAAAATCCAGCACAATGGCTTCTTCCGGCACTCCCTGGCTGAGCGCGTAGTCGCGCATTGAAGCCGGCTCATTGTAATCGACAAAGCGATTATCGCCACTCATCAATAATTTTTTCACCTTTCCCGCCTGGTAAAGCTGCACGGCAGCGGTCACCCGGTCTTTAAGCACTGGGGAGGGAGTACCGTCCTTTTGCAAACCGGCCCCAAACACAACAGCCACCGGCGCTGAGGGGGCGTCAGCTACGCTGTATATTCTGCCGGCAGCAGAAAGTGAGGTTACCACCTTCGGAAGCCCGAAGAGCACCAGTAACAGGAGGATTGAAAAAAGCACCAGTTTTAAAAGCATTTTTATTATCCTTGAAAACATAGCAAGAATTGTACCAGTAAAGCAGCCAGTTCTAAGACGGGCCGATCGATCCTGATGAAAGGTCTAAATTCGAAATGTCCACTGCGCGGATCCGTATTTTGCGCTTACCAATTCAGCGGCCATTTTAAGCTCTTGTTCGCTGGGCTGGCTGGAGGAGAAATGTATATTGCCCGCCTTACTGAAACCAGTTATAACGGCCTCCGCGACAGTCTCCATGCTCGGCGCGGTTCCCATTACCGCTTCCAGTGTGGAAGCGCGGGCGATCAGCCTGTTGGCGGCTGTTTGACGCGCTTGTTCGGAAGGGAATTGGAGTACCCGGGTGATGCGGGCGAGGTCACCTTTGATTGGTATTGAACCATGTTGCAGAATACCGCCGTACTTTCTTGACTGAGCAGAACCGATCAATTTTTTTCCATCAACCGTGATCTCATAATTGGAAGGTGTTTCAAAGCAAACCGGGTTTTTCTTATTGTCCGGCGGTTCATTGGTGTAGGCTTTATCTCCGAAGGCTGTCACATTCATGCGGGCCAAACCGGTCAGTAAAGCCCTTGAAATTTTGCAGTAACTTTCCAGCAGGCCACCCGCCAGGAAGGGCTCATCATCGCTGCCTGCCACAGCGTAAGTGAGCTCATCCACATGCAATATCGCCCGGCCGCCAGTTGGTCTGCGCACCAGCCCCCATTGTTCTTCTTCTAAGGCAGCAAGATCAACATCAAGGTGAGGTTGAGCAAATCCCAGTGATAGAGTCGCTGGTTGCCAAGCATACATCCTGAGGGTTGGAGGTGAGTTTTTTTGCGCTGTGGAAAATAAGATGGCTTCATCCAAGCCCATATTCCAGGCTCCGGATGCGGGAGGAGAAAGGATGAGCCGCCATTCTCTTAACATATCTGGGTAATTTTACTACGAGTAATCAGTGCGGCGGTGAGCGTAATCTGTCTAAATAGATATGAATTATCTTTATTTACTTGACAAAAATGATAGGAACGGCTAATATTAAACCGCTTTGAAAAACAATATGGAAAATCTCGTCTTAATGGTGGGTGAGCGACTGGGAGTTCCGCAAATCAGAGAGAACCTCCGAAGTATGAATTTTTCACTTGCCATCACCCTGAAGGGTGATAGATAGATTCCACATGCAACAAGGAGGTGGTTGACACCCCACGTTTACCTTAAAGCGACAACATGAATGTCTACTATGTTCAAAACTTAAAAAAGAGGAGAAAAAATGACAAAAAAGTTGTTCCCCCTGTTTAGCGTACTGCTTGTGGCAGTCATGCTGTTGGCCGCCTGCGGACCGAAAGAAGCAGGCCCTGTAACCATCAACCTCTGGACGAAAGAAGGTGAGGCAGATGGTGGTTTGCAGTATGTGCAGGCGCTTGCCGATGCCTATACTGCTGCGCACCCCAATGTGACCTTTGTGGTGACGAACAAGGAAGTTGAGACTCTACGTGAAGACTTCCAGACCGCCAGCCTGGCGAATGCAGCCCCTGAACTGCTTTGGACTGTATCTGACCACCTCGGCCCCTTTACCACCGCTGACCTTATTCAGCCGGTTGATAAACTGGTAGACCTGGGCAAGTACGTGGGCAGCGCAACAGACGCTGTCAAGACCCCCGATGGCAAGACCTGGGGCGTTCCCATTGCCAATGGCAACCACCTGATGCTGCTCTTCAATAAATCCTTGATGCCAGTTGCCCCTGCCAACACCGATGAACTCCTCAAGATGGGAGCGGATTTTGTTGCAGCCAACCCTGGGAAATACGCCCTGGCCTTCAATGAGACTGAAGCATTCTGGTTTGTGCCCTGGTTGGGCGGCTTTAAGGGCAAAGTGTTCGCTGCTGATGGCGTAACTCCAACCCTGAATACCCCTGAAATGATTGAGACGTTTAAATTCCTGGCTGAACTCAAAGCCGCCAATATTATGCCTGCCGAGAGCAACTACGATGTGATGGACGCGGCCTTCAAAGAAGGCACGGCCGCCATGATCATCAATGGTGACTGGTCGCTGGGTGGATACAAGGAAGCCCTGGGTGAAAACCTGGGTGTTGCCCCAATCCCGAAGGTTGTTGCCACTGATACCTATCCTGCTCCTTACACCTCCGGTGTGTTCTTCATGGTGCCGAAAGGCCTCGAGGGCGAGAAACTGGACGCGGTTGTTGACTTCATGAAATTCGCAACCAACAAAGAGAACCAGGTTGAAATGGTGAAGAAATTGACCCGCCTGCCTGCGCTCACTGCCGCTCTTTCAGACAATGTGATTACTGAAGACCCCATTCTGGCTGGCTCTGCCGCTCAGATGAGCTACGGTACACCCATGCCCACCAACGTTGAAATGCGCTGCGTTTGGGATGCGATTAAACCTGAACTGCTGCCTACCTATGCGGGCACCACTTCCCCAGAAACCGCAGCCGCCAACGCTCAAAAAGCGGCTGAAACCTGTATCGCTGGCTTAGAGTAATCCACAATAAAAGAGAAGGTGATAACCTTCTCTTTTATCAATAACACACGCCGGGCTGGATATTCAGCCCGGCATATCCTATAAATATAGTTTGGATAAGGAGGAAATCTCATGATCACATCAGAGGTGATCCTGAAAAGCCTCGGAGAAGTGGGTACGACGGTACTCCTGATTCTTATTGGAACAGTCCTGGTAGAAGCGTTGCTTTACCTGATTCTAATGAAATGGTTGAAATATAAATACGCGCTACCTTTTATGTTATTGGCTCCAGCCGCAATCGGCCTTATCGCACTGGTGATTTATCCGCTGATTTGGGAACTTCGACTTTCTTTCACAAATATGTCATTAAAGGCTTTTCGCGACCCGGCATTTATTGGCATCAAAAACTATGTTCGCGTTTTCACCGAACCAGTATTAAAACAAAAAATGTTTTTCCCTCTATTGGGACAGACAATCTTGTGGACCGTCATTAATATCACCTTCCACGTGGGGGGCGGGCTGGGTTTGGCGATGCTCCTCAATCGGAAGATGAGAGGCAAAGGTATCTATCGGGCGATCATTATCTTGCCTTGGGCTGTGCCGCAGGTCATCGCGGTGCTGGCCTGGCGAGGAGAGTTCAACTTCGCCTATGGATACTTCAATATCATCTTAACGAAACTGGGTCTTCCAGGAGTTCAATGGTTGGCAGACCCGGTGGCTAACTTTGCTGCCATGTGCATGACGAATATCTGGCTGGGAATTCCCTTTATGATGGTCACCCTGCTGGGTGGTTTGCAAAGTATTTCCTCTGAATTTTACGAAGCGGCTGAAATGGATGGCGCAAACGCCTGGCAGCAATTCAGAAATATCACTCTTCCACTCATTCAACCTGTATTAACACCAGCGATATTATTAGGAACATTCTGGACATTCAACAACTTTAATGTTCCTTTCTTCATCAATCAGAACGAGTTGGAAAGTTCTGATATTCTGGTAACCGGACTCTTCAGGGCTGCATTCCAGTACAACCGCTACGGTTTTTCTGCCGCATTCGCTTTCGTAATCTTCGCGCTGCTCTTGTTGTTCACCATTTTCTATATGCGTTACACCAGGTCTTTAAAAGGAGCGTATGAATCATGAGCGCCAAGCATACAACTCCCAAAAAGTCATTCTTCCGCAGCGGGCGTGAGGACTCACCCTTCAAGAGAATTCTCATCCATCTTGTGTTGATCATTTCATGCGTCATCGCGATTTTCCCCATTTTGAGAATCCTGGCAGTATCTCTGCGCCCGGGCAACCGCCTGATGTCCACCGACCTGGCCATCATTCCGCCTGACGCTACGCTTGAATCTTACCGGATCATCCTGTTTGAAAAGCCTTTCTTGAGTTGGGTTTGGAACAGCCTGGCGATTACCATCTCAACTGCCTTGATCGGTGTCATCCTGGCGGCTACTGCTGCTTACGCCTTTTCGCGTTGGAAGTTCCCCGGGCGTTCGGTAGGGCTGGTCTTTTTACTGGCAACCCAGATGATACCCGCCTCGATGCTGATGATTCCAATCTATATCCTTGCGATCAAGCTGGGCATGGTGGGCACGTATCGCGGTTTGGTCATCGCATACTGTGTCACCTCAATCCCATTCAGCGTCTGGATTCTTAAAGGGTATTACGATACGATCCCGGTTGATCTTGAAGAAGCCGCCAGGATCGATGGTTGCTCACAGTTACAGGCTTTCTTGCGCGTATTGCTACCATTATCAACCCCGGCGCTGGCCATTACCTTCCTGTTCAATTTTATGGCCGCTTGGAACGAATACCTGCTGGCACGCGTTATGCTGGGATCTCAAGAGAGTTTGCTAACCTGGCCGCTGGGATTGCAACGCTTGCAGGGTCAATTTCAAACCCAGTGGGGGCAGTTCTCCGCGGGCTCTATCCTGGTGATGGTCCCGGTGATGGTGCTGTTCCTGTATTCGTCAAAATACCTTATTTCCGGCCTGACCCTGGGCGGTGTTAAAGGTTAATAGAACCAAATGAGCGCATAAAACCCCGGATTCTGCTGGGAACTCCGGGTATTTTGGATTAATTCATGTAAGAGGTGTGTCGATGAAAAAGACCTTCAAATATCTGATCTTTATCCTTGTGCTGGGTTTAATCTTGAGCTCCTGCACCTCTCCCACAGGAGATACCCGTAAAGGCATTGGCAGGAAGGATGTGCTCTATCTCAATCTTACCTGGCATCAACATCAACCCTTATATTACAAAGATGACCAGGGTGTTTACACGCGACCATGGGTGAGGGTGCACGCGACCAAAGATTATTACGATATGGCTGCCATGATCAAGCCCTACCCGAATGTTCGGGTAACCATTAATTTAACCCCGGTTCTGATGAAACAGCTGGATGATTTTACACAGAACGGCGCTAAGGATTATTATTGGGTGCTGGCGGAAAAACCCGCAGCGGAGTTGACCGACGCAGACAAAACCTTTTTACTTTCCCGGTTCTTTGATGCAAATTGGGATAATATCATTTACCGATTCCCGCGTTACAAGGAGTTACTCAACAAACGTGGCGGTACAAGCGCAGAAGCCATCGCTAGCGCAGTATCACAATTTAGCGAGCAGGATTTTCGCGACCTGCAAGTATGGTTTAACCTGGCGTGGATTGACCCTGAATTCCTGGCACAGAGCCCTTTGAAAGAACTGGTGGAAAAAGAAAGGGGATTCAGTGAAGCGGATAAAGCAGTTCTTTTCAATGAGGTGCGGAAAATCATGGAGATGGTCATCCCGGTGCACAAGGAACTGCAGGACAGCGGGCAGATCCAGGTGATCACCACCCCTTACGCGCACCCGATATTGCCGTTGATCTACAATTCAAACATCGCCTCTGTTGGCAACCCAGCGGCTGAACTCCCTGCAAGATTCTCGTGGCCGAACGATGCCATTGTTCAGCTGCAAAAAAGTGTTGATATCTATCAGCAACATTTCGGTCGGGCTCCTATTGGCTTGTGGCCGGGAGAGGGAGCGGTATCAGAAGACATCATCCCGCTGGTGGCGGACGCAGGGTATCAATGGATGCAAACAGGTGAGGTTGTTCTGGCGCAATCACTGGGGTTGGGTCAATTTACCCGTGATTCTGCTGAAACTGTGCAGGAAGCCGATGAATTGTACCGCCCTTATTATGTGACCACAAAAGATGGACGACGAGTGGCCATTTTCTTCCGCGACCTGGTCCTTTCTGATAAGCTGGGGTTTACCTACTCGCAAACGCCCGGCGAACAGGCGGCGGCTGACCTGATGCAGCGGCTGGAAAATATTCGGCTACAACTGAAAAAACAGAAGGCGCAAGGACCTCATATTGTTTCGATTGTCTTAGATGGCGAGAACGCCTGGGAATATTATCCTAACGATGGTAAGGATTTCCTGAACGCCATGTACCGAATGTTGAATGAGAGCGAAACCATTAAGATGGTGACGCCAACTGAATACCTTGAACTGTTTCCAAAACAACGAGAACTGGACACTCTTTTCCCTGGTGCCTGGTTCAGCCCCAATTATGATACCTGGATTGGCGAAGCAGAAGAAACCCAAGCCTGGAATTACTTGGGCAAAACGCGTGAATTTTTGGCCAAATATGACGTTGGCAAAACGAAGCAAGCCTCCCCTGAAGCCATTGCCACTGCACAAGACTACATGTACCTCGCTGAAGGTTCAGACTGGTTCTGGTGGTATGGCGCTGACCAGGACTCAGGAGTGGATGAATACTTTGATACAGGATTCCGTGCCTTACTCGCAAAAGTGTACGAGTCTTTAGGAGAACCCGTCCCAGCCTTTGTCAGGGTTCCAATCATCCCCAGAAGACCCGAGCAGCCTGTTCAGGCATTCTCGGGAATGATGGCGGTGGTGGTAGATGGGAAAACCGACCAGAAAGAATGGGCAACTGCGGCGGCTTATCCTGCGAATGGAGAAGATGGGCTGGAAATGCTGTATTACACCATGGATGCTCAGAATATTTATTTCCGCCTTGATTTTGACAAAGAAAGAGAAGAACCGGAAAGCGTAGGGATTTACATGAGCATCCCGAGCGCCGCAGCAAACGATCCTTTCGCGTTGACAGAAGACGCTCCGGACAGCCTGTTATTAGGGATCCCCGCAAGCCATCTTTTTGAATGCAACGCAGGGCTTGTGAGCGGTTACGAGGTATTTGCTGGTAAATGGCAATTGAACCCAGAACTGAAGGCAACCGCTGAGATGGGGGAGGGACTGCTTGAACTGGCTATACCATTAACCTCGCTGGGCGAATTGTCGGCGGGTGATGATATACGCGTTGTCATTGTTGTCCAGCCCAATAGCCAGGTTTTACCCCTTTCTGGACCGGCTCAGATCGTGCTGCCTGACCTGGGATTATCTGACCTGGTGCTTGAAATAAATGACCCCGAAGGGGACGACCATGGACCGGGAACCTATACTTACCCGAACGATGGCGTTTTCTCGAAACAAAACTTTGATATTGAAAGTTTCTCCGTCGCCACAGACGCGAAAAATGTGATCTTTACGTTCAAGTTCTATGGCCCTGTGCCCAATCCATGGGGGTCGGGGATCAACTTATCGCTACAAACAATGGATGTGTATATTGACCAGGACCCCGGGAAAGGCACGGGTAACCGTATGCTTCTCCCAGGGCGCAACGCTTCTTTGACCGCCAGGAATGGCTGGGAGTACGTCATTTGGGCGGAAGGCTGGAATTATGGAATTTACGCGCCTGACCCAGCCACTGGTGAACCAAAACAACAAAACTCATCGTACAAGATCCTCGTTGACCCTGCCAGGCAGACAGTTACCTTACGTGTGCCGAAAGAAGCTTTAGGCGATGGCAACCCGGCTGAATGGGGATACGCCGCAGTAGTGCTCAGCCAGGATGGTTACCCCTCCACTGGTGTTTGGCGAGTAAGAGATGTGCAGCAGACCGCTGCTCAGTGGAAGCTTGGCGGCGCCCCGGACGATACCAATCACACCCGCATTATTGACCTGGCATGGCCAGCGGAGGGCAAGGGCACGCAGGAAGAGTTTTTAAGCACCTATATCAGTTCAAAGGCGGCTATCGAAACGCTTTCTGAGAAGGATATGCCGCAAATACCCATCCTGCTGGTGAAATAGCATGGTAGAACCTGCTGGGATGAACAACCCAGCAGGTTCTTGCTTCACTGGTAGGGATGTTCCATTGCTAACAATTCAATTCTGTGAGAAAATGACGCAGTTTTGGCGAAGACGATTCACCTGTTCTATTGAGGATGGTATACATGACGATTCAGACTCCTGATTGGCTTAAAGACGCGGTTTTTTACCAGATTTTTCCGGACCGCTTTGCAAAAAGTGAACGGGTCAAACGCGAAGGGCTGAAACTGGAGCCGTGGGACACTCCGCCCAACCCATATGGTTTTAAAGGCGGCGATCTTTACGGTGTCATTGAAAAACTGGATTACCTGGTCGACCTGGGGGTTAACGCCATCTACTTTAACCCCATTAACGCATCCGCCTCCAACCATCGTTACCATACATATGATTATTTCAAGATCGACCCGCTTTTGGGTGGTGATGAAGCCTTCAGGGATCTGCTGCATGCCGCGCACAGCCGCGGAATGCACATCGTACCAGATGGTGTATTTAATCATGCCAGCCGGGGTTTCTGGCAGTTTCATCATGTGCTTGAAAATGGAGAAGGATCGCCTTATGTCGATTGGTTCTATTTCGACCCGGAGCGATTAAAACGGCACAGGCCTTGGGGGGCTTACCCTGACGAAAGAGAACAACAACAATTGAACAACGGAGTCGGTTCCTTCGATGCCATCGGGTATACGGCTTGGTGGAACCTGCCAGCGCTACCGAAATTCAACACGCAAACTCAAGCGGTCCGAGAGTTCATCTTTGAAGTCGCGGAGTACTGGCTGCGTTTTGGCGCAGATGGCTGGCGGCTGGATGTGCCGGGGGAGATCAATGATGACTCCTTCTGGCAGGAGTTCCGCCGCAGGGTGAAAGCCGTAAACCCTGATGCCTATATCGTTGGAGAATTATGGCTTGAATCGCAACGTTGGTTAAAAGGCGACCAATTCGACGCGGTAATGAATTACCTGGTCAGCGCCGCACTGATGGGTTGGCTGATTGGTGATAAGATGCCAGAATTTGCCTACCGCATCGGTGGATTACAAAGAGTGATGCGACCGTTTAGCGCAGCCGAATTTGGCGACCGCATCGAATACCTGTTGAACCTGTATGACCCGGAGATCAATTACGCGCAACTCAATCTGCTGGACAGCCATGACACTCCGCGATTTATCACTACAGCCAGCGGCGATGAAAGTGCGTTAAGGCTGGCTTACCTGTTCCTGTTCACTTTCATCGGCGCGCCTTGTATTTATTATGGCGACGAGGTGGGGTTGGACGGCGGCCCTGACCCTGAATGCCGGAAGTCTTTTCCCTGGGATGAGTCACGCTGGAATCAAGGGTTACACGCTTATATGAAAGACCTGATCCATTTGCGTAACGCGCACCCAGCATTGCGCCGCGGCAGTTATAAGAGAATTTTTTCAGACAACGAAGCGCTTGCTTTCATCCGCCAGTATATGGGCGAGACGTACCTGGTGGTCATCAACGCGGGTTCAAAAGAACGCCAACTCCACCTCGATCTAACTCAAACAGGCGTGTCTTCGCGCGCGGTCGAATCGCTGTTTGGACTTGGACGGGCGACGCTGGAAGGCGGCTCTCTGTGTATTGAGCACCTGCCTTCAAGGCAAGGAGTTGTATATAGGTTGGAGTAGACGCCTGAAGATGAGTACGATAAACCGCCGGTGAATTACTGAATATCCGGCGGTTTTATTTTATAGAGCCCTTTCATTTTATGACCTGCCGCAACGGTTAGTGCGAATTGTGTGGCATGGTAAAATACATTTCCGATTCATGCTTGATGAAACCTGCATATTAAAAAATAAAAGAGTTAGGGTATTGCCGCATGTCAGATTCCAACCTGAATGGTCAATTGAAAGTAAATTCACCCAGGCCAACCATTGAGATCGTTTTGCCCGACGGACGGGTTTACGCTGGTAATCGGGGTGCTTCACTGTGTGAACTGCTTCAGATGCTCCCGGAATGGGATAACCCTCCCATCATGGGCGCAGTGGTCAACGGAGAGCTGAAAGAGTTGACCGCCACGCTCGAAATGGACGCGCGCGTGCGCCTGGTTACGATGAAGGATGACGATGGCGCCAGAATCTACCGACGTTCGATCACTTTCTTGCTCGAAGCCGCTTTCGAAGAGCTGTTTCCGAAAAGCTTGATGGCGCTTGACCATTCGGTCTCTGCTGGCGGGTATTACTGCCAGGTCAGCAAGGGAAACCAGTTGGGCAGCGAGGACCTTTCCCGACTTGAGCTGCGCATGCGTGAGCTTGTGGAAGCAGACCTGCCTTTTGAACGCCAACTGGTGCCGTTGGACGAAGCCATCTCTTACTTTGAATCCAAAGGCCTAAAAGACAAAGTTCAACTGCTGAAATATCGACAAAAGGAATACCTGGTTCTGTATCGGCTGAGTGAACATCGTGATTATCACCACGGATACATGGTGCCTTCCACCGGCTACCTGAAGTGGTTCGCATTGCAGCAAATGGGAGAGGGATTCGTGCTGCGCTTCCCGAGAAGGGAATCTCCCAAGCAACTTTCGCCCATGCCCAGCTACCCCAAATTGCTGAGCACGTTCAGGCAGTATGGTAACTGGCTTCAGCGACTGGGAATCGGGTCAGTTGGCGAGCTGAACGCCTCTATTGACGCAGGCAATATTCGAGAAATTATTTTAGTGTCTGAAGCGCTGCATAACCTGCAAATCATCGATATTTCTCAATCTATCGCGGATAAATCTGAGGAAGCCCGTATCATCCTCATCGCCGGGCCTTCTTCTTCTGGCAAAACGACTTTTTCCAAGCGTTTGTCCATCCAGCTTTTGGCGCAGGGTTTCTCTCCCTTTCCGATAGAGATGGACAACTATTTTGTTGATCGTGAAAAAACGCCGAAGGATGAATTCGGTCAGTATAATTTTGAAGCTTTAGGGGCTCTGGATACTCATTTGCTTTCTGATCATCTAAAGCGTTTGATTCAAGGCGAAAAAGTGAGGTTGCCCAAGTATGATTTTCACACCGGCAAGCGCCAGCAAGGCGAAGAAATTCAACTGCGCCATGACCAGATGATCATACTAGAGGGCATTCATGGCTTGAACCCGCAATTGCTGCCGGAGATTGACCCATCCTCGACCTACAAGATTTACGTTTCCTGCCTGACCCAGCTCAACCTGGACCGCTACAACCGGATTTCTACCACCGATACCCGGCTGTTGCGGCGTATTGTGAGGGACGCGCGTGAACGAGGATACACCGCCCAGGAGACGATTTCTCGCTGGGAATCTGTGCAACACGGAGAAAAGGAATACATTTTTCCGTACCAGGAGAATGCCGATAAACTGTTCAATTCCGCGCTGGTGTATGAGCTTTCTGCTTTGCGCCTGCACGCCGAACCATTATTGCGCCAGGTTCCATACGGGACTAAAGAATATGTTGAGGCGAAGCGCCTGTTGGCATTCCTGGAATGGTTCCTACCCATTGACTCCCGCATGATTCCTGACAATTCATTGATGTTGGAGTTTCTGGGCGGTTCGATTCTTAAAGATTTTATACTGTGGAAATAGCAGAAAAGAACGGGTTCAGAACCGCTGAGCCCGTTCTTTTTATTAAGCGATTTTTTTCTTAAAAGCCCTGCCCAGGCGGGCAATTCCTTCGTTAATCCGTTCTGGTGAGCAAAAAGAGAAATTTAAACGCATGGTGTTTTTTCCGCTCCCATCCGGGTGGAAGAACTCTCCGGGGACATAAGCCACCTTCTCCTGAATCACTTCAGGCAGCATTTCTGTCGTGTCGAATTGTTCAGGCAGGGTTACCCATAAGAAAAGCCCTCCATGAGGTCGTGTCCACTTCACTCCTTCGGGCATGTGTTCTTCCAAGGAATCGAGCATGGCGTTGCGGCGTTCCCGGTAGACTTTTTGGATGACCGTGATGTGGCGGTCAATGAAGCCATGCTGCCCGACCTCGTGTGCAACAATCTGATTGAAAGTGGAGGTGTGTAGATCGCAACCCTGCTTGGCCAGCGCCAACTTGCTGATCACTCCATGTGGGGCGATGACCCAGGCTAAACGCAACCCCGGCGCCAGGATTTTGGAGAAGGTGCTCAGGTAAATGACGTTGCCCGTATAGGTGCCATTTTGAACGCGCATTTGCGAATCGAGCAGTTCTACCGCGGGCATGCTTTCGCCTTCATAGCGTAACTGACCATAGGGGTCATCTTCTACAATCGGTACGCCATAGCGGTCTGCTAGGTGTATCAGCTTTTTCCGCCTTTCCAAGGAGAGAGTTGTGCCGGTGGGGTTTTGGAAGTTCGGCAGCACATAAATAAATTTCGGGCCGATGCGCAGAGCTGCTTCCAGTTTCTCGGTGATCATGCCATATTCATCAACTGGGACGGTAATGTATTCTGCTCCGTATGCGTTCCACGCCTGCAGTGCACCCAGGTAGGTGGGTGATTCCACCAGGATGCGGTCTCCGCGGTTGATGAATATTTTCCCCAACAGGTCGAGCGCCTGTTGAGACCCGCTGGTGATGAGGATGTTGCCAATGTCAACATTAATTCCCAGGTTGATGGCATGCCTCAGGATCATCTCCCGCAAGGGAACATAGCCATCTGTCCCACCGTACTGGAGTACTTCAGCTCCCTTGTGTTCAAGGACGTAGTTACACGCTTTCTTGAACTCTTCAACCGGAAATACATCAGGCGCTGGAAAACCTCCGCCAAACGAGATCATGTCTGGTTGTTCTGTTACCTTGAGAAGTTCCCGTATGGCCGATGCTTTCATACGCTGTGTGCGCTGCGAGTAGCGGTATTCCCACGGTGTCTGCATTTTTGTGTGCATTTTTCCTCTTGGTTTTTAGAATGATTTTTGCCTTACAACCTGGCAAAACGACTTTCAACAGTTGCCCGGGAGGGCAGGGTTACCCGTTCTCCTGGATTCAATTGGGAAGGCGCCTTGCCTGCCTGAGACGGTGCTCCCTGGTAAATTAAAATGACGGTGCCTTCAACTGCGTACCTGGTTTCAATAAAAGCCTGACCAGTGAGCAAACCGTCTTTATCGATCGCGCAACTGGTCACGTGACCAATGACCCTGCCTTTTTCATCCAGTACCGGGTCGTTATTGTGCGCCATGCGCACGCCTTTTTCGGCAAAGCGGAAACGAACGACAACTCCTTTTCGGGTAAGTTCCTTCTTAATGAAGGATTCCCTTCCTATAAACCAGGGTTTGTAGGTTTTTACATAGGAACCAAACCCGGCTTCAGCAACGCCCAGGTTGCGCTCACCACCCATTTCATGCCCATACAGGGGGAGGCCGGCTTCCGTGCGCAAAGAATCTCGGGCGCCGAGACCGCAGGGCTTAAGCCCCAAAGGTTCACCAACTTTCATCAGGTCGTTCCATAGGCTTGAGACGTTTTCAGGGTGTACGAAAAGCTCAAAAGCCATTTTCTCACCGGTGTAACCGGTACGCGAGATAATCAGATCGTACCCGCCAATCACCGCTTCGCAAAGTTCAGTGCGTTTGAGGGCTTTTACTTTTCTCTGCGTGGCGGCATCACAACCCAACGCCAGCAAGATGTCGCGTGATTTGGGCCCTTGCAACGCGATATCCACGCGCATATCGGCACCTTCGCGAGGGTCGCGCAGGTTGCGTAAAACCACCCCGCGACCAAAAGCTTTGACCCAGGGGCGGTGATTGTCGACCGCTACACTGGCATTGCGGACGGCGTTCAGCCAGGCCCAGTCTTTCGCATCATTCGAGGCGTTGACC
>JAAZNW010000085.1 GCA_012798065.1 Chloroflexota bacterium
AAAGAAGAATAAGCGCGCACCTTGTAAAAAGCTGGACGGAAAACACCCGTCCGGCTTTTTATTTTCCGCTGTTCCTTTTTTTGTAGGAAAAGGAACCTCTATGGTAATATTGGGTGAGTTCCACATAGTGAGTCAAGCATGAAGAGAGCGATAATTCAAGAGTTGTGCGCCAGGAAGTTCAACCGGATAGTCAAGAAGGCTGAAGGATAACATGGATATCAGCCAGCTCACAACGGAGATGAACCGCTTTGTCAGCGCCAAAGGCTGGTACGCTGAAAACAGCCCGCGCCCGCAAACCGCGCGCAACCTAGCAATCTCGCTGGTGCTGGAAGCAGCTGAAGTATTGGAGCTTTATCAATGGGGAGAGTCTGCCGTTTCAAACAAGGAGTTGAGCGACGAATTGGCGGATGTCGCCCTGTATCTTCTGCAGATCGCCAGCATCACCGGGATTGACCTGGAAGAAGCGATTATGGATAAGCTGAAGAAGAATTTTCAGCGGTCATGGGACGGCGCGGGAACCGAAAGGAAGGAAATCAAATGAATATCGCGGTATTTGGCGGAGCTTCTGTCCGCCCAGATGACGTGGTTTATACTGAGACGTTAAGGCTGGGAAAAATGTTGGGCGGGCACGGGTTCACCGTCCTGACAGGTTCTTACATCGGCGTGATGGAGGCTGCCTCGCGCGGCGCCAATGAAGCCGGTGGTCATGTGGTAGGAATGTCCTGCGCTGAAATTGAAAACTGGCGCCAGGTGAAGCCCAATCGTTGGGTTTTAGAAGAACATCATTACGAAACCTTACGCGAACGACTCTTCGCGCTCATCGATGGCTGCGATGCGGCGATTGTGATGCCGGGCGGCGTAGGTACACTGAGCGAACTTGTAGTGATGTGGAACGAAATGATTATCAACAGTAAACCCCCCAGACCTCTCATCGTTGTTGGCAGCGCGTGGCAGCGTGTGATGGCACAATTTTTCGCATCCTTGGGAGATTACATCGGTGTTAAAGACCGCGAATTGATCCAGCTGGTGCCAGACGTAGACACCGCCGTAGAAATACTCGTGGATTATCAAAATCAATCTATAAGGGAAAGCTTATGAGCAACGAAAAACTACCTTCGCGCGCAGAAAATTATTCTGAATGGTACAACCAGGTCATTCAACGGGCTGAATTGGCTGATTATGCCCCGGTTCGTGGCTGCATGGTTGTGCGCCCTTATGGATGGTCATTATGGGAAAACATCCAGCAGGCCCTGGACAGCCGTTTTAAAGCCACCGGTCATGTCAATGCTGCTTTCCCGCTCTTTATCCCCATGTCATTTCTTGAAAAAGAAAAAGAGCACGTAGAGGGCTTTTCGCCTGAACTGGCTGTAGTGACCATCGGCGGCGGCGAAAAACTTGAAGAACCGCTGGTGGTGCGCCCAACCTCTGAAACGATCATCGGTTACATGTACTCCAAGTGGATTAAAAGCTACCGGGATCTGCCGCTGCTTATCAACCAGTGGGGCAACGTGGTGCGCTGGGAGATGCGCACAAGGCTCTTCCTGCGTACCCTGGAATTCTATTGGCAGGAGGGGCACACCGCCCACGCCACGGCAAAAGAAGCCGAAGAAGAGACACTGCGCATGCTGGATATTTATACGCGTTTCGCCGTTGAAGATGCCGCGGTGCCAGTGATACCCGGGCGAAAAAGCAACAGCGAAAAATTCGCTGGCGCGGTGCACTCTTATTCCATTGAAGCTATGATGGGCGATACCAAAGCATTGCAGGCGGGGACATCTCACCTGCTGGGGCAAAACTTCGCCAAAGCCTTCAATATCCAGTATCTGGATATGAACAATGAATTGCAATACTGCTGGACGACCTCCTGGGGGGTTTCTACTCGTTTTATCGGCGCCATCATCATGACCCATGGCGATGACCAGGGGTTGATCTTGCCGCCCCGCCTGGCGCCCATCCAGGTGGTCATCGTCCCCATTTACAAGAACGACGAGGAGCGCGCCAGGGTCATGCCTGTGGTTGATAAGATCCGCGCTGCCTTAGGTTCGATCAGGGTTAAAGTGGATGATCGTAGCGAGTTGACTCCCGGCTTCAAGTTCAACGACTGGGAAATGCGCGGCGTTCCGTTGCGGCTTGAAATTGGGCCCAAAGATGTGGAAAAAGGATCTGTTATGGCTGCCCGACGCGATGTGCCCGGTAGAGAGGGGAAATCCTTCCTCCCGCAGGAAAACATCGCCAGCTCAGTAGGTGCTTTGCTGGATACTATCCAATCCTCTCTCTATGAGAAGGCCAGGGCTTTCCGCGACAGCCACATTACGGATGTGACCAATTATGAAGCGTTGACAACCGCTGTTCAAGATGGCTGGGCTCACGCCTGGTGGTGCGGCAGCGCAGATTGTGAAAACCGGGTCAAAGAAGAAACAAAAGCCACCACCCGCTGTATCCCTATGCAACAACCGGGTGGAACAGGTAAATGCGCGGTGTGTGGCCGCGACGCCAATGAAAAGGTGTACTTCGCCCGCGCTTATTAAGCAGGGAGCCTGAACCATGCCTGCCGTCGATCTCTCCCGGCTGCGCGCCAGGTTCAAACTTCTCCAATTGCAAATAGAAGACCCTGTTGAGTTCACACGCGGTCTACGCGAGATTTTTATTTTCCATGCCGATCTGACCCATCCAGCGGGCGATTCTCCCTCGGGCGTGTTCACCCACCCGGTCTTCAATACACCCAGGTTGTTGAACAGCGAGGTGGTGAAATTTTCAAATCCTTTCGTTACGCAAAACCCGCAGCTGTTGCTCCAGATCATCGACCGGCTTTGGCGTGAACCCGAAGTTGAGTTACGAGAGCTGGCAGCCCAGTTGCTTGGAAAACTTCCCAGTTCGCATTATCCAGAAGTTTTGGCGCGTATCCAGGCATGGTCACAGGTTGAAACGGATGCCGACCTGTTCCCCTTCCTGCACCAGCAGGCTTCTGCTGCCATCCGTCAGCAATCTCCTGAATTATGGTTGGAGGTCTTGAACGGTTGGATTTCGTCTAATGAACCATGGCTGACGAAACTGGCGCTCGCCGGCACCATTCCGTTGATCGATGATTACAGTTACGAGAATCTGCCAGCGATTTTTGCTTTCATCAACCCTTTGGTTTTGAACCCGGGACCACAGAACCAGTACGAGCTGCTGCGAGTGATCGAGCATCTTGCCCGCAGGTCAGAAGTTGAAACTGTTTACTTCCTCAAGCAGGTAATGTCCCTTTCTGACGCGCCTGGCTTGGGGCGATTCCTGAGACGGGCGATCGAGCTGTTCAGCCCTGCCATGCAGGAGTCGCTGCGTGTGGAGATGCGGCAGCGTCAGTTAACCTAGAAAAAGGCACTTTCGTTTCAGAAATTTGTGTCTGTGCACCAATAAAACCCTCTGGTATAATACGCCTCATTGACTCGACCTGTTGGCGGTTTGGGCTGCCAGCTGGCGACTTGCAAAATACTTAAGGAGCAACTGTCATGGCATTAACGAAAGAAGAAAAACAGAAATTGATCGAAGAGTACCACCTGCACGATACGGATACCGGTTCAGCAGATGTTCAAATCGCGATCCTCACTATCCGCATACGGCAATTGACCGAGCACCTGCGCGCGAACAAGCAAGATAATTCCTCTCGGCGCGGCTTGCTCAAACTGGTAGGGCAGCGCCGCCGGCTGCTGGCATACTTACGCCGCACTGATTTTGCCCGCTTCGCTACCATTACCGAAAAATTGAAGATCCGCACCAGGTAGATTGAGCCAAAACGAGTAGAACCCCTCTACTCGTTTTAAATGCACATCCAGGGCGGAACAACCTAGCACCGCCGGTTGGTTATTGAAAAGTGAAGAAGACGTCCGCGCGTCTTCCCCAGTTTTCAGTTCCTAACCAGGCGGGAAAAGAACATTAGGAGAAATTATGAAACCAGAAAGCAAGAAATTTATTACCACCGTTGGTGGGCGTCCTTTGACGTTCGAAACCGGTAAACTCGCCGCCCAGGCTGGCGGCGCTGTGACCGTTCAGTTTGGCGACAGCATGGTCTTTGCTGCAGCCACCATGGGCAATGAGCCCCGTGTCGGTCAGGATTTCTTCCCGTTGACCGTGGAATACGAAGAGCGCATGTACGCTGGCGGGCGTATCCCGGGTTCATTCTTCCGCCGCGAAGGCCGACCGGGGACCGATGCCATCCTGGTTGCCCGCCTTACCGATCGCCCGCTGCGCCCGCTGTTCAATAACGCCATCCGCAACGAAGTTCAGGTCATCATGTTTTCGCTCTCCGCTGATTGGGAAAACCCGCTGGATGTGTTGGCAATTAACGCCGCCTCCTGCGCGGTGATGATCTCTGATATTCCCTGGGATGGGCCGGTTGGCGCGGTGCGTGTTGGTCGTGTCAATGGTGAGTTCGTGCTCAACCCAACTTACAGCCAGATGGAAGAATCTGACCTTGATTTGCGCATCGCCGGTACCGCTGATGCCATCCTCATGGTCGAATCTGGTTCAAATGAGATTGATGAAGGCTCCATGATCGCCGCGCTGGAATTCGGTCATGCCGCTATTCAACCAATCGTTGAAACCCAACTGCAAATGGCGCGCGAAATCGGCAAAGAAAAACGCGCAGTCGCGCTCTATTCGCTGGATGAAACCTTGGTGGAAAAGGTTTACAACCGCATCGCGGAAGAGATCAATACACTCCTCGACGCCCCGCACAGCAAACACGAATTACAGGACGAGATTGACAACCTGCGCGAGAATATCGTCTTGGAATATACTGACCCTGAAAACACTGAAGAGGTCAACGCGTATAAAGAAGCGTTTGAAGAAACCTACAAGCGCGTTGTGCGAGCGCGTATCCTTGAGCAAAACAAACGCCCAGACGGGCGCAAATTGAATGAAATCCGCCCGATCTGGTGCGAAGTCGCCGTCAGTCCCCGCGCTCACGGCTCGGGTCTTTTCACCCGCGGCGAGACCCAGGTGCTCACAATGGCCACCCTGGGCACACCCAAAGAAGCGCAAGAGATTGACAACCTTTCTCCCACGGACTCAAAACGTTACATGCACCATTACAATTTTCCGCCGTACTCCACCGGTGAAGTGAAAATGCTGCGCGGGCAGTCCCGCCGCGAGGTAGGTCATGGCGCACTGGCAGAAAGAGCGCTCGTTCCTGTAATTCCCGATGAAAAAGATTTCCCCTATACGCTGAGGTTGGTATCTGAGGTGCTCGCCTCCAACGGCTCATCTTCCATGGCTTCAGTTTGCGGCTCAACCCTGGCATTAATGGATACGGGCGTACCCATCAAAGCGCCGGTTGCCGGTGTGGCGATGGGGCTTATCAAAGAAGGCGACCGTCATGTGGTGCTCACCGATATTCAGGGCGCTGAAGACCATCTGGGCGACATGGATTTTAAAGTTGCCGGAACCACCAAGGGCATCACCGCCTTGCAAATGGATATTAAGATCAAGGGTATCACCCCAGAGATCATGCGCCAGGCACTCACTCAGGCTCATGAAGCCCGCCTTGCTATCCTGGATAAAATGCTTGAAGTCATCCCGGTTCCACGACCAGAACTGCGTTCCTTCGTGCCGCGCATCACCACCCTCCATATACCCGTGGATAAAATAGGTGCCATCATCGGGCCAGGAGGTAAGATTATCCGCGCGCTGCAGGAAGAGACGAACACCAAAATTGACATCGATGACGATGGCACTGTCTATATCGCCGCTACTGATGGGGCCAGCGAAGCCACCGTCCGTGAGCGTATTGAGGCGCTCACCGAAAGCGCCCAGGTCGGGCATATTTATACCGGTAAGGTCGTGCGTGTGGCAGATTTCGGTGCGTTTGTACAAATACTGCCAGGTATCGACGGCATGGTGCATATCTCGCAACTGGATAGCGAACGCGTAGAACGGGTCGAGGATGTGGTCAAGCTGGGCGATGAGCTCACCGTAATGGTCACCGCCATCGACGAAAACGGCAAGATCCGCTTATCTCGCCAGGCGGTGTTGGAAGGATGGACACCGGAAGAAGCCCTCGAGCACGATAAAGGCGGAAAACCTGGCGGCAACAGGCCGCGCTCCGGTGGTGATCGTCGCGGTGGTAGCAGCGACCGCAGAAACAATCGTGGTTTTAGCGACCGCAACGGGAATCGCAATCCCAGGCACTAAGGCTGTAAGCATATAAGAGGTCCGGTTTGCCAACCGGACCTTTTTTCTTTACACAGAAAAATCGTTATGAAGTAGGTAGATGGGGCATTTCGTAGCCAGGCAGACCAAGTTGCTCTGCCAGCGTGGCGCGCATGGCAGTACGGTCATCCCAGGGGTATTCGATCGTGCCAAAACACATCGATTGTTCATGCCCTTTTCCACAGGCAATCAACAGGTCGCCTGGCGCGGCAAGTTCCGCCCCCAGCCGGATGGCCGTGCCGCGGTCAGCCACGCGATAGAACGTTTTTCCTTCGACGCCCCCAGCCAAAGTAGCTGCGTCCGCCATTTCCGCCAATATACTCTCCAACGATTCCGTCCGCGGATCTTCAGCGGTGAAGATGGAGATGTCTGCCAGTTGAACTGAAACCTCTGCCATTAAACGGCGCTTCTGGCGGTCGCGTAAGCCGGCGGAACCGAACACAGCGATCACGCGTTTTGTGGTCATCTCGCGCGCTGTTTCCAGCGCCACCTTGAGCGCGTTCGGCGTGTGAGCAAAATCCACAATCGCGCTATAAGGCTGCCCCATCTCAATGGCTTCCATTCTCCCAGGCACACCCTGAAGCCTTGACAATCCCTTTATGGCCGCACCTGTTTCAACTCCTGCCGCGCGCGCGGCCGCAAACGCTGCCAGGCAATTGGAGACGTTGAACTTACCAGGAAGGTTGCAGTGCACACGTTCAACCAGCCCTTCAGCAATGAGGGTGAAATCCACACCTGATGGGTTGCTGGTAACATCCTGGGCGAAATAATCCGTCTTATGCTGCAGACCATAAGTGACCTGACGACCTTTTACCAATCCAGCAAGATAGTCATAAGAAATATCATCACGGTTCAGAATGGCCAGGCGCGGGTTACCCAAAGGTTTTTCAACGGTCTGCGCCAGGCTGGCAAACATACGTCCTTTGGCAGCTCTGTATTCCTCGTACGTACCGTGGTAATCCAGATGCTCATGCGTAATATTGGTAACAACCGCGATATCATACTCGCAAGCAGTCACCCGGTGCTGGGCAAGGCCGTGAGATGTGGTTTCCAGAACAACAGTTGTCAGCCCAGCCGCCAGCATCCTCGACAGGTAACCTTGCACTTCCACCGCTTCTGGTGTGGTCACATGGAAGCCGGTGTCCACCACCTCGTCACCAATCACCGCGTTCACCGTTGAGATAAGCCCAGCCTTAACACCGGCTTGCTTTAAGATTTCATAAATCATATTAGCGGTTGTCGTTTTGCCATCTGTGCCTGTTACCCCAATAACGGTCAACTGGCGCGCGGGGTGGTCAAAAAACGCTGCTGCCAGGTACGCCAGGGCTTCGCGGGAATCCGCTACACGGATGTAAGGTACAGGCAGGCCTCTGATTTCTCTGGTGCCCACCACAGCCACCGCTCCCCTTGAAATGGCCGAAGAAATGTACTCATGCCCATCCACGCTGCCGCCGCTTATCGCCACGAACAACGCCCCTCTTCTCACCATTCGAGAATCATAATAAATGGCAGAGATGGGAATCGCGCCAGGCGCTACGTCTGTTGCCCATGGGATCGGGAATTCCTTAAAAAGATCGGAGAGTAAAACCGGTTTCATCAATTTTCCATTCTAACATTAAATAAAAAGAGCCCTCCTTGGAGTGGCGTTCAGGAAGACTCTCACGACTTTCTGCTTACTCGAGCGTGGCGCGCAGGCTCTGAATCTGGCCGGCGACTGAACCGTCGATCACAGTATCGCCTACACGCACAACCAGGCCGCCCAATAATTTTGGATCCACATTGAAACTGACTGCCGCGGTTTCGCCCAGCTTTGAAAGCATCTCCCCCTGTATGACTTTCTGCTCATCCCGCGTTAAAGGCAGCGCGCTCACCACTTCAGCGTTTTTGCCTTTCAATTCGTTCTCTTCAAGGATGGTGACCTTCCCGCCCTTGATACCGGAGAAGAATTCCGCCACCAGCTCATGCTGGCGTTTCTCGTCCAGGGCTTCGCCGACCAATTTCTGTGCCGCGGCGATGGCCAGGGCAGCAACATTGGTGCGTATTTCACCAAGCACGCGTTCACGTTCGCGTTCTACCTCAACCGCTGCTTCGCGCCTGGTCTTGGCAATATCAGCCTCCACACTGGCTTTCACCTCCCGCCCGGCAAGCTCCGCTTTTTCTTTGGCCTCCCGGATCAGCTGAGCCGCGTTGTTTTGCGCTTCTGCCAGAATACCCGCCGCGTCGCGTTCAGCGTTTTCTCGGGCTTCGGCAGCAACCCGCGCATCTTCCAGTCCTTTTTCAATGGTTTCACGGCGTTTCTTCAATGAATTCTGTAACGGGGTATACACCCACGCCCGTAAAACGACCAGGATAACAAGAAAGTTAATTATCTGAACGATCAGGAACCCGAGATTCAGACCTAGTTTTTCCAAAGCAACCTCCTCATTGAAAGCAACGGGTTATACCACAAAGAGCATCAGAAAGGCGATTACCAGGCAATAAATCGCAATCGCTTCCGAAAAAGCAATTCCAAGAATCATACTGGATAACAGGTTGCCATAAGTATCAGGATTGCGCGCCATGCCCTGCACCGCTCCTTGAACGCTCAACCCCACGCCAATGCCTCCGCCAAGCGCGCCAATCATAGCAATGCCGGCTCCAATCATTTTTGCTGCTTCTACAATATCGCCATTCATGTCTTTTCTTGCCTCCTGGTTGATTACTTACCTTCTTGAATAAATTGAAAATTTAGTGCTCTGCTTCAGCATTATGCGTGATGGTAGCCTGCGCCATAAAGACCATGGTGAGCATCCCAAATACAAACGCCTGTATAACACCGACGAACAACTCAAACAGCATAATGAACGACGGCATGAACACGGGCAGCATCACACCCACAACAGCCAACAACACCATACCGGCGAACATATTTCCAAACAACCTGAATGTGAATGAAAGAATCTTGGCAAATTCTGAAATCAGCTCAAGCAAACCAACGATAAAATCGATGACGCCAAACAACGGTTTCTTAAAGATCGTGCGCACATTGATGAATTTTTCTAAATAGCGCGCTCCATTCGCCTGCACACCAATCACCTGAATCATAAATACAGCGATCAGCGCCAAAGCGGTGGTGAAGTTCAGGTCAGTTGAAACCCCGCGCAAGAATGGAGCAAGCACATAGCCATCTGCCGCCGGGGTGTTTTTCAAAGTAAACCAGCCGCCCCCCAATGCCTGAGTGGCGAACCCGTGCTCGCTGGGATGAAGAAAACCAATGGTTTCAAAGCCGGGCAAAATTTTCAACAAGTTGGCAAACAACACCACAATCAGAATAGTGGCAAACCAGGGGAAAATCTTCGCCGCATACTTACCGGCGGTATTTTCTGTGAGGTTGTAAAGCATCTCCACTAGCATCTCGAAGACACTACCAACCCCGCCTGGCGCGAGTTCATTTTTCTTCGCCGCGCGGCGCACCCCAAGCGCTACAAGAATGATGACGATATCCATCAACAACATCGCCGTGAGCGTGTTCGTCAGGTAAAAATCTCCCACCACAGGCAGGGTGAACAGAGGTTTTTCGCTGAGGTTTTCGGCTGCCACCTGAATATGCGGCTGCACCGGAGCGATGAGGTTAACCCCAATTACGCTCAGGATGATTAACAGGAGCAGGATCCAGCGATGCTTTCCCCAACGCCATTTACGTTTATTTTCCAAGCCGCCCCTCCTCATTGAGGTGATCATTGTGGTTCGCCTTTATTTTGGCGACCGTTTTGCGCGTGATGTAGACCATGAGCAGCAGAGAGACCGGGATGCTCGCCAGCAGCAAACCGATAGTAAACCAGGGGCGGGTGCCCAATCGCGCATCCAGAGCCAGCCCTCCCACCACCGCTGCCAAAATAATGATTAAAGTTAAGAAGCCGACCTGGCCAGCGAGCGCTGCCAGCCAAAGGTTGCGCCGATTTGTCTTCCTTGTTTCGTTGTCTCTTTCCGTGTCAAACATGATTTTCGATTATATCATAGAGGTTTTTTTGCTATTGATAAACCGCCTGGAAAGGCCAACTTTATCTAAAACCCTGTCACCGCGAGGGATATGCCATTGAGCCATGGAGCATAGATAACACCCAGGAGAATAATACAGGCAATACAAAGCGCGAGCGCCACCCTCCACTGTAAAGCTGGAGTCACCTTCCAGCTGGTCTCATCTGGTTTATCCAGATACATCACCTTCATTATCTTCAAATAGTAGTACAAGGCGATGACAGAATTTAGAATACCGAGCACCGCCAACCACACGTAATGCGATTGCACCGCCGCGCCAAAAACCAGCACCTTGGCGAAGAAACCGCCAAACGGTGGAATACCTCCGAGAGAGAGGAGCGCGACCATCATCACCAAAGCCATCCCCGGAGAACGGCGGTTTAAACCCGCAAACGCGCTGACTGCGGAGGAGCCCGATCCCTTTTCAACCCAACTGATGATGGCAAAAACCGCCAGGTTGGTCACCAGGTAAACAAGCAGGTAATAAACAGTCCCGCTGAAACCGAATTCAGTGCCGGCGGCCACCCCCACCAACATGTACCCTGCCTGGGCGATAGATGAGTAAGCAATCAGGCGCTTGATATCCCGCTGCGAGATGGCCAACAAATTGCCAAGGAACATACTCGCCGCGGCGAGGATGGCGACAATGACCATCCACGCATTCGAAGAACCCACACCAAAAGCATTCACCAGTACGCGAATGAAGGCGCCAAAACCAACCGCTTTTGAAACGGTGGAGAGGAACCCGGCAACTGGCGTCGGAGAGCCTTCATATACATCCGGCGCCCAAAAATGAAAAGGCGCGGCGCTCATCTTAAAAGCGAAACCAGCCAGTACCAGCAGCGACGCTAGGGTGATCCCTGCGATCGGCGCTCCGTTCTGTTTTATCAGTTCCAACATGCCATCAAGACGGGTCGTTCCAGCGAAGCCGTAAAGCAGTGTGAAACCGTATAACAGGATAGCAGAGGAAACGCCGCCGAACAGAAAATACTTGATCCCAGATTCAACTGATTTTTCATCCCGCTGTTTAAACCCGGCCAGCACATACAGCGGGATGGTAGCTGTTTCAATTGCCAGGTACAACATAATCAGGTTGCCGGCTGAAACCATCAGCGAAAAACCGATAGAAGAAAGAACCAGCAAGAGGTAAAACTCGGCTTTTTTCGCGATGGTTTGTTCCATGCCAGCAAAAATAGCGGTCATCGCGCCGCCAGCGAGGATCAACAACCGGAAGATGAAACCAACCCGGTCGAAGCGGATCATTTCACCCCAAAGCAGTTGAACCTCTGCAGGGGGGCGTGAATAAAACACCGTCAGGAAGAGGGTGAGCCCAAACCCAAACGCCGTGACCCAGCTGTAAGCCCCGCCCAGGTTTTCTTTTTTAAACAACGAGAGTGCCAATAAGAACAAGGCCAGCAGAGCCAGGATGAGTTCAGGTAATAATGAGAGGAGCATTTCAGCAGTGATCGCCGGCATTACGCACCTCCTGTGAGCACCAGTATGTGCCTGACGCCGGCTTCGATCCAGGGCACCAACACGGACGGGAACAACCCGATGACAATAAGGATCAGCGATAACAGGACCACAACGATCTTATCCATAAGCGAAATATCACTTAGCCCAGCTCTGATGCCCTCCGGCGTTTCACCAAAAAAGACCCGCCTGACAACGAGCAGGATATAGGCCGCGGTGATGACAATGGAAAGTGCCGAAATGATGGCCACAATCGGGGCGGTTTGCCAGGCGCCCATGTAGATGGGCATCTCAGCGATAAACCCGGAGAACCCCGGCATCCCCATGGAAACCAGGCCACCAATGACAAAGCCGAGCATGGCAATCGGCATGGTACGGAACAGCCCGCCCAGTTCACGGATATCGCGGGTGTGGGTACGGTCATAAACCATACCCACAACAGCAAAGAAGAGAGCGGTCATGATCCCATGTGAGAACATTTGCAGCCCGGCGCCGGTGAGGCCTTCTCGCGTAAGGGTGGCAAAACCAATGAACACCAGCCCCATGTGAGATACTGAGGAGAAACCAATAACGTATTTAAAGTCTTTCTGTATCATGGCGATGAACGCGCCATACACCACGTTAATTGTCGCCAAAACCAGGATCAGCGGCGCCCAATAACGCATACCTTCCGGCAGCAACATTAACCCGGCGCGCAACGCGGCAAAAACGCCCACTTTCATTTCCACGCCTGCCAGCAACATTGAAACAGCCGTGGGGGCAGCCACGTGACCATCAGGCGCCCAACTGTGAAACGGAAACAGACCGCCCAATACACCAAACCCCACAAAAATGACCAGGAACCAGGCGCGTTGAAATTCCAGCGCCAACCCCGCCTGTTCAAGTGCCAGCATATCAAAACTACGCAGCCCAGAAGTGAAGTAAACCGCCAGTACACCGATCAAAGCCACCACCGAACCCAGGAAAAGGTACAGGGTGAGCTTCATGCCGCCATACTCGCGCGTCTTCGGGGAGCCCCACATCACAATCATCAGGTATTTCGGAAATACCGCCAATTCAAAAAAGAAGAACAGCTGGAACAGGTCAAGCGAAGCGAACACGCCAAAAACGCTTGCCGCCAGGAACAACAGGAAAGCAAAGAACTCGCGCGGTCGGTCCTCCACCCGCCACGATACCATCACGCCGCTAAACACAACAATACCAGCCATCAGCTCCATGGCAGCACCGATGCCATCAACCCCCATGTGGTAAGAGATGCCTAACGCGGGCAGCCAGTTCATCTTCTCGATAAACTGGTAACCTCCGGCGGTGGTATCGAAACGGAAGAAAATGATGACAGAAACCGCCAGCGTAAACAGCGAAGTAGCAAACGCGATCCCGCGTATTAGACTGCGCTTTTCAGCCGGCAGTAGCAGCACAATAATACCGGCAGCAAGCGGGGTCAGGGCGAGAATACTGAGAAGCGGGACTGGCATCTATCTCCTATTAAAACCAGGTCATCACG
>JAAZNW010000125.1 GCA_012798065.1 Chloroflexota bacterium
CATGGGTTCGGCGCACACCACGTTGGATTTGCGAATTTGCGGTCGTTCGCTGAGGCGCAGCCCCTTGGTTTGCCAGCTCTTCTGAGCACGCAGCCACAGGCTCAGCCCGGCAATCTGCACCGCACGCGGGTCAATATCCACTCCGTGGATGTTGCGCTCGATGATCAAGCGCGGCACATCCTTCAGGTAAGTTTCTTCATCCGGGTAGGTTTTATGCAGCGAATCCAGATCTGCCAATCGCTGCAGGGCGTCTTCGCCCAGTCGTTCTTCCAGCTTCCAGGCTTCTGCATAAATCTGCTCAAAGAGGTCGAAGGCATACAGACCAAAGTGCATCGAGCCGCAGGCTGGGTCCAGCATCTTAATCTCACGCGGGTCCTTCAGAGGGCGGGGAGGAATATATACCGGTTGACGGAGCAGGTCTTCCTGCGAGAGGTTCTCATCGGTTTTGGACTGCTCTGGTGCTTGTTCTCCCTCTTTCAAGAATATTTCGGTAGGACGGCGCACCAGGTAGCGGCAGGTATCTTTGAGCGCCGTCTCGCCTTTGGTCATCTCGTACCAGATGCGCCCCAGAGTGTTATCGGTGAGGAATTCCACCACATAACGCGGGGTGAAAAACTGGTTGCGTACTGCCAGCTCACGACTGTTGCGCGGAGCTGACGAAGCGTCCCGCATGGCTTTGCGTTCTTCTTTGCTGTTGAAATACTGGTAAATCCAACCGATGGTCTCGTCCTCGGTCCACAGCGAATCGATCTCCGCGTCGTTAATCAACTCCAGGAGTTTTAACAGCACGGCCTCGCGGGGGAAGAGCCGTCCCTGCGGGCTGAAACGGTCAAACAGAACCGGCAGTTCCATAGCAAATTCATCCATCAAACTGAAGAGATACATGCGGTAGGATTCACCGGTTTCTCCCAGTGCACTGCCCGCCAGACGAGCGTAGAGTAGAAAGCCTTTCGACTGGTAACATTTGGCAATCGATTCTAAAACCAGCCCACGCGCTTCGGACATGCGCAAAGCGCACAACCGGTTGAGAACTGTAAACGCCTGTTCGCGCACGATGCGATCCAGTACATCATGGAAAGCTTTCGCATCTGCTTGTGAATTTCCTGCCAGATAGTAATCCAGGGTTTCACGGATTATCCGTGCCGTCTCACGCTGGCGATCATCCAATGCCGTTAATCTTTCAGTGGGAGTAACTTCTCCACTGGCTGGATCAAGCCCATATTCATTCTGTAGCTGGCGGGTAAATTCTTCAGTCAAGAGGGCGCGGGCATCGCTGACGAAACGGGCCAGACGGTTGCGGGTGGTTTGATCAAATGCCATAATGGATCAATACTTCAGTTCTATGGTTACTTCAATGTCATTGTAGAGTGCCAATTCGGTCTTCAGAGTCTGAAGCTGTTGGATCAAGGTATCCAATTGACTGCTGTTGGTCACCCTGGTAGGAATATTCAAAGATCGGGTAATTCGACTGTGTCCCTCACGAGCAGCCTGTTCCTTCTCTTCTTTCAAACGTGCCAATTGTCGTTCATGCCCGACTTCCTCAATTTTATTGCGTACGCCGCTAACCCGTGATTGGATGGTATATTCCTGACCAAGGAGTTGTTTCAATCCTGCCAAATTCTTATCCACTTCAACAGCCAAAGCTTCTAACTGCGCCAGTATCTGAGATTGTTCTTCGTGCGTCAATTCGTTCCATTCAAACAACCCTGGTAGATCTTGCTTAGCCACCTTAATCGTACTTTTTTGCGCATCCACCATCTGAACAATCGCGTCACGTAAATGATTCTTGATTGAGGTAAGTGTAGAGCTTAGGTCGGCGCTGTGCTGGTAGAAATTTTCCTGACCCAGACGTTCACCAATTTGGCCAAGCGATTCCTCAACGTCGTTTTTGAGCTGACCTGGTATTCCTGAATCCGGTAATGCTTTGATCTCCTTCCAATGCTCACGCAGGTCGCGGATTGTCACCTCTAGCCCGTTTTTGAGCGCCAGGGTTACATCTGCTGCCCATTTGAGGCTCGTAAAGAGTGAGGATTCTTCGCTTCCCAATCGCTGCGGGACATCTGAGGCATCGGTTTCCAAAATCTCCGCCAGATCTTTATTGAGCTCACGAATGCGCTCCACACCTGGCAGCCCCAGGTTCTCCAACTTTGAAACCAATGGCCCGTATCTCAACTGTAATTGTGGAAAGTGCTTCGCTGCTGATTTACTGATTTCCTGTTCCAGCGGTATGGTAGGTTCACCGGTCAGATCGGTCAGGCGTTGTGCCGCGCGTGCAAGCACCTCGAGTGGAAGCTGTCCATCGCGAAGTGAAATCCCCACTGTTTTGAATGAATTATTGGTGCGCAGGCCTTCGATTGCCTGTTGACCATTGACTTTAATTTCCCGCCCGGAGATTTTAAGCTTGATTTCTCCGTTGACCAGTAATGCTGCCACCAGGTAGCGTAAGGTATCTGGAGACCAGCCAAAAGGCGCATCGGTAAAATAATCGGTCAGACGTTTCCCATCCACTGAGCCATTGCGGTCGATGAAGTCTCGAATGCTGATCAGAGCTTTATGATTGGTATTGATGCGAGGCGTTCCACCCACCACCTGGACGAGAGAGAGCGGATCGATGTTGGAGTCGATTGCTTTTAAATTGCCGGCTTTCAGGAATTTTTCGGCAATATTCGTATCTGCTCTGACGGGCGCCTCATTGTAGCGATCAAAGACTTGTTCGGCCACTGTGCTTAAATGCTTTTTCGCCGCTTCAACCAGGTCATGATCCAGGCTGTCTGCTGCCGTTACCTGACCGCGGAAGATAAAGGATCCCTGGCTTAAGCAGTTTTTCAACAAATGCTCCAAGTCTCCGGATAAAACATTTGCGCGGTCGGTCTGGGCTGAACAATATTCCTTAACTTCCTGATCTGGGTCATTACGATATCGTTGAACAATTTCACGGCTTCTGTAAATTTCGGATACCAGATCGTTGATCTCGCTGACCGTTCTTCCCAATAAATAGATCGTGTATTGCGAACTACGCTGACGAGATTCCTCAACCAGGCGGGTACGGGCTCCCTCATAATCCTCAGGAGCGACTAATTCCACCACGGTTTGAATCGTTTCCTTCTCGCCGGCAAGATTCGTCAGGATAGACCCGGTAGATGATTTCAACCCGGAGGTTACGGAGAGAGTGTTGTGCAGCCGGACAGAGGGAAGTGGGCTGAACACCTCTCGCAACCCCTCATTTTGAATCCGCCGGGTTTCAATCGAACGTAAGGGAATTTGCGCCCGTTCCTGATCGATATCATTAATCTTTTCGCTGAAAAAGCACAGATTCCCATCTTTTTCACCAAAAGGAACAAATCCATCAGAGATGAGATCCTTGACAGCCGATTCGACTGCATCATGGCGCGATGCTGCATCAACCGTAGGATGAGTAAGACCCGCAATATTTTGGACTGTAACTGGCATGTTCCCCAATATTTGAAGAATCGCTACTGTTTTGGCGATTTCCTGATGAATTGCCGAATCAGGGAAGCGAATGAGAGCCTTTGCAACCGCTTTATGAATGGATGGGGCAGCGCGGCGTATGTCTTTTTCAAGCGCATCATATAATGTAACCGTTGTGGCCAACCAACCGGTCGGTTGATTCGCTACAGGTGGTTGACCATCCGGGCCTTCGATCAGGATATCCTGGATCACTTTAATAGCTGAACGAAGTCCAATTCCGCCTGTAGATTTAGCCAGAGCGCCTAAAAGGTGCAGCAAGATGTCAAAATGGGCCGGTAAAAAAGGATAGAGATTAGTGAATGTAACCTTATCGAAGTCTGCGTCGTAATATTTGGCATCTTCGAGTTTGGTATTAAATCGTAACTCCTGACCATGCTTTTCGAAGATTGCGCCAAGGGTCTTTTCCCCATCCGGTGATTTTCCCAATAAACGGCGGTAACAAATTTCGCGGATATCGCTGGATTCAAGGTCGATCTGGATTGGAAAACGATCCTTGAGTTTATACAATTCGGGTGAGTTTAAAGATGCGCGTGGATCATCTTCGGTAAGGGTTTGCTGTGCAGTTCCGAGGATCCACACTTTACCGTTGCCGATATTCTTCAGGTTCTTTGCCAACCCATCCAGATTCAAGATCAGGTTTGGACGTGAGCTGACATATTGACCTACTTCATCAATGATAAAAACAATGTATTCTTTTCCCGTTGCCTCATGAACAATATCAATCATTTCTTTGACACGTTCATTTTCAAAACGGACGAAATCGGTGGTTTCGGTATTAAAGGCACTGGCCGTTTTGAATAACTGGGGATAAAGGTCGTGTGCAATTTCTGGGATTAAGCTGTCAATCACTAAAGGATCGTTTTGAACTTCTTTCCAGGAAACACCGAGGTCGTTTTGAATCCTGCTTGTGAACTCCTCATAACGGTTGTCTTTTTTCAACCGTCTTTCAAATGCTGCTACCTTTAGATTTCGCGAATAGCCAGCCCACTGCAGAACTTTATAATAAAGAACAGTTGAGACTTCCTCCATCGTTGCGCCGGCCAGCATTTCACTTGCCAGATCGAGAAGAACAACCGCTGCCGGAAAGCGATTAGCCACCGTAGATAACAACGCTCTCGTCTGGGGTTTGTTCATACGGTCTTGTAAATATTTCAAGAACCGCGTCCCTTCAATTTGCACGCTCTGGTCTAATGCTAAGCCAAGATATTTCGTGAAGGACGACTTACCAGAACCGTAGAAGCCAGAAACCCATACACCTACCTCATTCTCGCCGCCACTATCCATCGCCTGTTGCATTTTGGTCAGCAACCGTTCGAACTGATCTTCAATGCTTTCAGTAACAATGTATTCGGTGATTTCCGCTTTTAGACGAACTTCTTGCGAAGCGTTATATGTGATCACCTTTTCGATGTTGCGATAGATGTCTTTTGATGGGTCAAATAATGTTTTGATCTGCATAGCCACTGACACTCCTTTTTAGCCGCCGATATGAACGGAGCGATAATTGCCATCTTCTGGATAAAAACCCAGGAATTTCAATCGCGTCTTTCCGGTACGTTCACCTGGGTAAAAGAACACGGTAGGCACATAGAATTTTCCGTACAATTGACTCTCGATTGCACCAATGCGAGTATAAGGATGAAGTGCTTCGAGATCTGTGACAAGAATAATCGTGCTCTTTTTACCTTTCACCTGTTCCAGCTTATTCTCTAATCGACTTTTTAACGAGCCATTTGTAATGGCATTGGCCAAAGATTGATTGGCTTTATCCCACTGGAGAGGCGATTTTTTATCCGCGGTCAACCAGATTTTCATCATCGGAGCACTGTCTAATATGGAACGAATTTCCTGGGCGATAGAAAACTGCTCAACGTCCCAACCATCATTGCGCAGTTTTGCGATCCAGGCTGGCAGGCTCCTCTTCACATCCAGAATTTCCTTGGGATGGAAGATCAAATAATAGATCGGTTCAAAACTGGCGTGTCCTAATTCTCGACCAGATCGAACTCGTTCCATCAATTCGTCGAAGTTATCTCTTAATGAGGGCATCGATTACTTCCTCCATACTCTGGTATTGCCAGCCTATGCGAGTCACATCTCCAGCGGATTGAATAATAAACCAACCTTTTAAGGCTAGCTGTTTCAATTCATTCAATACATCACTTCGATCCAAACCAAATAATCCCCAATCCGAATGGCTGAGTATGCTATTATCGCCAAGACCGGAAAAATGAAGATCATATGACAAGAAAATTGCTACCTTTGGTTCGATTCTGAAAGGCAGGATTTTTCGATTTGAATTTTTCTTGTTTTCAAGTAGCCCAAAATCAGAACATGTGCCGACTAAATAAATGGGAACTCGTTGTATCATACTATCTCCCCACGGTCTGCTCGTTTTCCCATCTTGATTAGCTCGAATTACAAAATTCCGCGCCTCATCAATTGTCAAGAAATTTTGACCGGACGAATATGTAGCCCAATAGATTTCTTGGATAAAATCGTGAAGGATTTTGTGATTTCTGCAGGTATATAAATATAAGATTTGAATAATTTCTTTATTTGACAACCCATTCTGTAATGCTTTTATATACTTCAATGGTTGAGCATCTTGGTATAAATAACGGGGAGTAAAACCTTCAAAAATTAGATTCTTTAATCGTCGCGCAGAAATGTTCGGGAACAATCCCGATTCAAGTGCTACCTTATAAAGGTCAGATCCACTCATTCCTGGAGACCATAAATTAAGAAGCACAAAAGTCTCTTCAATGATTCCCTGTCCAGAACCTAGTTTTGTAGTGTACTTGTCATTGATCATAGGACATCTGAAAAAAATGGACAAACTACTGTTTTATTCTCGAAACCACACAAGTACGCGCCGGCTACTTTCTGCCAAGAATTTATGTCGCGCAACGCCACGATGTTTCCAACTCGGATTGGACCGACCTCAGTTGGTAATTGGGGTCCAGTTAACTTTCGCAAGAAATCCAAAGCCATTTCAGATTTGGTAATATTCTTTTGAACTGATTGGAACAAAGCCGGCTCATGGAGCGATCGGTGGATTCCTTGCTCAATCTCTTCTGGTAGTCGAAAAAGATGATAAACATGACCTATGCCAATCCGCTCGTCGTGCACTAGAGCTGCAGCGTGTGTTACTCCATTACATTGGGCCAAAATTTGTGTTCGGCTAAACAGCGGAGAAAGGAAAGCATTGCTTCCTTGTGTAAAAAATGAACTTTGCCACCAACCGAACTGCTCTCGTTCCCCAAGATACCCAATTATTAATCTTAATCTTGCAAGTCTTTCGACTAATTCAACATCCATGTTGCTCCTCGTCGTCAATCCGAGTTTGTTTTTTTGATTTGGCTATCGTATCATCCAACCAGTTATCTA
>JAAZNW010000086.1 GCA_012798065.1 Chloroflexota bacterium
ACAGACCGAGGCTCCAAACGGGTCAAAGATGACGCCAGAAAAGCCGTAGTCGTAAGCTGTTTCTGAAGCTCCCATCAAGGTTTCAGCAGCAAACCAGGTCGCCATAATGGAAGCCGCAGCCATGTGAATGGGCAGTCTTCTTCCTGCCACCACATAATCTGTATTGTCTTGAACTTTTCGACCGGCCCACACGCCCACGATGATGCGCACGGCGAAGAAGAGCGCAATGAACAGAAAAACCAGCCAAGCGTATTGATAACCTTCAAGAACCATTCGACCCTTCCTTTCTGACCTGAGACGGATAAGTTGAGGTATCAATCATTCAGACGCTTACCTCTTTCAATGTATCTTCCAGGCGGTTCAAAACCTCATCAATTTGAGCGTATTCAATAACAATAGGCGGTTCAATGCGAATGGTATGGGCGCTGGTTAGCGTTCCAGCAACCAGAACGCCGCGTTTAAAGAGCCCTGCCGCGACCTTGTACCCGACTTCCGCATCCTTGAAGTGTTGCCCGATAAGCAATCCTTTTCCACAGATGTAGTCGTATACGTTCGTGTATTTTTTCTCCAGCACCTTGAGAGCCTTCATAAAGTAATCGCCTTTTTCGCGTGCCTGCTTCGGAAAATCATCTCGCAACGCGACATTGATGGCGGCGATAGCCGCTGAACAGGCCAGCGCGCCGCCGCCAGTGGTGGTGGTATGAATGAACGGATTCGGCTCCATCATCACCTGCCAGATCTCTTCTGTAGAGCAGAAGGAGCTTACCGGCATGACCCCACCGCCCAAAGATTTGGCAACCGCAATGATATCAGGTTCCACCCCCCAGTGCTCCACACCCCACATGGTTCCAGTGCGCCCCATGCCCGTTTGCACTTCATCGGCAATAAGCAGCACACCATGCTCCCTGGTCGCTTTTCGAATTCGCGGCCAGAAGTCATCCGGGGGTACGATCGCGCCGGCTTCACCCTGGATGGGTTCCATCATCACAGCCGCCACGCCGATACCCACCTGGTCGCAAATTTGAAGCTGGCGCTCAACCGCAGCCGCGTCGCCATATGGAACATGGTAAACCTGACCGGCGTATAGCAAGCCAGGCGGTACGCGGTAATCTGCTTTGCCCAGCATGGAGAGCGAACCCATGGTCTTGCCGTGGAAAGCCTTGGTCGCAACAATAAAGGCCGATTTCTTTGAGTACATTTTGGCCAGTTTGATCGCGCCTTCTACTGCTTCAGTGCCGCTGGCGCAAAAGAAAGAATACTTGATATCGCCCGGGGTGATATTGGCCATCAGCCTGGCCAACACGCCGCGCAGTGGGTCGATCAATTCCTGGCTGGGCATGGGTGTACGGCGCAACTGCGCTGCCACCGCCTTTACCACATCAGGGTGGCTCCACCCATGGTCCATCATGCCGTAACCGCCCAGGCAGTCAATGTATTCACGACCTAACACATCTTTAAAAATCGCCCCCCTGCCTGTCCATTCCACACAGGCCCAATCGCCTGCTTCGGTAACGGATTTTCGATAATCCAACCAGCCCTTGTTAAAAAATTCCGCGAAATTTTTCTTGCTTTCTTCGATGATCTGTTTGCCTTCGGCTTCGCTCACCTCGGCTTTTTCGATGATTTCCAACCAGCGATCTGAATAGTCAAGCGCTTCCTTAAAATTCTGTGCCATCTCTCCTCCTTCGATCTTCAACTATTTTGGGTGTCAAATAGAACAAGAGAGCAGGGAAATTGCTGATTTCGTGCAAGTGCGGGTTGGAGAATACCGACAAACCAGGAGTCAATGGAAAAATGGATGTTTTTCCTATTGATTTATTATGACAAGAAAAAACATCGTGTCAAGTATTTTTTATTAACAATTTTCCGTAGAGCATCTCCTATTGGAACACGTTCCTTTTTTCTAATCTTAATTTTTTCACGGTTTTTCAAAAACACTTGTATTTTCGGAAAGTTTATCTATACTTATTGTATATTTCAGCAATATTCAGGTCGAAATTGATAAAAATCGACGCGATTGATAAGAAGATATCTGACCTCTTACTGCAAGACGGCAGGATGAGTTGCGCGCAAATCGCCAAACGCATCGGTGGCGAAGTTTCTGAACGCGCGGTACGCTACCGCATTAACCGCCTGGTAGAAAACGGCATCATCAGCGTGCGCGGCAATGTCAACGCTGAAAATATTGGGCTGGTGGTCTGCGCGGATGTGTTCATTGAAGTCGAACCGTCGCAAATCAAAACTATCGCCATGAAACTGGCAGAGTATGAGTCAATAAGTTACATCGCCTACGCCACTGGTGATACTGATATCAGCATACAGCTTTTTACCCCTGATAACAGCACGATGTTCGATTTTGTCACTGAGGTCATCGGGAAAATCCCCGGGGTACGTAAAACCCACATTTCCTTTGTGCCGATTAAGATAAAAGACGACCACGTCTGGCCAATCCCTTCCTTTATTGTGACGCAAGACTGAGCCTTAACATCCATTATGGGTATGTATTTGCCAGGACTATCTAACGCAGGCTCCCTGCGTTTTGATTGATTTTATTCTTCAGGATCTTCACAGGAGGATACATGGCACCAGAGATCGATAAGGCAACGCTCGTCAGATCAGAGAAGCAAAAATTAAAAAGGGAGCTGACCATTCTCCCGTTATTCGCGCTCATTTACTTCACCGTTTGCGGCGGCGCGTTTGGCGCAGAACCCATGGTAGGTCTCTCTGGCCCTGGGTTGGCCTTGCTGTTGATGGTCATCACCCCGCTCGTCTTTAGCATCCCCAACATGTTGATGGTGCGTGAAATGCAATCCATGATGCCAGTAGAGGGAGGTTATTATCACTGGGTCAAGCAGGCTTTCGGACCATTCATCGGTTTTATGTCAGGATGGATGAACTGGGTGGTCTCGTGGGTGGATGTATCCATCTACCCGGTGTGGACCGCCTGGTACCTGAGCTACTTTATTCCCGCGCTCAGCGACGGCGCCACCATCGGCGGGATTCATTTTTCATCCGACCTTCTCTCCTGGCTGGTATCAGCCGCGCTCATCATCACCATTTCTCTTTTGAACGTTCGCGGCGCCAAGCTCTCTGGTCTCACCGCCAGTTGGCTGGGCGTGGCGATGATCATCCCGATCATTATCATGTCTGGTTTTGGCATTTACGCTTGGATCGTCAATGGCACCCCCAGCAACATCCCATTCCTCCCGGGTGGCGCTGAGGTAAGTGGGCGCAACCTGCTGGGGGCATTGAGCGTGGGTATTTATGTGGCCATGTGGAACTTCATGGGTTGGGAGCTTCCCACTGCCGCGGGCGATGAAATTAAAAACCCCAAGAAGACCTACCCGCGTGCCATGGTGCTGGTGCTTATCGCCACCATCCTTTCTTACTCCGTGCCAACGGTAGCCGGCCTGTATGGCGGAGCTGGAGAAGACGGGCAATATCTGGCCTGGGGGCTCGAAGAATCCGCCCCGGGCACAGGCATTGGTCCCATTCTTAATGACTATGGTATCGCGGATGAAAAAATGCTCACCTGGGGTATCGACCCCGGGTCAGATGCGGGCTGGGAGTTTCCAACGATTGCCCACCGAATTGGCGACAAGGTCGCAGGCAAAGACAGCCCGCTTTCCTATTTCCTCGGGGCGATTGTAGGAATTTCTGCCATCTTCTCCATGGTTGGCTTGTTCATTGGCAACGGCTTAGGAGGTACGCGGGTGCCTTACGCGATGGCAGAGGACGGTATGATGCCAACCTGGCTGAATAAAGTTCATCCAAAGTACGGCACGCCGTGGGTTTCTATTCTCATCTGCGGCGCATTTTACCTGATATTCTCCACCTCCGCATTCCAGAATCTGGTCGTCATCGATGTGTTTCTCAACATGCTGGTGCTGATGGCTGAGATTTTCGCGCTGGTCGTTTTGAGGTACAAAAAACCAGATATTCCGCGCAAACGGGTTCCTGGGGGTATATGGGGGTTGATCTACATTGTTGTGGCGCCATTAACCATCATCATCATTGCCATCGTCAGCCAGATTATCGATTACGGCTGGCAAGGGGCTGTTGGGCTGGCTTTAATCGCCATGGCGATTGGTGCGGTATTGTATTTCCCAATCCGCAAATGGGTAAAGAAAGACATCCCTGATGTGGATCCGTATGTGTTAGAAGCAGCAGAAGAAGCATAAAATCACTAGTACACAGGAGGATAATATGAAAGTATTGCTGGTTGGAGTGGGTGGTGTTGGCGAAGCCATCGCGATAATGGCGGCCAAAAGACCCTGGTTGGAAAAAATGGTGCTGGCTGACTTCAACAAAGAACGCGCGCTGGAAGTACAGGCCAAAATCAAGGACAATGAACGCTTCCCCGTGGAATTCGTAGACGCGCGCAACCGCGGGATGATCGAGGAGCTGGCGAAAAAGTACAAAGTAGACCTGATCATGAACGCCTGCGACCCGAGCTTTAATGAAACCATCTTTGACGCCGCGTATAATGTGGGCACCAACTATATGGATATGGCGATGACGCTCTCTCATCCCCACCCTGAAACCCCTTACACGAAGACAGGCATCAAACTGGGAGATTACCAGTTCGCGCGCGCGGATAAATGGAAAGAAAAAGGCATCCTCGCCCTGTTGGGGTTGGGTGTAGAACCCGGCATGGCGGACGTCTTTGCCAAGTACGCGGCTACCCACCTCTTTGATGAAATCGATGAAGTGAATGTGCGCGATGGCGCCAACCTCATTGTGAAAGGCTATGACTTCGCCCCCAACTTCTCCATTTGGACGACCATCGAAGAATGCCTGAATCCGCCTGTTATCTGGGAAAAAGGCAAGGGCTGGTTCACTACCGAGCCATTTTCCGAAAAAGAGGTCTTCGACTTCCCAGAAGGCATTGGCCCCAACGAGTGTGTCAACGTGGAGCACGAGGAAGTGCTGCTCGTACCGCGCTATATCGATTGCAAACGGGTAACCTTCAAATACGGGTTAGGTGATGAATTCATTGGCATTCTGCAGACCTTACACCTGCTGGGGCTGGACAACAAAGAACCCATCAAGGTTGGGAAAGTAGAGGTTGCCCCGCGCGATGTGGTGGCTGCCTGCCTGCCCGACCCCGCCCACCTGGGCCCGTTGATGGAAGGACAGACCTGCGCTGGAACCTGGGTCAAGGGAAAGAAAGACGGTAAAGAAAGGAATGTGTATATTTACCAGGTCGCCGATAACAAAGAAAGCATGGACAAATTCGATTGCCAGGTTGTGGTGACACAAACAGCCTTCAACGCCGTCATCGGCATGGAACTGCTGGCAGAAGGCATCTGGAAAGCCACCGGTGTAGAAGGTCCTGAATTCTTTGACCCGCTGCCCTTTATGGATCGCATGGCTGGAATGGGCTTCCCGTGGGGCATGAAGGAGTGGTGAGTAATTTCATAGAATAGTGATGATTTCTATGAATTCCCCAGCCGTAACTTTTGAGTCATAATAAAAAAGTGGTTTGGTTGGGGAATTCTTTTTTTGCCCGGCATCCGTTTCAAATCGCAGGAGCGGGATGAGCATGATTCCATCTTCAGAAATCAGGCTCAACGCCTGTGGTCAAACTCAACCATCTTATCAATTCCACTCACACAAAGGATTGTCTTATGGTCAATTATCAAGAAAACCTCAAACACCTATCACCCGTTTGGACGCATCTTACTGACATCGTTGTTGACCACGCCGAAGGCTGTTACCTGTACGCCACGGATGGGCGCAAGATGTTGGATTTCACCTGCGGGATTGGCGTGACCAACACGGGTCACTGCCATCCCAAAGTGGTAGAAGCCATCCGGCAGCAGGCCGGGTTGCTCATTCATGGGCAGGTTAACCTGGTGGTGCATAAGCCGCTGCTTGAACTGGTAGACGAGTTGCGTACAGTTCTTCCCTCCACGCTGGACGGCTTCTTCTTCAGCAACTCAGGGGCTGAAGCGGTTGAAGGCGCGCTCAAACTTGCCCGTCATGCCACCGGGCGCCCGAACGTCATCGTCGTTCAGGGCAGCTTCCATGGGCGTACCAACGCCACCATGGCCATGACCACATCCAAGAATAGTTACAAAATTGGCTATCAACCGCTGATGCCGGGGGTTTACGTCACTCCCTTCCCATACGCGCTGCGCTATGGTTGGGACGAAGAAAAAGCCAGTCAGTGGTGCCTGGACGAACTGGAGCTCTTGTTAATGACCCAGCTCGCTCCGCAGGAGACAGCCGCGATCTTCATCGAGCCTATTATCGGTGAAGGCGGCTACCTGGTTCCGCCAAAAACTTTTATGAAAGGTCTGCGCGAACTGACCCAAAAACACGGCATCCTGTTGGTGGCTGATGAAGTTCAATCTGGTTTTGGTCGTACAGGCAAGTGGTTCGGCTATCAGCACTTTGAAATCGAACCGGATATCATGACCGTTGCCAAAGGCATCGCCTCAGGCATGCCTATTTCTGGCGTCATTAGCCGGCTTGAGTTGATGTCCAAATGGATCCCTGGATCACACGGGGGCACCTATGGAGGAAACGCCGTCGCGGCTGCCGCTGCGGTGGCAACCATCCGCACGATAAAAGAAGAGAAAATAATTGAGAACGTCGTTACCCGCGGCGCCCAGTTAAAAGCGGGTTTGGCTCACTTGCAGGAGAAATACCCCCAAATCGCTGATGTGCGCGGGTTGGGGTTGATGGTGGGGACTGAATTCCGTGATGCGCACGGCAAGCCTGATAAAAAAACCACCAAAGCCGTGCAGGCTGAATGCCTCAGCCGGCAGATGATGCTGCTCACCGCCGGCCCCTGGGACAACACCATTCGCTGGATACCTCCACTGGTGGTCACAGAATCCCAGATGAATGAAGCCTTAAACATCTTTGAATCAGCACTGGCGGCTGTCATATAATAACAGTACGTATACATTAACAATAGGAGAGGTTCAATGAGTGAATTAATCGACCATTTGTTGGCGAAAGCGCGTGAAGCGCAAAAAGTGATCGAGTTTTGGCCACAAGAAAAAGTAGATGAGATGATTCTGGCAGTGGGATGGGAAGCCTACAAACGCGAGACCGCTGAAACCGTCGCCCGCCTTGCGGTAGAGGAAACCGGATTGGGGGTTTATGAAGATAAAGTCCTCAAACACCAGAAGAAAACCATCGGCGTGCTGCGTGATTTACAAGGAGAAAAAACGGTAGGCGTGATCGAACGCGTACCCGAAAAAGGATTGGTGAAAATCGCCAAACCCATGGGCGTTATCGGCGCCATCACCCCCATGACCAATTCTTCCTCCACCATGCCCTGTAACGGGTTGATGATCCTCAAAGCCAGAAACGCGGTCATTTTCGCCCCGCACCCCAGAGCAAAAAAAACCTGCGCGGTGACCTGTGAAGAAATGCGCAAAGGTCTGGCTAAAGTCGGCGCGCCGCTCGACCTGGTTCAGTACATTGAAGAACCCAGCATCGAACTGACACAAGAACTCATGAGCAAGGTTGACCTGGTGCTGGCTACAGGGGGCGCCGGGGTAGTGAAACCCGCCTACTCCAGCGGAAAACCCGCCTACGGCGTGGGCGCTGGCAACGCCACTGTGGTTGTGGATGAGACCGCTGACCTTCCTGTCACCGCCGCGAAAATCTGCAAAGGCAAGATTTTTGACAACGCGACATCTTGCTCAGCCGAAAACAATATCGTCATCCAGGAAAGCATCTTCGATGACCTGCTGGAAGAATTAAAGAAAACCGGCGGTCACCTTGTAACAGGAGAAGACCGCGCCAAATTGAAAGCGGCCATGTGGCCAGATGGTGTGCATCTAAGCGGCAAGATCGTGTGTAAAAGCGTCAAGTTCATCGCTGAAGAAGCCGGCATCCACGTACCAGATGGCACCAAGTTCATCATGGTGCTCGGGGAACACATCGGCCCCGAGGATATGTTCTCTGCCGAAAAACTTTCACCTGTGCTGACCCTGTGGAAGTACAAGACCTTCGATCAGGCAGTGCAAATGGTCATCGATATCACCGGCTTCAGCGGTTACGGCCATTCTTGCGGTATTCATTCAGTCAATGAAGAACACATCCTGGAGCTGGCGACCAAAGCCAAAGTCAGCCGCATGATGGTGAGACAGGCTCAGAGCGTGGGTAACAGCGGTGACTGGGAGAACGGCATGCCCTTCAGCATGTCGCTCGGTTGCGGCACCTGGGGCGGCAACATTACCAGCGAGAACATCACGGTCAAACACTTCCTTAATGTGACCTGGGTTTCTTACCCTATCCCGGCTGAAATACCTGACCCCGAGGTCATTTTCGCCCCGCATTTCGCAAAGTACGGAAAATAGAACTTTACCCTCGTAAAAAAAAGCAGCCTTTGCGGCTGCTTTTTTTAATCCCTGGCTGCTGCCTCGGCGTGGAACTGCTGATAATGGGGGAGAAAGTCATACGTGGGGTAGAACTCAGTCGTAAAGGCTTTCCAGGCTTTCTTCTCGACGATCATATTTAATTCGCGTAAGCGAGATTGTGGAAGCCTCAGGGTGACCACGTGCCCGATACCCATCATCACCACCCAGGAGACAATTTCCATTCCCTCCGGCGGGAAATCCCTCCAGAAGCCATTTGCCCTCAGGTGAGCCTGTATCTCATCCAGGCTCTTGGATTGGTCATGCCTGAAAAAGATGGTGAGCATCTGTGTCTCTTTATCCATTATGTCTCCTTTTTTCTGGTCTTGTAGTATGAGAGGGGTTTTCATACCGTTACTGTATCACGGTTTTTTGAATGACTCAGCCATTTCTGCTTCGCCGTACGGAAAAGGTCATAATTTTCACCCGAACGATGTTACATTAATCCTGTTTTCTTCTTAATCATCCGGCAATTGTTGACTTCAATTGTCCGGAATGCTATACTCTAAGCAACAAAATATTATAAGAAAAGGATGCAAAATGAAAATAGAATTCCCGACTCCTGTTTCAACTGAAGAAATGAAAATCGATCTGCGCGAGATCGAAGGCATTCTTCAGGGCGCCCCAATGGATATGCCCCCCATCCCGGAAGCCACAGTTACCTTAAAAGACGGTCGTATCGTTTATATCCGCGGTATCAAGGATAGCGACATCGATCCCATGCTTGGCTACCTCGAAAAGGTCATGAAAGTTGATAAGGACTTCTATGATATTGTGGGTGTACGTGTTTATGGTGAGGTTCTCGCCCTGCGCCGCAAACGCCTCAAAGATCCTTTCACCATGGTCGGCCTGGTCGATGGCGAATGGCTCGGTTTCGCCAATGGTCGCGCTTGGGATAAAGACATCGCCATCAGCCTGCACACACTCACCTTTTCTCGTAAAGCCCGCCTGGGCTGGCCGATGTACTACGCCAAGACCTATTACGCCATGGAATTGCTCAAGGTCAAGGAATGGTGGTCAACTTTCGAAAGCTACAACGGCTGGCGTATGGCAGGCCTTTCAATGGCTCAGCCTACCAAACCCTGGCCAGAGTACCAGCACGAGCTGGGCGGCGCCAAGGTCTTCTATCTTAACCAGGATATGTGGCATAGCCGCGTAAAAGACTATGTCCGCGAAATCGTCGGTCAGGATATGGACTTCAACGTAACTGATGAAGTTCGCAAAGCTAACGAAAACTTCCGCGTACCGGAGACTGTCGACCTGTAAGTTAGGAGTCTTATGAATTTGAAGAACCTCCTCTGTGCACCGTATCAAATGAGGAGGTTCTTTTATTTGGGAAATAATGTTATTTGTCATTTATTTTACGATTAAGGTAAGTTGACTGGCTTGATTTTTTCGTGATATATTGAAGAAGGTGAACCATGGGGTCAGATTGTCATTCCCCATCCACTCGCCGTTCAAAGCAAGTTCTTTATCATCCAAGGGAACGGTGCACAAATCGATCGCGGTTTTCTGAATACGCATCTGCGTGTGTCACCCCCTAATACCCATTCTATGAAGGAGCGATTATGGCAACATTTAAAACAGAAGTCCGTAGTGGTGTTTATTATGACTCGGCCAAGCTCATGTCTTTGCAACGTTCGCTTGCCGGGTTGCCTGGCGTTTTAGATGCCGGCGTGGTGATGGGAACAGATTCAAACAAAGAATTACTGGCCCATATCGGTTTAGACACCCCTGAAGTAAAGGCCACCAAACCTGACGACCTGGCCATTGTGATCAAAGCTGAGAATGAAAAAGCCGCTTTGGACGCGCTCGCCCAGGTGGATGGATTGCTGGCTGCCCGTAAAGGCGGTTCAGAACAGGAATATCAGCCGCGGAGCATTGAAAGCGCCACTGATATGCTGCCCGACGCAGAATGGGTCATCGTTTCAGTCGCTGGTCGCTATGCGACCGCCGTCACCCGCGAAGCGCTGCGGCTGCGCAAGCATGTGCACCTCTTCAGTGACAATGTCAGCGTTGAAAATGAGATCGAATTAAAGAAAGAGGCCCGCGACCTGGGTCTATTAGTGATGGGACCTGACTGCGGCACCGCCATGGTCGATGGTTATGGGCTGGCTTTTGCCAACAAGATTCGCAAAGGACCCATTGGCATTGTTGCCGCTGCTGGCACCGGTTTACAACAGGTAGCCACCCGTATTCACCAGTTGAACAGCGGTATCACTTTCGGCATCGGCACCGGCGGTCGCGACCTTAAAGCAGAAGTGGGCGCGATCACCTTTTTAATGGCACTGGACGTGCTGGCGAGAGACGACGATACCAAGGTGATCGTTCTTACCTCCAAACCACCTTCACCCAAAGTGGCTGAAGAAGTGCTGAAGGTCGCCCGCAAAGCCGGCAAACCAGTCGTGGTGAACTTCATCGCGCGGCCAATCACCACCACGCGTGACGGCAACCTGTTCTTCGCCACCGGCTTGGATGACGCCGCCCGACTGGCGGTGGAGCTGGCACACAACCCGCCCAAGCTCGTCAGTGATGCTGACCTGCCGATTAAAAAGTTCACCGCCAAACAGAAATACCTGCGCGGTTTATTCTCTGGCGGCACACTGGCTTACGAAGCCCAGCACATCCTTTACGGCTACATCCCCAGGGTGCTGGCAAACTCACCCATTAATAAAGAATTCCAGCTGCCCGACGCGTTCGTGAGCCAGGAGAACTGCATCGTCGACCTCGGCGAAGACGAATTCACACAGGGCCGCCTGCACCCGATGATGGATAACGAACTGCGCATTCGCCGGTTGTATGAAGAAGCCAAAGACCCCGAAGTGGCGGTTATTTTGTTGGATGTGGTGATTGGTTACGGCTCACATCCCGACCCCGCCAGCGAGATCGCTCCAGCCATCGCCAAATGCATCGCTGATGCCAAGAAAGATGGACGGCACCTGGAAGTGGTTTGCGTGGTCTGCGGCACAGATGAAGACCCCCAGAACCTGAACAACCAGATGGCCCAGCTAAAAGCCGCGGGCGCCCTCGTAGATACCAGCAACGAGGTCATCTGCCGCTACGTCGGTCGCATCTTGCGCGCGTTGGCTGAGCGCGATGAGCCCAAAGCCCACGCGCTTGGGAAACCGGTTGACCTCGAAAAAATCAAAAAACCGTTAGCTGCCATTAATGTGGGTCTTGAATCCTTCGCTGCCAACCTGAAAGATCAAGGCGCGCCTTATGTGCAGGTGGATTGGAAGCCGCCCGCCGGTGGTAACGAAAAATTGATGAATATTCTGCAAAAGATGAAATCACCCAGAAAGTAGTTCCTGATAATCCATAATGACCCTGGAGGAAGCAAATGGTTGATATCGAAAAAGCAAACGCACTAGCAGTAGAAAAATTCATGGAAGCCCGCCCCGTCGCCATCACGCTGGCGAAGGCGCTGGAAATCGTACCGGGAATGCACGAAAACATGCTCTTGCACGCCGGCCCGCCCGTGACCTTTGAAAGAATGTCCGGCCCGACCAAGGGAGCCATGATTGGCGCCTTGCTCTTTGAAGGCAAAGCCAAAAACCCCGAAGAAGCCGAAAAATTATTAAAATCCGGCAAGATCGAATTCTCCCCCTGCCATGAGCATATGTGCGCCGCACCAATGGCAGGCGTCATTTCACCTTCACAGCTGGTGTATGTGATCGAAAACCAGACCCACGGCATTAAATGCTACTCCAACCTCAACGAAGGCCGTGGAAAAGTGCTGCGCATGGGCGCGTACAGCGAGGATGTGCTGGAAAAACTTCGCTGGATGGAGGCTGTTCTGGGCCCAACCATTAAAACCGCGCTCGAAGCGATGGGCGGTATCGATGTGCGCGCCATCCTTGCCAAAGCGCTGCACAGCGGTGATGATGGGCACAACCGCCTGGATACCGCTTCACTTTTATGGACAACCCAACTGGCGCCTTACATCGCCAAAACAGCCAAGAATACAGAAACCGCCTTCGAGGTCACAAAATTCCTGGGCGAGAACGCGCTGAGCATTCTCAACCCGGTGATGGCTGGATGTAAAACCATGACCGCTGCCGGTCACAACATTGAAGGCAGCACCATCGTCACCATCATGTCGCGCAACGGCACCGATTGGGGCATCAAAGTGAGCGGCCTGGGAGACAAATGGTTCACCGCGCCCTCGCCTGTGGTCAAAGCCCTTTACTTCCCTGGCTTCACTGAAAAAGATGCCTGCCCGGATATCGGCGACAGCGTGATCACCGAAACAGCCGGCATTGGTGGCTTTGCCATGGCAACCGCGCCCGCCCTTGTCACCTTTGTTGGCGGTGAACCGCGCGATGCGATCAACACCACGCTGGATATGTACGAAATCACTGAAGGAGAACACAAGCAGTTCACCATTCCCTTCCTTGATTTCCGCGGCACCCCCACTGGCGTGGACATCCGCAAAGTGGTCGAGAAACAAATCACCCCGCGAGTCAACACCGGTGTGGCGCATAAAGACCCAGGTGTTGGGCAGGTTGGCGCTGGCGTCGTTTCAGCCCCGATGAAATGTTTCGAAGACGCGCTAATTGCCTTCGCAGACAAATACGGGTATAACTAATCCAAACATATTAAAAAATGGAGGAAAAATGAATCGAGAAGATTTTATCAAAATGCTCACCGATGCCGAGCTTTATGACCTCACGCAGGACTGCAGCATTTTCACCCCCCCTCACCCGCATGAAAAAGGGCTTGAGGTGCATTTCTTCAAGCGTGTTACCGGCGCCTATGGTGGCGGTCAGGGCGCCAATGGTCAAATCCTCAACTGGAGCAATACCGTTGGCACCCACCTGGTGGGCGAACGGGCGTTCAATTCCGGCGGTCGCGCCATTGCGGATATCCCGCTCACCGACCTGTGCGGGCCCGGCGTAGTGGCAGATATCTCTGACCTGGTTTCTGATTACAGTATTTACACCCCTGAAATGATCACTTCCAAGGTCGAGGTCAAAAAGGGTGACATCCTCATCGTCAACACCGGTTACCACAAGTATTCCTGGGACCAGCCGGCGGTGCGCAATAAAACCGCCCAGGGCGGTGTTGAAAGCATGGAGTTCGGTTTCCTCGTCCGCCACCCGGGTCCTTCAATGGACTTTTACAAGTGGGCCATGGATATGGAACTCAAGGTCATCGGCGTGGACTGCGGTTCAGCCGAGCACCCCATGAACACACCCATCCGCCGCTGGCATGAAGATCATTTCAAACTGGCTGAAGCCAAATTACTCAAAGAAACCGGCAAAACCTGGGACGAGACATTCCCACAAGGACCTTATTACCAGCTGACCCACATAGACATGCCGAAAAAGCACCTTTTGCTGGCAGAAGCTATTGTCGGCGATATCGACAAACTCAAGAATAAACGCGCCTGGATCAGCATCATGCCGATCCCTTACATGGAAGTCGAGACCGCCTGGAGCCGTGTTTTCGCCTGGACCGCCCCCAAGCACATGAGCGAGGAAGAATTCTTTGCCGCGATGAAGAAATCGGAAATGATCGACATGACCGTGCCCTTCAGCGTGCAAACCCCGCAGTGGCTCAACTACGTGCCTCTCACAGTTACCTATACCAAGCGCGTCGGCGGGCAATACTTTGGCATGGGCCGCAACGGCTCCATCTGCAACGCCAGCATCCACCTCGGCACGCACATGGATGGTGAAAAACACTTCTTCCCCAACGGTCGCACCATTGGCCAGGTTCCCCTTAAGGATTGGGTCGGCCCCGGCGTGATCGCCGACATTTCAAAGCTTGTGTCCGATTCGAGTGTTTACACCCCGCAGATGATCATGGACCAGGTGGAAGTTCGTGAAGGCGACATCCTTGTCATCAAGACTGGGTGGAACAAATATGGCTGGAACAGCAAGGATTCTGACGAATTCCGCTACATGGTCAAGCACCCGGGTCCTTCACCTGATTTCTCCGAATGGGCGATCAAGATGAAAATCAAGTGGATCGGCGTGGACGCAGTATCCGCAGACCACCCCATGAACACTATCATGCGCATCTGGCACCCCAAGACCTTTGCTGAAGCCAATGCCAAGTTGATTAAGGACTTCGGCAAGGATTGGGATCAGCTCTACCCGCTTAAGGACTTCTACCAGGATATGCACCTCAACCTCTTCCCGCACACCATTGTGCACGCGGAGAACCTGGCTGGTCAGCTCGCCACCGCCAAGAGCGGGCGCTACTACATCGGTTGCTACCTGCAGAAAGCCATGGAAGCAGAATCCATGTGGGGCCGCTTTGTAGCCTTTAAGGAATAGCAGTTTGACGATCGAACCTTCAGGGGAGATACTCCCCTGAAGGTTCCAACTTTGCATGTGATTCACTTTTTACCGTTAAAATACCTCTTTGAAACCCCAATATTTTGAATCCTCAATTTAACAGGAGGTTGTAATTAATGAAGCCAGTTAATTTTGATTATTATGCACCCTCCAGCGTTGATGAAGCGTTGGATACACTGGCGGAACTTGGTTACGATGGAAAAGTCCTCGCCGGCGGTCAAAGTTTGATCGCGGCGATGAACTTCCGTATGGCGAGACCAAGCGCGCTGGTAGACCTGAATAATGTAGCGGAACTTTCCTACATTAAACCAACCGCGGATGGCGGTTTGGCGATTGGCACTATGACCCGCGTCAGCACTGTGGAACACAACCAGGATGTCATCCAGCGTTTCCCGCTGCTGGTCGAAGTCGCCAAGTTCATCGCCCATCCTCAGATTCGCCGCCGCGGTACTTTCGGCGGGGCAATCGCCCACGCTGACCCCGCAGGGCAGCTGCCCAGCATTTCAATGGTCATGAACATGCAGGCGCTCATTAAGGGCAAGGGTACTGAACGCTGGGTCGCAGCGCCAGACCTGATCATCGGACCGTTCATGACCGTCATTGAGCCCAACGAGATGCTGGCAGAACTGGTCATCAAACCTCATCCTCCGCGCACCGGCGCCAAGTACGTCCAGGTATCCCGACAGAGCGGCGGTTACGCGCAATCTGCGGTCGCATCTATCGTCACCCTGGATGAAAACGAAATCTGCAAGGACGTGCACATGGTGTTGATGAGTGTGGCTGAGGTCCCCATCCTATCAGAAAAAGCGCGCGAAATCCTCATCGGCAATAAACCCAGCAAAGATGCGATTGAAGCAGTGGCTGAAGCCGCCTCAACCAGCGAAATCGACCCGGCCTCAGACCTGCACGCCAGCGCTGATTATCGTCGCAGCATCACCCGTGTATTGATCGTACGCAGCCTTACTGAAGCCTTCGAACGCGCGAAAAGAGGAGGTAAATAATGAAGAAACTCTTTCCCATTACCGTAACTGTTAACGGAAAAGTCTATGAACGCCAGGTTGAAGCCCGCCTGCTTTTAAGTGATTTCTTGCGCCATGATCTGGGTCTGCTGGGAACTCATGTGGGCTGCGAGCATGGCATTTGCGGTGCCTGCACCATCCTCTTCGATGGCGAAGCCGTCCGCTCCTGCCTTATTTTCGCGGTTCAGGCTAACGGTCACGAAATTCGCACCGTGGAATCGCTTGGAACTCCTGAAAACCTGCACCCGCTGCAGCAGTCCTTCACCGATAAACACGCGCTGCAGTGCGGTTTTTGCACCCCTGGTTTCTTGATGACCCTCGTCCCCTTCCTCGAAGAAAACCCCACACCCACAGAAGACGAGATCCGCGAGGCCATTGATGGCAACATCTGCCGGTGCACAGGATATGAGAAAATCGTCGAAGCCGTGCATGACGCGGCCGAGAAGATGTCTCAGAAAAAGTGAAGCGAGGTGATACTGTGACTGGAAAATATTTCGGTAATCCAATCAAGCGCTTGGAAGATAAGCAACTGCTGACAGGCAACGCCAAGTACATAGACGATATTGAAGTCCCCGGTCAGCTTCACGCGGCTTTCTTGCGCAGTGATTTCGCCCACGCCAGAATTCTAAAAATTGACGTGAGTGAAGCATTGAAGCGGCCAGGGGTTGTGGCTGTTTACACCGCCGAGGATTTTGGTGATTTCTGGAAGCCTGGCCCCTTACAGGTGCCCCCGCCTACCGCCATCCCTGGTTCCAAGTTTAACGCGCGCACGCTGGTGCCCATCGCCAAAGACAAGATCCGCTATTCAGGTGAAGTACTGGCGGTGGTGATCGCAGAATCGCGCTATATCGCCGAAGACGCCTTCGACGATATCATCGTGGATGTTGAATCTCTGCCTGCCGTGGTCGATCTGGAAAAAGCCTGGGAGGACAGCTCGGTATTGGTTCATGATGACCTGCCCTCCAACATGGCTGCCCTGGTAACCCAAGAAGTGGGCAATTACGAAGAGGCGAAGAAAAAGGCCGATGTGGTGGTTGCCAGGCGAATGCTGATCGAACACGTTGCCGGCGCTGCCATGGAAAACCGCGGTTTCCTCGCCAGCTGGGATGACCAGAACCAGGTGATGACCATTTGGGCGAATACGCAGTCTCCGCTGACCGTGCGCGGCTCTGTATCCCGCGCCCTGGGTCTGGCTGAGAGCCAGGTGCACGTGATCACCCCGGCAATTGGCGGCGGTTTTGGCCCTAAGGTGATGACATCGCTGACTGATGATGTGCTGCTGCCCTGGATATCCAAACAACTGAAACGCCCAATTAAATGGGTCGAAGATCGCCGCGAGAACTTCCTCGCCACCACTTCTGAACGCGACCAGGTGCATCACTGCGAAATCGCCCTCAAGAAAGACGGCACCATCCTGGGGTTCAAAGATGTCTTCTACCACAATACCGGGGCTTATGACTCCTACGGTATGACTGTGCCGCTGAACACCCAAACGCACATTATCAGCAACTACCGGGTGCCTAATTTTTACACTCAAATCCGGATGGTCTTTACCAACCAGATGGTAGTCACCCCCGTGCGCGGCGCCGGACGTTCAGAAGGCGTGTTCGCCATGGAGCGTATGCTGGATTTCGCCGCGAAGGAAATGGGCCTTTCGCCAATCGAAATTCGCCGGAAAAACCTTTTACGGGCGGACGAACTTCCCCTGGCAACCGGTATCACCGGACAGGATTTTGTGAAGAACACGCTGGATAGCGGTGATTACCTCGGCAACTTTGAAAAATGCCTGCAGGCGATTGAGTACGATAAATTCATTAAAGAAACCCAGCCCAAAGCCCAAAAAGAGGGAAAGAGACTGGGCATCGGTGTTGTGGCTTTTACCGAAGGAACCGCGGTTGGTCCTTACGAAGGCTGCAAGGTAACGGTGAGCACCAGTGGAAAGGTCACCATGACCACCGGTTACAGCTCTCAAGGTCAGGCGCACTACACTGTGTTTGCTCAAATCATCGCGGACCAGTTAAATGTGAAGGTTGAAGATGTGAAGGTCATCACCGGCGATACAAACCACTTCGCCTGGGGCGCGGGTACGTTCGCCAGCCGTGGCGCCACCCTGGTGGGCACGGCCGCCCTGCTGGCCAGCCAGAAAGTACGCGCAAAGATCTTCTCCACCGCCAGTAAAGCCCTAGGGGTACCTGAAGACCAGGTCGAGCTGGGTGAAGGCAGCGTCAGCATCAAGGGGAAACCCGACTCCGCAATTCCCCTGGGCACCCTGGCAGCCATGGCCAACCCCATGCGCGGTGTCATTGAGCCTGGCGTTGAACCAGGGCTTGAAGCCACCGCGTACTATGGTCCTCCGCATGGCTCCACTGGTTGCGGCGCTATGGGAGTGATCCTGAGCATCGATGAAGAGACCTGCAAACCAGTCCTTGAGAAGATGGTTATCGTGGATGACTGCGGGACCATGATCAACCCCTTGATCGTGGATGGTCAGCTTCAGGGCGGCATCTCCATGGGTATCGGCAACACTCTGTACGAAAGGCTGGTCTATGACGAGAATGGTCAATTGCTGACCGCATCCTTCATGGACTACCTGATGCCCCTGGCAACAGACATGCCCAAGAAACTGGAGATCATCCACAATCATGCTGAAAGTTCGCTGAAATTAAACCCCCTGGGCATCAAGGGTGTTGGAGAGGCGGGTGCAATTCCGCCGGGTCCGGCGATCGTCCAGGCGATTGAAGACGCGTTCGCCGACAAAGGTGTTGAAATTCTCGAAACAAACCTGAGTCCAAGCAGCATCTACGGCTATCTTAAAAAAGTTGAGCACAAGTAATTCAGGTGTACAATTAAGTATTACCTGTAAGTGAAGCGAAACCAAATAGGAGGAAGTGTGTTATGAAAGTTGAAGGTGAACATCTGTTTAAAGCGCCCCGTGAAGTTGTGTACGAGATGTTCAATGATCCTGACGCGCTGGGAGCCGCGGTTCCTGGCATGCAAAAAATGATCAAGCTTGACGAATCCCATTACGAAGCCGTGCTGGGCATTCGGGTTGGTCCGGTTTCTGCCAACTTCTCCGGTAATCTCAGCCTCACCGATGAGGTTCCCCCTGAGAGTGTCACCCTCGTCATCGAGGGCAAAGGCGGAGCGGGTTTTGTCAAAGGGGTCGGTTATGTGAAGTTTGAAGACCTCGGCGACGAAACCACCTTGTTGAAATACACAGGTGAGGCCAATATTGGTGGTACTCTTGCCAGTGTGGGACAGCGGATGATCGACAGCGTCGCGAAGTCCATGTTCAAAACTGTGTTTGAGAAACTCGACAAAATTTTGGAGGAAAGATGGCAGAAGAACTGAAAGAAGCAGCAACAAGCGCAGAAAAACCAGCGGAACCAAAGAAAAAGTTCATGGAAGTCGCTGAATACCGCATGATCTTGTACGTTGTGCCAGTTGCGCTGGTACTCCTTGTGCTGGCGATAATTTTATGCAAATAAGAGAACCAGTCCAGTGGGGGAGAGCAATCTCCCCCTTTCACCATCTTGACAAAATGATGTATTATTAACATATGTAGTTTTCTTCAAGATGGAATAGATAACTTAATAAGGAGGTGCGTATCGGAGAGCGTATTTTGCGTTTACGGGGCGAGCGAAAAGACATTTATCTTTTTTCGTTTTGAGCTCAATCCAGGTAAGTAGTAATCGATCGAAGAAAACCAATTAATCAAAGGAAAGAAGGATAAAACCTATGGCAACTACTTCTAAAGTGCTGGGTTATCTACCACAGGATACCCCGCCGTTTGGCAGGATGTTATTGCTCGGTTTTCAGCACGTGCTGACCATGTTCCCGGCCACCGTGCTGTGCGCCCTGCTCATGCACTTTGATGTGTCAACCGTTTTAACCATCACCGGTCTTGGCACTGTCGTCGCATTACTTGGATCAAAATTCGCGATTAATACCTATATTCCCCTGTACTACGGCTCAAGCTTCAGCTATATCGCAGCCGTGGCCTCCATTATCGGCGTCTTGGAACCTGACCTGGCTTTTGGCGCCCCCGCCAAACCTTCAACGATCGCCGTCGCTACCGCCGGCTTCATCGTCACTGGTATTCTCAACATCCTGGTCGGTCTGCTCATCCGCGCAACCGGCGGGAAGAAAGGCCTCGATAAGGTTTTGCCCGCTGAAATCACCGGTTCGGTCGCCGTCACCATCGGTATCGGCCTCGCCTTTACCGCCCTGACCATGGCCTCCGGCACCTGCTGCGGTGTTGAACCCAATATGCCCCCAACGCTCAAGTGGTGGCTAGCAGCCGCCCTCACCTTCCTGTCCGCGGTCATCTTCTCCGTCTACCTGCAGGGTAAGGGTTTCATCGGCATGCTCCCCATCCTCCTGGCCATGATCTTCGGCTACATTGTCGCCATTCCCATTGGCCTGGTCGATTTCTCGACCATTGGACAAAGCGGTCTGCTGACTGTACCCAAGATCGTGTTCCCGGTCTTTAATAACGCGCTTACGGCAACAGCGATGATCGGGGTAGGTGTGATGGCCATCGCCACCATTCCAGAATCCACCGCCCACCTCTATCAGATCAGCCTGTATGTTGACCACCTGGCGGAGGAAATGGGACGCGAAAAACCGTATTTCGCCAAGCATATTGGCCTCAACCTGATGCTCGACGGGCTGAACGACCTGGTGAACGGTCTCTTTGGCTCCACCGCTGGCACCAACTACGGTGAGAACAACTCGCTGATGGTGATCACCCGCAACTACTCCGGCCCGGCGCTTATCACCGCTGGCGCCATCGCCGTTGTCCTCGGCTTCATCGGCCCGCTGCGCGATGCCATTTACAGTATCCCGACTGCGGTCACCGGCGGCCTCGCCATCTACCTGTATGGTGTCATTGGCGTGCAGGGCATCGCCCTGATGATGGCAGAAAAAGTTGACCTGTATGATCCGGGTAAACTGGCGATTGTCGCGCTCATCCTCGTCGTCGGTATCGGCGGCAACATCGGTTACGGCGGCAACCTGCCCATCCCGCTGCTCAGGGGTGTCTTCCCCTTCGGCTGGCCCGCGATCGCGGCTGGCGCCGTCTTCGGCATGATCGTCAACCTGCTCTTCCTGGTTTGGAAACCGCCGAAGGTGCGCTCAACTGACGTTCTGGAGTAACCCTCCGAAAACAGCACGATAAAAAACTCCCCGGGGAAAAATACCGGGGAGTTTTTCTATTTCATCGATTATAATCAAGAAATCATCCTTCATTGGCGAAAAGAGAAACCATTGATCTTACTTACTGGCGCAGCCGGGAAAACCGGTAAAACCATTCTAAACAGGCTCATTCCTCACGGTGTGCACGTGCGCAGCCTGGTTCGTAATGAGCAACAAGCTCAGGAAATTCGCCAACTGGGCAGCACCGATGTTGCCATTGCTGACCTTCGCGACCAACAGGCGCTTTCACAGGCGCTCGATGGCATTCACAAGATCTACTTTATCTGCCCAAATATGACCCCTGACGAGGTGGAAATCGGTCGTTCGCTCATTACCCTGGCCAAGCAAAAGGGCATCAGGCGCTTTGTTTATCATTCTGTGCTGCATCCGCAGGTGGAAGAGATGCCCCATCATTGGCAAAAAATGCGCATGGAGGAGTGTCTCTTCAAATCTGGCCTGGATTTCACTATCCTGCAACCCTGCGCCTATATGCAGAACATCCTGGCAAACTGGACATCTATCATTGATGAAGGGATCTACCCGGTACCTTACGACACCTCTGCCCGCATCAGCGTTGTTGACCTGGAGGATGTAGCCGCCGCAGCCGAAGTAGTGCTCACCCAGATGAACCATTCCCACGCCATCTATGAGCTGGCAGGACCGCAAGCGCTCAGCCAGGACGAGATGGCGGAAGTGCTGACTCAGGAGATCGGTAGACCGGTGAAGGCGGTCGCCATTGATCGATCAGACTGGGCGGTCAACGCGCAACGTTCAGGTCTTGATGAAAACTCGATCGACACCTTGCTGAAAATGTTCGAGTATTACGAGCATTACGGGTTTCAGGGCAACCCAAACGTGCTCAACTCCCTGCTTAAGAAACCCGCGACAAAATTTGTTGATTTTGTTAAACGCACCCACGAGTCACGATTACGCTATGGTTCTAACGGTCAGAACGGTCAAAATCATCATCACAGGAAGTAGGAAATGGATAAAAAGAAAAGCCATCAATGGAATTTTGCCTTCGACGCTATGCCCGCCCTGTTTCACAGTCAGACAGACGGGTTTGTAAAATACCTTGACAAAGACGGGGTGAAATTCCTGAAGTTCTACTGGGACCTCCTGGGGGATAAATTACCGGAAGAGAAACGCATCTCAGCGGCCGGGCTCACCTTTACAAAGGAAGTGATCGACTCCAAGAACCACCTGATCATCATCACCTTGCCTTCTCCCAAAGAGGATGGCGACCCTTATTTTATCGGGCTTGTCCCCAAACCTGAGCGGCGGTTCGCTATTGTGAGGTTTTATAACTCCACCATGTTCGTGCTGCTGCGTAAGGATGATACAGACCATGCCAATCGCACCAGTTTCGGCGAGGTAACGCCAAAAGGGAATTACCATGAACGCGGGATTGGGTTGAAACCCACCCAGCAAGACTTTAAGCGGGTCATCAAAAATAGATTGGAGCGTAAAAAATGAATAGTAAAATTTCGACTGAACTGATCGTCGTTATCGTCGCCATTGTCATTTTTTACCTGCGCGTGGCCATGCTCAGGGGTCAAAAAAAGCGCTATGAAAGGGATTTGGCGCTCAAGCGCCGAAAAGTGAAAGGCAGATCAAAAGGTTCTCCGCTGCCGCAGCAGCCCAAAGGCACCCCGCCGTTTACCGTGCGCAGTTGGGTGTTGGTGGGGATCTCCATGCTGCTGATGCTCGCTGGGGTCGTCGCCTATAATAAATTTTATTTCCTGGGTATGCAGCTGGTGCCAGACCCCGCGTTCGTAGAAGCCTATGCGAAATTCTGGTACATTCTCGTATCTGCCGGCGTTATTCTGCTGGCATTTACCGTCACCATCCGTAAACCCATCGAAGATTCGGTAGAGTGATACGATGAAGGTTCGTGTTGTCTCTTTCATCCTGATGGTTCTCCTGCTCACCTCTTTGAACGCCTGCGCAAAGGCAGCCGTTCACACGCCCACGGCTGCAGTTGAAGAGCCTGTCGAGGTGGAAACCTCAACTCCTACCGAAGTTGCAGTTGATGTAACCAGTGCCACCGCGCAGGGGCAAACAGACGCACCCGGTCCTAAGGTACTACCGCCTGGGGCGCCAGTGATCGATGGCAAGGAACTGCTTGATTCGCGCTGCGCTTCCTGCCACACACTAGCGAAAGTTACCGACACCACCGCCACCGCGGAAGAATGGGCAGCCATCGTTACCCGGATGAGCGCCAAAGGGGCCAACCTGACAGAAGAAGAGAGAAGCATTCTCACGCTTTACCTGGCTGAGAATTACAAAAAATAACACAATGACGTTTTACAAGAGCAGGATTCCTTATGGAATCCTGTTTTTTATACAGCCCGCTTCGAAGGCAAATACCCCTCGTTCAGTTCGCCCGGCGCGTAGCGTAGGTTGGTTTGTGAGATCGCAGGGTCTTGGAAACCCGGCAGGTATACGCAGCTTCCGCGGGCAAGCCAATCTCGAGCCGTCTGGTCGCCTGGCATGTCAGCGCCATCGACCAATCGACTCGCGCATACCCGCTCTTCTGTTGTTGTAAACCTTGGGGTCAGTTGATGGTCACTGAATCCACAATCCCCACGATCACCGAGATGATGCAGGCATCAGGGTTGTTCAGCACCTGGCGCGCCCCGTTTCCTTCGCGGTTGACAAGCACAGTGTCGCCAATACCAGCGTGCGTGTTGTCAATGGCGATAAAATCTTCCTCGCTGCTCTCGCCCTCCGTGACCAATGGCTGAACCACCAACAGCCTGCGATTCTTGTAGTGTGGGTGGCTGATGGTGGTAACCACAGTTCCGACGACCTTTGCCAGAATCATAATCCGCCTAAGTGTACTCGCAAGTGCCTCTCGGCATCACCAGGTCAAATACGCCATCAGGTTTTACGCTCAACTCATCCACAATGCCCACCAGCGCCAGGTCAACCGGCACAAACTTCACCTCCGGCATCGCCAGAGAGGCTTCACGCGAGCGCACCATCACGCACAGGTCTCCCACTCCCGCCTGCACCACGTCGACCGCCACCTGTAAGGGGCCCAGCGGTTCAAGCTTACAGTTTAAGGGTTGGACTATCAGGAACTTCAAGCCCTCCGTGCCCGGAACTCTGATCGTGCAAACAGCCGTACCGTGGACGCGACCAAAAAGCATGGGTTACTTCATCCCCACATTGTTCAGCACACGGGTAATAATCGTCTCCAGCAGCGCCGGGTCTACCTGTGTGCCCAGCCGGGCGGCCACCGCATCGCGGATGCGCTTCCTCAGTTCAGCTTCGGCGGGTTTCTGCGATGTGCTGCATTCAGGGCAGGAATTTACTGCCTGCGCCAGGTAAGGACGTATCGGCGCGGCGGGAGGGAGCGAATTTGTCTGGTGCAGGCGCACGCCCAGGCACTGAGCTTTTTCATACGCCAGTTCGGTTAACACCACTTCGTCGCTGACCTCCAGGAACATTTCGCCGCGGGCAGCCATTTCTTCTATATCACGTTCTGTAAAAAATATTTTCGGCATCACTCGCTCCTGCTTTTTTTCTACGCTACCCTTTGATCCCTTCAAGGCTTTCGAGCGCGCTGGTGGCGGCATTTCGGGCGTTAATGATCTCCGCCTCGCTGCCGCTCAGCCACATTCGGCCAAATCGGCCGACCGAAGAGACATGGATGATTTTAATATTCGCCTTTTTTTCAGCCTCATTAACCGCATAATTAATGTAAGCAGCCGGAGCACATTCCAGCACAAGCATCGTTTCTCCCGGCACCAGCATACTGCCGCGCCGAAAGCGGTTGATAAGTTGCGACTGGTAGGGATCAATGCGCGTGATGATTTGCGTCGAAACCACTTCAGGTTTAATGCGGTCTTCTTTGTTCAATCCCAGCCTGTCCAGCACCACCTGCCCGGCTTCAATCACCGCCGCCTGGTTGAGAGAATGCACTTCGAACATGCCAAATTCGCGTTCCACAATTTGCGCGCCTGGTTTGGCTTCCGTGGCCTTCACCGCGATATCCACAACGCGGAATACTTCGTTGCCAGGCGCCATCTCAACATAAAGCGCAGCCATCCCCTCCACCGGCAGGTCTCCTTGGGTGATGGTGCCCACAAAAGCGGCGTATTGTGCCTGCATGCGGTCAATGAAACAATAACATCGTAATGAAAAATCCTCAGCCATCCTGCCTCCTTGGATCAGTATCGTTATCCGAAAGCGCGATTCCCAGCGGGGTAATGAACATGGGGTGCGCTGGCACCCGGGTCGGAATGCCTGTAACCTGCTGAACAACCTCAGCCATGCCCGGGAAGAGCGCCGTGCCACCTACCAGGGTGATGGACTCAGGCGCGCTGCCACGGAGATGGCGTGCAATAATGGTGCCCACTTTTTCCATTACTGGCCGCACCAAGGGGAAAAGGCCGGCCTGTTCAGAGGTTGTCTTTTTTAAAACCTCTGCCTGGTCAAAGCTCAAACCGGTGGCCCCGGCAATGACCAATGAAAAATGCGTCCCGCCGGTAGCCTCATCTGCGGTATACACCACCTTACCATTTTCCAGCACCGCGATACCCGTTGTACCGCCGCCAACATCCACCACCACGCCATTGTGGATTCCCAAAACCTGGTTGGCTGCCTCAGGTTCCGCTACCAGACGCTCACAGACCATACCGGCAGCCTCCACCACATGGGTGGTCGCGCGCACCTCGGCACGCGGCACTCCCGGTGGGTAGCCGCTGGCGGCCCGGGTGAGCGGTCGGCCAATCCTCCGTTCGGCTTTGTCTTTCAGTGTTTTCAGCAGATTTACCGCGCCAAAAAAATCCACCACCAATCCATCGCGCACTACCTGGGCGAACTGGTATTCACCGGCAAGCGGATTTCCCGCTTCGTCCAGTACCACCAGCACGGTATACGCTGTTCCCAGGTCCACGCCCACGCGCAGGTTCCCTTCAGGCGGCGCGGTCAGAGATGGGGCTCTGCCATCCGGGTTGAGATGAATGACTTTTTCCGCGCGCGAAAGCCAACCCTCCGGGTCAGCCCCCGCGGTCTGCCATTTTAAGGTTGTCACAGGTTGAAACCCGGTTTACTTTTTGGTCTCAGACCCGCGACCGCCAATGCTGCCTTTGGTGCTCTGTGGCAGGATCATTTCAACATCCTGATGCGGGCGTGGAATGACATGCACCGAAACCAGCTCGCCCACGCGTTTGGCAGCCGCTGCGCCGGCATCTGTAGCCGCTTTTACCGCACCTACGTCTCCGCGCACCATTACGGTCACAAAACCGCCGCCCACGTATTCCGAACCAATGAGGACGACATTCGCTGCCTTGACCATGGCGTCGGCAGCTTCCACTGCCCCGACCAACCCCTTGGTCTCAACCATTCCTAACGCGATCAATGCTGTATCTAATGCCATTTCTACATCCTTTCTCTATCTAAATTTAGGTATTTTTTAGTATTTCCTGCACCACATCCCGCACAACCTGCTCGACTAACCGGGTGCTCGTCTCCTGTGTAGCGGACCCAGCGGAGAGCGCGGCGGGCGGGGGTGAGGTAATTTCATAAGCCAGGCGCTTCACGTTGAAAAGATGATAGGTGGTAACGTTATCCCCAGTGATCGATCCGCCCACCCCGCCAGCCCCAAGCGTGAGTGAAGGGAAAACACCAGTGGTTAAACCAATGGCGCCCAACGTCGACATGGTGTTCACCGCGATGCGGAAAACCGGCTTTTCGAGCCCAAACGCCATAATGACCTTTTCATCAGTGGCGTGAATCACAAGGCTGTGCCCCCTGCCGCCAAACTGGATCAATTCGATGCAGCGTTCACAGCCGGCTTCCCAGCCATCCGCTTCATACCAGCCAAGGACGGTGGTGAGCTTTTCACGAGAAAGCGCTTCTTCTTTGCCCACGCGGTTCAGCCTGGTCACCAGCACACGCGTTCCTGCGGGTACATCAAAGCCTGCCAGCGCTGCCAGGTAAGGCGCTGGTTTACCCACCGTGGCAGGAACCATGACGCCTTCTGAATTGAAGAGCAGCCTTCGCAGCAGGTCAGTCTGCGCCTTATCAACAAAATACGCGCCTTCCTGCTCCATCAACCGTTGCAAAGAACGCGCGATCGGCCGGTCTGCCACCACAGCCTGTTCAGTGGCACAAATGGTGGAGCAATCGAAAGCTTTACTGGCGGTAATATAGCGGGCGGCTTTCTCCAGGTCAGCGGAGCGGTCCACATAAGCCGGCACATTGCCGGGTCCTACGCCATATGCAGGTTTGCCGGTTGAATGCGCCGCGCGCACCATTGGCGTGCCGCCGGTAGCCAGGATAAGCGCTGTATACTTGTGACCCATGAGTTCCTGCGTTCCTGCCAGACTGACGTACTGCATACAGGCGATCAAACCCGGCGGCGCGCCGTTCTCTTCAGCCGCTTTTACCATTAACGCGGCGGCCTCATAACTGCACCGCGCCGCGGAGGGGTGCGGTGCAATGACAATGGCATTGCGCGCTTTAACCGCGATGAGTATTTTATAGATGACCGTAGAAGTCGGATTGGTACTGGGGGTCAAACCAGCAATCACGCCCATCGGCCAGGCAATCTGGTAAATACGTTTTTCCGGGTCATGGTGAATGACGCCGGCTGTCTTGATATCCTTAATACTTTCCCATACATTCCTGGCAGCGAATTCATTCTTAAGGCGCTTATGCGCCGGAATGCCGTAACCGGTCTCTTCGTGTGCCATTTGACCCAGACGGTCAGCGGCGTTAAAAGCAGCGGCGGCCATGGCAGCACAAACCCTGTCCACATCCTGTTGTGAAGCTTTCGCCCACGTCTTCCAGGCTTCGAACGCCCGGGTGGCGAGGTTACGCGCTTCTTGAATCGAGAGAAGGTCCTGGTCAAGGTCCGGCATTGTTCCCTCAGCTCTTGCGGAAAGTAACCACCCCGTCGACCTCCAGCGTGTCGATCATCGCCATGATCACCGTATCTACCGGGGTATCTTTGGTGATCGCAGTCTGGCGGGCGCTCGAGCCCGCCGCGGTGAGCACCAGGTCTCACACCCCAGCGTCAACAGTATCCACCGCCACAAATGGCTTACCAACCGCTTCGCCATGCTCGTCTGTCTGGCGGACAATGAGCAGCTTGCGCCCGGTCAGTTTTTCATCCTTCACCGTTGAGACGGTTGTGCCGATCACTCTGGCAATAAGCATGAGTTCCTCCTAATAGGCCTTCCCCTCGGGTGCGGCAATCTGCGGTTTGGTCTCGCTTTGGTCCGCCCGGATAATCTTCACCCCGGCGCTGGCGCCGATGCGTGTGGCTCCAGCCGCCACCAGGGCTTCAGCTTCCTCGTGGGTGTGAATGCCCCCTGAAGCCTTGACCCCCAGCGATGGTCCAACCGTGCGGCGCATCAGCGCGACATCATGCACGGTAGCGCCCCCGCCCGAGAACCCGGTTGAGGTTTTTACATAATCTGCCCCGGCTTCCTTGGCCAACAGGCAGGCAATCACCTTTTCTTCATCGGTGAGCAGCGCGGTTTCGATGATCACCTTCACCAGCGCGTTGGCCGCGTGCGCCACCTCCACCACACCGCGTATATCTCTGGCAGCCAGGTTGGTATCGCCTGCTTTTAACGCGCCTATGTTCAACACCATATCGATCTCGGTCGCGCCATTTTCCAGCGCGTTACGCGTTTCAAATGCTTTGACCTCGGGTGAGGTCGCGCCCAGCGGAAAACCGATGACTGTGCACACCTTCACATCGCTATCTTTTAGCAGGTCAGCGCATAGTTTTACATGCGTGGGGTTGACACACACAGAAGCGAAATGATGCTTTTTGGCTTCAAAACACAACTGCGCGATTTTGTCGCTGGTGGCGTCCGGCTTAAGCAGGGTGTGATCGATCATCCCCGCCAGCGCGCTATCCCCAGGGATGACTCCGACCGTCGAGGTAAGGCGTTCAGCGCCAGCGCTGATCACATGCCCGGCATTATCAAAACAGGTTTTCACTTTTACCCCGTTGGCGACCTCCACCACGCAGGTGGCGCCAGGAGGATTTTTTTGTCTCTCCTCCTGTTCGATCATCGCCAGCAGCACTTCGCGGGTGATGATCTCAACCAGGGTCTCAACGGTCTTGATATCAGGTGTCATGCTGTTTTCCCGCCAAGGTATTTCTTCTCGATCTCCATGATCTTATCCACACGTCTGACGTGCCTGCCGCCGCCGAACTCAGTGGTCAGCCAGGTTTTGAGCACCTGTTTGGCAAGGTTGACACCGATCAACCCGGCCCCAAGCGTGAGCACGTTGGCGTCATTATGCTCGCGGCTGTTCACCGCGGTAGCGTAATCATAGCATAAAGCCGCTCTCACCCCCGGCACTTTATTGGCCGCCATACAAGAACCAATGCCCGCGCCATCAATCACCACGCCACGCCAGGCTGCGCCTTGCGCAACCTGCTGCGCCACTGCCAGGGCAATATCCGGGTAATCCACAGGGTCGCTCGTGTTCGTGCCGCAATCCATAATTTTAAAACCCATGTGTGAAATTTCCTGGATGAGAACCTTTTTTAACTCCACGCCGCCATGATCGGTTCCAATCGCCACCACCCGTTTTTCTATTGAAGGCTGCGTTTCGGGTTTTTCAGCGAACGGGAGGGGTGTGGTCGGCTTGTCGGTTAAACGCCCTGAAAGAGCACCGCCAGCGCTCGCGCTCGCGCCGAGGGTCTGGCGTACAACCCTTACAACGATTTCGTGGATGTCATTTTCGGAGACCTGGCTCATCGAGGGCGATACTCCACACTTGACTTCTCAACCAAAATATCGGATAATAGTACTGGTAGTGACCACATTACCAGTTATTTCCATCATACCACTTTAAGAACAAATGTCAAGAACGATCGATCCATTTACCGCTGTGCCCAAGTATTTTCAACTCGCTTCTATTTTACGTCAAAATATTGAAGATGGCGAATGGGCACCGCGCTCCCCCATCCCTTCAGAGCGCCAGCTGGAAGTGCTTTACAATATCAGCCGCACCACCATCCGCGAAGCCATCAACTCCCTGGTTCAGCAGGGGTATCTTTACCGCGAACACGGGCGTGGCACTTTCGTCTCACCACAGAAGTTGCAGAAGGGCTGGATGGAGCTGACCAGCTTTTCAGAAGACCTGGTCAAGCGCGGCCTGGTACCCGGGCAGATAATTCGCAGCCTTCAGCTTATGCAGCCACCACAACGCGTGCTGCAGCGCCTGGAACTTCCAGCCGGCAGCCTGGTCCACCGTATTGAACGCGTTCGCCTGGCTGACGGCACCCCCATCGGCCTGCAAACATCCTATCTGTCGCTGGCTCCCGGGCAGGAGATCACCATGCAGGAGATGGAAAAGGCGGGCTCACTCGACCGCATCCTGAGCGAGAAATTTCACATCATCCCCACGGAAGCAGATGAAACACTGGAAGTTACCCTCGCCACCCCTGAAGAAGCCGGGCTGCTGCAGGTGGCCACCGGCGCGCCGCTGCTGCTCAACGAACGCGTGCTGTTCTCGCAGGAGCGCACGCCAGTCGAATACGTCAAGATCCTGTACCGTGGCGACCGGTATCAATACTTTGTGCACTTAAAGCGCCAGGCTATTGCTGAAAACCCCCGCTAAGCGCCGGCGATACCAGATAAGTGTAAAAGTCCCGGCCATCCGCCATTCCAGAATGATAATTCCCAAACCCCTCCGGGTAGAGGGCGGTTAGCCGGCTCATCCCGGCGGTGTCATCCGCCTTCACAAAGAAGAGTTTAGGGCCCGCCTGCCCCAGGGTGAGTTCAAGATCATCCGCCCAGATGGCGTAATCACGGTCAAAAACTCCCGCGTTCATCGCCACCAGGCGCGTATCCACCCAATGGGCAACCGCCACCACGTACACACTATCGGTGCTGCCAATGGAATGGATATACGCGCGCGCAATGGCGCCCATCTGCCCTGAATTCCAGGTGGCGTCTTGATACTGCAAGCGATACTGGCGAAAAACAAGGTCATAGTTCTGCTGGGCTGAAACCAGTAATAGACCCACCCCCAGTGCCACCACCAACGCCCTGCCGAACCAGCCCCTGGATGTATGCCATAGACCCCTCAACAAGCCTTCCAGGGCTATGGCAGCCACGATCAAAATGGGGATAAGCGAGCCTCCCGCCCGGCTTAAGGATGGGTTTTCGATCGGGAAAGCCAGCGCCAGTATCGACGGCAACATCAGCAGCGGGATAGAGAACAGCAGCGCCAGGTACTGCCAGGCGCGTTGCTTAAACCATGCAAATAGTAATATCACCGCCCCTGATAAATAAAGAGAGGCGGAAACCAGGTCGAGCGCTGGTCTTCCGGTTACAGATATGACCCAGGTATTGCCATCGCGCCAAAAAGGCATCAAAATGGCATTCCATAGATTTTGCAGGAATATCACTCCTAATGGCCCGGCAAGCGCCTGTTCAGCGCCGGTCATGCGCGTAACGGTGCGCATGGCGATGAGCTCTGGGTACTGGAAGGCGAAGCGCAGCAGCGGGAGCGCGCCCACAACGGCGAACAGGGTTACCAAAGCCAGCCCGGCGGCTATGCCTTCTTTCTGCTTCGGTTGGCGATAAGTGAGCGTGAAAACCAGGAAAATCAACAGGACCACCAGCGGCATGATGCGGAAAGCAGAATAACCCAGCAATCCAAAACCCAGGAAAATACCCGCGACCAACAGGTCGTTGCGCCGCGAAAGGCGCAACCCCCTCAGTAAATAGAATAACACTGGCGCAACAAAAACTGGCGTCAGCACCAGGCGCATCCCTGAACGCGCAAGGATATTGGCCCACGATGAAAAACCCACCAGCAGCATGGCCAGCAGGCCGGTCCATCGGGACCCTACTTCACCTCCCAGGCGGTAGACATAATAAAGTGAGCCCAAGAACGCCAATGCCATTCCCAGCTTGAGCGTGGTAAAGCCCAGCGGCTGACCGAAATACTTTACCAGGGCAGCGCTGAGGTAAAACTGCAGCGGTTCACGGCCTGAATTACGGGGAAAGAAAATCGAGTAATTGCCATGCAGGATGTCGTTGACATCCAGCAGCTTTTCCGCGTGGTCGCTGGTCATTTCCAATGGAACCGTGCCGAGCTGGTTGAGGTGGAACCAGGCGCTGAGAATGAAAACCGCCAGCACGAGCAGGTGCCACCAGTTCAGTTGCAGCAGGAGATGACCTCCCCGGAAAAAGCCCGCGGTTTGTTGCCTGATTTTTGCCCAAACAGATCCATTTTCTTCGCGCTGCCAGAAAGCCCATAACCCGGTAATCAGCGTAGCCGCCCACAACACCAGTCCGCCAGTGGTAAAACGGTTGCCGCCAAAAGCCAAAAAGGTGATAACCAGCAAAGGCAAGAAGATGAACAGAGGTGTCTTCCGCGCAGTGGCAGCCGAAAGGGGTTGATTGAAACGCTTCGCTTCCGGCGTCGTCCACTCGCCTTTCAGCAGTGCCGCGACAAGCAACCCTCCTGCAACCAGATAGAAACCAATCCCCAGTCTGGGCAGTGTCGCTCCCGGCTCAAAGAAACGTTGACCGGTCAAAGCCAGGCCCAGCGCCAGCAGTGAGCGCCACGGCAGCGACGCCAGGATGAACCTGCGCTTTATTGGCTCAGGCTCCTCCTCCTCCGCGCTGGGCAGGTCAGACGCAACCAGCGGGCTTTTCTCGCCCCTGAACAGGCGGTGTAAGTTCAATTGGCTTTTCAGGTAGTCCAGAAGGCTGGGTTCATCCATCATCAATTCTCAATTTTCTTCCGCGTTATATAAAAGGTGTACACACCCTCTGCCTGTATGGAGGCTTCGTTGTACGCTTTTATGGTGATCAAACGGGTGAAGAACAGGCTCCATTTCCAGGGCGCAACTATCCACCTGCCCCATAACAGGCGGGTGAGCAGCGATGGTAGACCGAAATAATGTCCCCATTCCAGCACGCGCAACGCGCGCGGGGAGAAATAATCCCAGCAGTCCACCAGCTCAAAGCCTGCGCCTTCCAGGCGTTGTCGCCAGGTAGAGGGGTCATCACAGTGATGATGCCGCGAAATGCGGTTGAAAAAACGCCGGTAAAGGTCACCTAAAAATCGCAGACGCAGGTTATCGAAGAAACGGCCAATGGAGAGCGCACCCAAAAAGCGCTGATTGGGTACACAAAAAACGAACACCGCTCCCGGGCGTAACACCCTCCCCAGTTCCGCGAACACAGGTTCAAGCGCCGGGATATGCTCCAGCACGGAATTGCTCACCGCGCTGGCAAAATACGCATCAGGGTACAGGATCTCGCTCGCTTTCGTCAGTACCGCCTGCTGATACACACCGCGCGTTTCGGCTTCACGTAAAGGCTTCTCCCAGGGGTCCAGGCCAACCTCAAGCGCACGGTTAAAAGCCAGAGAGGCGAAGTGCCCATCACCGCAGCCCAGGTCCAGCGCTGGGGCAGGCAGGTCAATGTTCTCATAGAATCTCGCTTCCACCGCCCTTAAAAGAGCGCGAAAGTACGGCAACGAGCTGATTTGCAGCCACAGGTGGTCTTTACCGGCCTGGCTGGCTTCAACGGGTGTGTGTCGCTGCAAGGTCACGCTTGCTCCTGAAAAATAACCTCATCATTCTTGAAACACGGCGCTTATGTATTACCGCGCCTATTATAAACGTTTTGAAATGGAACGAAAGTTCCCGTCAACTCAATGAGCTGGCGGGAACCAGTATTTGGGTGCAAAGACAGGTCAGGCCTGTAAATTATTGGCTCATTTGGGCGAGGGCTTTTAAGAGAGAGTTCGCCACCAGAGTGCCAGATTGGGTGCGATAATTTTGCGTGCCCATGCGGCTTCCAGCCATTAAGGCGCTCAAAAGAGCGTTGATGTCGCTGCTGCCGGATTGTTTGGCCTGCATGTAAGCCATGCCGGCTTTCAGCAGCTGCGCGGTGTCGATCTTAACCGGTTTTGAACCGCTTGGTGCAGCAGCGCCCGTTAATCCGCCGAGGAGGCTGCTTAACAGGTCATCACCTGTCCCGGCGCCTGCGGGCGCCTGTTGCGCGCCGGCAAGTCCGCCGAGCAGCGAGCCTAAGAGGTCGCCGCCTGCGCCAGCGCCTGAAGGAGTCTGCTGCGCGCCGGCAAGCCCGCCGAGCAGCGAACCCAACAGGTCGCCGCCTGCTGATTGCCCGGAGGGTTGCTGTTCAAAGGTTTTTCTGGCCTGCGTTTGCAGTGTTTGCGGGGTGACCTTTTTCTGGGTTCCCATTAACGCCTGTAGCAAGGTCAGCGCGTTGTTGGTGGTAAGGGTTTTCTTGCCCCCCAGCTGAGCAGAGGCGTCTTGCAATCCCTGAGCATAAAGTTTTGCGGAGCTGCTCTGGCTCTTGGCCTGCAGCAGCTGGCTGGCGTAAGCCAGTTGTTCAGCCGGAGTGGCGTTGCTCTTCGCTTTCATCGCCTGGGTGATTACCTCGAAGATCTCCACCATGTTATCGCCGTGATTGTGGTTGTAGGTATCCGCCTGGTTTAAAGCCGCCTTATGCTGGTCCAGCGTCGAAACCACGCTGCCAAAAAGTTGCGCTAGATCAATACTCTGGTTTGTCATGAAAATTTCCTTTCCCTGTTTGTTTTGGTCTGCACATTATATCCCGGTTTTATTGACAAACGAAATTCAATATGTTATGATTTACCTATTCAATTAGTGAATATTCATCCTATGAATGTTAAAATACTCCCACTCAACGCCTCTGAATACGCCCTGCTTGGTTTCCTGAAGGCTGGACCGTGCCACGGGTACGAGCTGCACCGAAAGCTCACAGAACCAGACGGCGCGGGGATGATCTGGGGAATCAAGATTTCAAATATGTACGCCCAACTGGATAAATTGGAGCGGCGCGGGTTGATCAGCGGTCGTTTGTTGGAAAACGAACAGCGCCCAGCGAGAACGCAGTACTCGCTCACCGCTGCCGGAAAACAACTGTTCGAAGAGTGGCTGCATCAACCGGTGCGGCACCCGCGTGATTTCCGCCACTTTTTTTTCCTGCAATTATTCTTTCTCTCTCAATACGAGCCTGAAGCGCTTGACTCTCTGGTGGAGCGCCAGCTGGAGCTCTGCCAGGCGTGGCAGCAAAATTTGTTGGCAGCGAGGGAGAGTTCTTCCAACTCCATTGACTTCGCTGACCTGACCAATCGTTTTCGCCATTCACAGATCCAATCCATGATCGATTGGTTGTTCTGGATCAAGAGTGAAAAAATCAAAATCAAACCAAAGTGAGGTAATTCATGAAACACTCTATTCAATTCTTACTGGTACTTGTTCTTTTCGGCAGTTTACTGGCAGCATGCGCTGCACCCACGCCCATCGCCGCACCTTCTCTCACTGAACCCCCAGCCACAGAAGCTCCGCCAGCCATGAGCACGCCAGCCCCAACCGAGCCACTGGAGATGGAGAAAATCACGGTCATAGACGCGCTTGGGCGGGAAGTTATACTTGACCAACCCCCCTCGCGCATCATGGTCGTGGGCAAGGCAGCCTTTATGTTGCTTGACGCGGCTTTCCTCTTCCCTGAGGCTCCTGAAAAAATCATCGGGTATGAGCTGCGTTCTCAAACCGGACTGGATTTCATCCACACGGCTTTTCCTCAAAGCCATAACATGATCGTGCTTGAGATGGACGCTGGACCGGAACAGATCGCCCCGGCAAACCCCGACCTGGTATTGATGAAGTCATACCTTAAAGAACAACTAGGAGACCAGGTTGAGCTGCTTGGCATCAAGGTGGTGTACCTTGATCTGGAAACGCCCGAAACGATCAACCAGGATATGCGCACCCTTGGAAAACTCTTCGGTAACACTGAGCGCGCTGAGCAATTGGTGACCCTCTATGACCAGGCGCGCGCGAAAATCGCCGATATCACCAACGTCATCCCTGAAGAAGAAAAACCTTCCACCCTGCTCCTCCAATATTCCGATAAAGGTGGCGAAGTCGCTTTTAGTGTTCCCACAGGCGGCTTCTTGCAAACACAATTGGTCGAAATGGCCGGCGGGGCGCCTGTCTGGAAGGAAGTGACGGGAAAGGGCTGGTCTGTCATTACACTGGAGCAAATCGCCGCCTGGAACCCGGAGATCATCATCGTCGTTGATTACCGCGGAAAAGCCATGGAGGCCGTTGACCGGCTGAAAGCAGATGAAAACTGGCAGCAACTGGACGCGGTAAAGAATGAGAAACTCTACGCCTTTCCATTGGACTTTCAGAGCTGGGATCAACCAGATTCACGCTGGACCTTGGGCCTGACCTGGCTCGCAACCATTTTGCAGCCAGAACGTTTTGCATCCTTGAAAATGCACGAAGAGATTCCGGCCTTCTACACGGATTTCTACGGGTTAAGCGAATCTGTGATCGAGCAGAGCATTCTGCCGTTGGTGAAGGGCAGTTTTTTAGAGTAAGCGGGTAATAAAAAATCACCCGGTTTGTGCAGGCAGCATTGAAAAACAACAAAAACCTCACCGCCTTCGTGCTCGTGGTTACGCCGCTGATTGTTCTTGGTATCTCTTTATTCATCGGCAGATACCCAAAACCGCTCTTAATGCCCCTGTCTGTGTTGCTGCACGACCAGCTGGGGCAAAACCTGGTTTATAACCTGAGGTTACCACGCCTGATCACCTCCGCCCTGCTGGGCATGTCACTGGCCACCGCCGGAGGTGTGATGCAAATGCTTTTCCGTAACCCGTTGGTAGAACCGGGGTTCCTGGGGGTTACTCAGGGGGCAGGGTTTGGCGCCGCCTTGAGCATCCTCTTCCTTACAACCGCGCCGCTGGTGGTAGAACTGAGCGCCGCTGGTTTCGCCATCATCGGCTTGCTGCTCTCTTATTTCATCGCCCGGCGAATCCGTTTTGGCGGGTGGGTGCTGCGGCTTGTGCTCTCAGGTATCGCGGTTTCAGCCATCTTTTCAGCGGGGCTTGGTATCCTTAAATATATGGCAGACCCCACCTCTCAGCTGCCAGAGATCGTGTTCTGGCTGCTGGGAGGTTTGTGGTCTGTCACCTGGACGGATCTATGGTATATCCTGCCTGTGGTGGTTATCGGTCTGGTCATTATCTACCTCATGCGCTGGCGCTTGAACCTGCTTTCGTTGAGCGACGAGACCGCTTTTTCGTTAGGGGTGGCGGTAGGGCGCGAACGCACCTTGCTGCTGGCAGCCAGCGTGGCGATTACCGCTGTGGTGGTTTCCGTAGCGGGCATCGTGGGTTGGATCGGTTTGATCATCCCCCACATTGCCAGGCGCATCGCCGGTGCCAACGCGGCCTCCTTCATACCGGTGAGCATGTCATTAGGCGCAGTCTTTGGCATCATCTGCGATGACCTGGCCAGGGTGCTGACCACCGGCGAAGTGCCGCTGGGAATTATCACCTCGCTCATCGGCGCTGTCATCTTCTTGATCATGATGACTTCTCGTTCCATGAGGATCGCAAGATGAACCCAGCGGTGATCCAGGTCAACGATCTGTCCTTTTCGTACAACCCGGCAGGCAACGCGGCTGTTCACCAGGTTTCGTTTGAAATCCTCCCCCAAACGGTTACCGCTATCCTGGGGCCCAATGGCGCAGGAAAAACCACTTTATTGCACCTGCTCTTGCGGCTTAAAACTCCGCTCACAGGCTCCATCCACCTGCAAGGCAGACCACTCAATCATTATTCCCGTCATGAACTCAGCCAGAATATCGGCTTGGTGCCGCAAACAGAGTACATCCCATTTGAATATACCGCCCTGGAGTATGTAACGCTCGGCAGGGCTCCTTACCTGGGCCCGCTAGAAATTCCCGCTGAAAAAGATACTGAAATCGCCCGTCAATCCTTGAAAGAGGTAGGGGTGTCGCATCTTGAAAACCGCCCCATCCCCGCCCTGAGCGGTGGTGAACTGCAACTGGTGTTGCTCGCCCGGTCTCTATGCCAGCAGCCCCGCGTGCTATTGCTGGATGAACCCACCTCTCACCTGGATCTCGCCAATCGAAATATCACCCTGCAAATAATGGACCGCTTGCGCAGGGCAGGCACGACCCTGGTCTTCAGCACGCATGACCCCGAAGCCGCTGCCTTGATTGCCGACAAGCTGGTTTTAATGCGCGCCGGGCAAGTCCTGGAAACCGGGTCGTTGGAAGAGGTGTTCACCACAGAAACGCTGAGCCGCACATACGGTACGCGGGTGGAGGTGCTCCAGGTGGATGGGTTGCGTGTTGTAAAATCCATTGAACGTCTTGGTGGAGAACAGAATGGCCAAAATAATCCTGCTGAGCGCTGAAAAAGGCAGCGGTAAAACCACCGCGCTCCTTAAACTGAGGGAGAAACTTACCGGCCTGACCTTAAACTCACGCGGGGTGCTGAGCCCCCCGGTGATGGTTAACGGGGAGAAGATCGCCATCGAATTAATGGATGCCCGGAGCGCTGAACGCAAGCGACTGGCAGTGCCAGCCGCGCTTGATTCTCCAGAAGCATCTGGACTAAGATGGCATTTTTTCGAAGATACGCTGGATTGGGGAAATCACCTTCTTTCAGAGGCGGTTCCCTGCGACATCCTTTTTGTTGACGAAATGGGCCCGCTCGAGTTCGACCGAAACGAGGGGCTGACCAAGGGGTTCTTCGCCATCGACTCGCGGCGTTTTCTGGTGGCGCTGGTGACCATTCGCCCCGCGCTGCTGGAAAGAGCCCTTGCGCGCTGGTCAGATGCCCAGGTCTGTAAGGTGACTATTAAGGACCAACCTCACCTGGTCAACAACCTGTTCCGCCTGATCACTGGTTAACCGTATTTTGCCCCAGCCGCAGTTTGAAATTTTTACGCCAATCCCACGTATACAATATTGATATGAACCCAATCAGCGAGTTGTTGAGTAAGGTAAAAACCTTGTTTCCGAAAAAGGTCATCGGCCTGGCCTTGAGCGGCGGCGCCACCTTTGGCGCTGCGCACGTGGGCGTGCTGCAAGTACTTGAAGAAAACGGAATTCGCCCGCACCTGGTCGCAGGTACCAGTGCCGGGGCGCTGATCGGCGCGGCTTACTGTGCGGGTATCCCGTTGAGCGAGATTGAAACCCTCTTTCGCACGATGAACTGGCCGACATTGCTCCGCCTTTCCATCCGGAATTCACTCTCTATTTTCGATACACAGCCCATGGAAGAATTTCTGCGCAAGAAGATTGGTGATATCGAATTTCAAGAACTCAGGATCCCGTTCGCCGCGGTCGCCTGTGACATTCACACCGGCGCAAGGGTCATCTTAGACCGTGGCGCGCTCGCGCCCGCCATCCGTGCCAGCGCTGCCATTCCAGGCTTGTTTTCACCAGTTGAGGTCAATGGCCGTCTGCTGGTAGATGGGGGAATCGTGGATAATTTACCAGTTGAACAGGTGAGAGACATGGGCGCGAGATACGTGATTTCAAGCGATGTATCTCACCGTGGACCAAACTCCAAGAAACCGGAAAATCTCTTCGAAATCATGCTGTCGATGATCTACATTATGCAATCTCGCGCCGCTCTTCCGCTTGAAGACGCATCGGATTGTTACATTCGTCCCCAGGTGTCTCAATACTCATCCTGGGGCTTCAAGGATGTCCCGCAAGTTATGGAGGCTGGAAGAAAAGCCGCCAGGCTGGTTATCCCTCAACTGCGCCGGCAGTTGCGTATCCGCTAACACGCGCGCCGGATAAAGAAAATGGATGGCCCAAGCCTACGGCCATCCATTTCAGATTTCCCCCTTTAGCGAAGAACAGGTATGCCTTGCAAAGGCAATAAAGAAATTACTCCAGACTGTCTTTCTTATTAAATAATTGAATGAATAATTGCACCACTTCACGGTCATAGGCGCTTCCTGCCTGTTCAAGCAGTTCCTGCAGTGCCTCTTGATGCTTGCGCTTCTTTTGATAAGGCCGTCCATCCGTCATGGTTGTATAAGCGTCAGTCACAGCCAGTATACGCGCCCCCAAAGGGATCTCGTCACCACGCAGACCATTGGGGTAACCCTTTCCATCCATGCGCTCGTGGTGAGCGAGGATGAGCGGCGCTATCTTTTCAAGCCCTGTCACCCCGCGGACAATTTGCGCGCCAATTTCAGGATGGGTTTTAATGATCGCCCATTCTTCTTCAGTGAGGGGTCCTTTCTTTTTCAAAATTGTGTCTTTCACGCCAATTTTTCCAATATCGTGCAGCAACGCTGCCCAGCACAATTCTCTTGTCTCACGGGCAGAAAAACCAAACTCTTTGGCCAGCTGCTCAGAAAGAGCTGCCATGCGCTTGCTATGAGACGCGCTATGCAGGTCTCGGGTTTCAAGCGCCTTTGATAAAACGATGACGGTCTCAATAGATACAGACTCGATGCGCTCATTCATTTGGGCGCGAAAGACCGCGCTCGCCAGCTGGTCGGCAATCAGATCCACCAGGTAATAAGAATCAGGCGTCAGTATCTGTTCTTGCTGGCTGGCAGACTGCCCTAAAATGAGCACACCGATTGGGTTCGTTTCTACCCGCATGGGAATAATCCAGGATATATCCTCGTTGGATATCCCCAGGCTCTTTCGTTCTCTTTCCGATAAGTGTTCCATCCCCAGGAACAGCCTGGTATTGTTTTCAGCATCCAAAAACCTATGGCAGATGTTTTCTATCTCAATCGGGTCCAGAGAGGCTTTCTTTTTGATCAACATTTCACGTGCGGAATAACGCGCGCGGCAATTACATTGTCCGTCAAGGTCCATTAAAAGAATCTGGCAAAAATCCACTTCCAGGATCTCAACGATACGCCTGGAAGCGCTTACTGCCAGTTCTTCCAGATTCTCTGAACCCGCCAGGAAGCGGTTCAGTTCTGAAAGACCATTCCATTTTTCTTGTAGATAAGTTGGGACCCCCCTCTCCCTGCGTCTGTCATACCGCGCAAATGCATCAATTGTCTGTGCCATGTCTCTTACCCTGTTGATGGGGAGTCAATAATGACGAACGATCGTTTCGTTCGTAGAAAATTAGTTGGTTGTCTATCTACTCCGCTAAATTGAGCGAGGGCCGGGTCATTTCTGCGTTCATCTGGCGGGCGAACTCAGCCAGGGTGGAAACGCGGATGGCAGAAATCCTGCGGGTTTCTTCGGCGCCAAGGTGAAACGCCTCACCGGCAAAACCCTTCTTAATCGCCATGCTGGGGTTTGTTAATAGCAATCTGCGGAATTTTTCATTCACAACTGCTGCAGTGAGAATGCGGCTGTATTCGCGTTCTTTTTGCACAACGGTTTCATCGTGATGATGGTAATCGTGAAATATGTTACTCATTTTATTCTCCTAGACATTTACACTCTTTGGTCCACCCAGCGACCAGAGCAGCCAGACGATTCCCACAAAGAGGATGATATCGCCTGGGCTGAACGCCACCTGGTAGTTGATCCAATCGGGTAAAGAGAAGCGGTCGCTCAGAAACCACAAGCGGGTGTTCTCAGGCAGCAAGACGATATCTTTGCTGTAGCCGAGGCGCTCGCCCACCATCCAGTCGCCTGCTGTTGAATCTGGCAGCAGCCGTTGCACCATCTCTGGGCTTATCGGCATCCAGCCGCCATTGAGCAAGATGACCAGCGCGTTCAGCAAAAAACCGCCGGTGATTGGCCAAAAACTGGGTTTACGGATATTAAAGAGCGAAAATATGATCAGTACAACCAGTGAAATGATGAAAAGGAAGGAAGCCGTTTCATCGGGGATGCGGGTTCGGGTAGATGGCAAAAAGAAAATGAAGCCCTGGGGAATGAAAGCCAGTAAGACCAATCCAGCCGCTTTAAGGTCATAGCCCCTGTATTCCCTTTTACCATATTTCGCCCTGCACAGCCCGGCGGCTAAACCAACCAGTACTGCGACGACCAGGATCATTTATTGTCGGCTATCCGCCAACAGTGCCGGTGGCGAAAGGAGCGCCCGCTGCCAGGGTGAACAGTACCAGCACGAGCACGAAGAAGACGAACCTTGCTTTGTTGGAAATGGTTTTCATGAGAGACTCCTTTTTTACTCTAATCATTTTGTCAGGACGGCGCTAAAAGCACACAGGCTTGCAGCAGCCAGGACGATTGAGATGGATCTATCCGCCAACAGTGCCGGTGGCGAAAGGGGCGCCCGCCGCCAGGGTGAACAGCACCAGCACGAGCACGAAGAAGACGAACCTTGCTTTGTTGGAAATGGTTTTCATGAGAGACTCCTTAAATGATTAGTCGTTTTTTTTACTTTACCTGATGATTATGCCTGCAGGCAGGATGCAAAACAGGATGCATAATCGACTCTTAACTTCAGGGAGCTATCCTGACTTGTTAAACACCAAAATTCAGAGATGGTCTTATATTCACCTCTTTCTCATTTGATCTTCAATTTGGCTGGATAAATGCTTACTGTTGCATTAATGAATGGAATAACTTGACGGTCTGTGGCGAGGGTTCAATGTCAAGTTCTTTTTTCAATACAAGCTTGCACCTTTCAAATTGCCTGGCCACCGCAGAACGATCATTCATGGCAGAGTAGGCCAACATCGCAGAACGGTACGCGGATTCGTTGTAATTATCTTCCTCAAGCGCCCTGTTGGCAAGGGTGGCTGCCTGTGAATACTTGCCAACTTTCATATAGAGATTGATGAGCGCCTGCGCTGCGTTCAAGAAGGTTGTGTGAAATTTTTCGCGCGCGATGAGCACCCATTCCTGGTCTAATTTGGGCAAGAAAGGACCGTGATAGCAAGAGACCGCCGCGCGCAAATGTTCGATTTTTTCTTCCGTGCTTTGCGCCTTTTTGGCGTTTTCCAGCTCATTCATAAACGTATCCAAATCATATTCATAATCCATTGAGCGATTGAACCGGTAGATATCATCATCAAAGGCAATGCAATCGCTGCCCGCTGCCCGGCGCAACCGGTAGATCGAGTTCTTAAACCGCAGTTTCACCGTATCACGGTCTGCGTCTGGCCAAAATGCGGCCCCAACCTCTTCTTTGGTCGCTCCCTCAGGGTGAGAAAGGAGGAAGAAAAACAAATCGCGTACTGTATGTGTTTTCCAATCCTTGTTGGTAACAACCCGGTTCCCCAGCCGCACCTGCATGCGTCCCAAACCACTGATGCTTAACTTGGGGTTGGAGAAATCCACCGCTGAGGAATGCCGGCGCACCACACGATGTATTTGCGCTAAATGTTTTTCAAAAGCCGCCACTTCTGACTTTAATTGCGTTACCACAGGGTACTGTTCATCCTCCGGGTTGATGAGCTCCAGATAGCTGCCAAATTCCATCAGTATTTGGATTAAAACCTGGCGCATGCTTCCTTCTGATTTTTGCATTTCAGGATCTAAGATAGGCTTTGTGTGTGTTCTGGCTGTTTCAACCAAAGACGCGAGGTTACGGTACACCGCCGCCTTAAATCTCTCCATTTGGTAGCCTGCCGCGGTGAAGTAATCTTCCAGTTGTTCGAAAGTATGCGCCAAATCCGCTGGTTTTTGGTTCTTAAAATCCAGTATCGCCTGTTCCAGCAGGCAGAGATGGTGTTCATACTTCGAGCCGCTTTTTTGCGCTTTTTCTAATGCCGCTGATATTTGTTCCTGGGCGGAAGAAAGATAGCCGGTTATGCGGTCAAGCGTCGCCAGCGCCAGTGTGAGGTAAACATCCAAAGAAAGGTCGCTGGTTTTCTGCAACACCTCTTCTGCCTGGCGATAGGCCTGCCTGGCTTCTTCAAGCGCGCGCACATCACGATACAGATCACCCAGGCTGGTCAGTACATACCCTTCGATCCTGGGGCTGGCCAACCTGGAATAAGATAGCGAGCGTTCCAGGGTAATGACGGCCTGTTCAAACTGGTTGCGCAGGTACTGGATCATGCCGATGTTGTTTAAGACATTGGCCAGCCATAGAGGGTTTTGCACCGCCTGCCAGTATTCCAGTGAAGTGGAGTAACATTTTTCGCTTTGCTCAAAATCCGCTCGGGCGGAATAAATCACCCCAAGATCCATCAATACTTTCGCGGCGTCCGATTCCAGTCCCAGGTCTTGAAAACGGCGGTAAGACTCGCGTAATTTCCACTGCGCATCATTCAATTCACCGGTTTGCAAATACACCAACCCTTCCGCTCTCAATGCCTCGGCGTATTTTTGAGGAGCGCCAAAGGGTGGTCTGGTCAATTCAATCGCGTCCTGGGCGTCTTTAAGCGCGTTTTCATAATGCCCGGTATGGCGGTTGACAGCGCTGCGCCGGATCAGCGCGGCAGCTAATTCTTCTGCGAAGCCCACTGCGCGCAACTCCTTGATCGCCCGGCTCAGCAATTCCAGGCTGACCTCATAATCACCTCGCAGCATGGCAATCGTTCCCCTGATAGACACCAACTCCGGCTTATTTTCCACCAGGTCAAAGGGAAGCGCGTTCAACCAATCCGTCAGCGTTACCAACCGCCCGCTGAGGATCATCGCTGGAGCAGCTTTGCGCACCATTTCAACCCGTTGTTCCGGGGTTCCATTCCTCAGCAAAATGGCAATCGCTCTTTCCCATTCCTGCACACTTTCGTAATAAGCCACCAGTTCAGTTTCGATGCGGAGTGTTTCCTCCGGCTTCTCTACGCGCATGCGGTTCTGCAGGAAGTCGCGGAAGAGGTGATGGTAACGCAGGAAAAGCGTTTCATCCCCTACCGGCAGCACAAACAGGTTGTCGCGCTGGATTTTCTCAATGACCTCGTCCCAGTTTTGCCCCTCTAACCCCAGCGCTTTACCCACGATTTTTTCACAAAGGTTGGCATCAAATTCTTCCAGCAGGGATGTGCGCAATAGAAAGCTTTGCATGGCCAGCGGCTGCCGGTCAAAGACCTGCTGGGTAAGATACTCATAGATACCCACGCCCGACACCTTCTCTATGCGGCTGCGTTCGTAAGGTCCTTTAGGCGAAACCTGCGCGGTCAACAGCAGGCCGGTGATCCAGCCTTCAGTACGCGTGATCATTTCCTCGGCTTTTTGGTCCGAAATGGACTGATGATAATTCACCGCCATCAACTGCTTGATCTCTTCAGGCAGAAAAGCCAGTTCTTCAAAGCTCAAGCCATCCACCTCAGAGCGCGCCACCAGCAGGCTCAAGTCTGGCAGAGTGAGCAGCGTGCGAGAGGCGATGACATAATGGCAATTCTCCGCTGACTCTTGAATGATGCGGTTGATAAACACTTCGATAGGTTTAACATCACGAACCAGGTGGTAATCGTCCAGAACGAAGATAAAGTGCTCGCTGATGTTTTCATAGGCGTCATTGACGATCGCTGAAATCACCAGGTCCAGGTTCAAATTATCCTGGCTCAATTCAGCGAGCGCTGCTGAAGCCATCTGCCCGAAGGCGGGGAACTTCCCCTGGATGGCAGCGATAAAATGCGCGATGAAGCGCTTGGGATCGCTATCCAGCGAATCGAGCGCGTACCAGCAGACTGGTATTTGAGTGTGATGTGAAAAATCAACCAGCAGCGATGTTTTACCATAACCAGCCGGAGCGGCGACAATTAAGAGCTTAAGGTCCAGCAAATTATCAAGCGCGGCGAGCAGCCTGGGGCGCGAGAGGATTTCGCTGCGGCGTCGAGGTATAAGCGTTTTTGTGCGGATGACCGGAAGATCTGGAGGCATATTTATCTACTATAATCCAGTCTTTGTCATGCTGGGCTTAACGAATATGTCTACTTGAATTATATACAAAATAAGAGTCCTCTTCGGACTCTTATTTTGTACGATTCGATAAATATTAATTTGGCTACAGTGGTATTGGTGGGTTTGCCGGAGGGGTTTACACGGCCGGTTGGCCGGCGATTGGGCCCAGGTACTTGGCATCACCAAAGGCTAAAATCGCCATGAAAATGACACTCAAGAAGAGCAAGCCAAACCCAAAACTCGTGCTTTTTCCAAATACTTTAGCCAGGTCGAAAATCACGATAATCCCAATCACGATATTCACCAGGGGTATGAATAAGAGCAAAAGCCACCACCAGGGACGGCCGATGATTTCCAATTCAGTTATTATGTTATAGATTGGAATGATCGCAGCCCAACCTGGTTTTCCAGCTTTTACAAATACTTTCCACAAACACACAATGGAAAAAACGCTGACAAGCAAAAGAAAGAGATAGTACCCAAAGCCTAAACCACCATCATAGTTGTAATCCATACGTCCTCCTTTTTAGGTTATGATTACGTTGAATTAATCATAACATAATTGTCAATATATTGGATATATATTATCCATTTTGAAAGGGCAAAATGAGCATCTTCTTATCCAAGTTCCTTCCCCTCTTCCTGTACCCAGCGGGGCTGGTCACGCTGCTTATACTCCTGACCCTTGTTTTCTGGAAGAAACGCCGGGCGGCCTTCACATTTCTTGTCCTGGCTTTCTTCATTCTGCTGCTCGCCGGCAACAAATACGTCGCCACAGCCTTCGCGCGGACTTTGGAATGGCGTTACCCGCCGCTGGCGGAAAACACCACTGCCGATGTGATCGTTGTTCTGGGCGGCGGCACTGAACCAGCAATAGAACCGCGCGCCATGGTGGAGTTAAACGCCGCCGCCGACCGGGTGCTTTACGGTATCAAGCTGTACCAGGAAAAAGCAGCACCAATGCTCTTGCTCAGCGGTGGAGACATTGACTTTATCGGCGATTCTCCCTCCACTCCCGCTGATGACATGGCAACGTTGATGGAGATGCTCGGCATCCCGCGAGAGAAAATGATTATCCAGAACGCCTCGCTCAATACACAGCAAGACGCTGAGTTCAGCTGCGAGCTTATTAAAAAAAATGGCTTTAAAAAAGTCATCCTGGTGACCTCGGCGTTTCATATGCCGCGCTCGGTCGCCCTTTTTGAAAAACAAGGCTGTCCGGTCGTCCCAGCACCGGTAGATTTCAGCATCACCCAGCTAAGTTGGGATAACCTCACCCACCCAACCACTGCTGAATTCATCCTCGACTTGCTGCCTTCGTACTCGCATATTTCCACGGTGACCAAGACTTTAAAGGAATACTTTGGCATATGGTACTATAAGCTTTCCGGGGTATTGTAAACAGCCCGGGTTGAAAGAAGGAGAAGATAATGAAACCTAAGTTCATCGCGCTTGCGCTTATCAGTCTACTCCTGGTGGCTTGTTCGCTGCCAAAATCATTAACTTCCATTATTCAGCGATTTAGATCTCAACCAGCAGCGGTGGCAGAATCCAATTCCTTGCTTAATCTGGTTGAAAACGGGAAAGTGAGTGTGGTCGGCATCCACGGCAACGTCGGACTGGGCACCTTCACTGGCAGGACGATCGACTTACAGCTCCAAAACAACACCGACAGCAAACTCGATGTGCTCATCCCTTGTGGGCTGGTATTCATCGCTGATGACGAGAAAAGCAGCCGCATGATGGTTGTTCAACCCACCGTGACCAGTCTGAACAAAGGGAAGACAGCGGTTGTAAAGCCGTTCGTCCTCAGCATTGACGCCCTAAAAGGTTTACCCTCGCCCGAAAAGACATACAGTGTCGCTGAACTGGAAGAAGGGAAAAACAAAGATTTCGCCACATGCTTATGCGAACAGGACCTGCCCGCGGAAACCGAGACCAAAGACCTTCTCGACCTTCAGCTCGCCGCCTGGATGGTCAGCGGTGAAGGGCTTCTGTCCAATATCCCGGTGGACCTCAACGACCTGTTCAAAGACTTCTCCGGGCTGCCCATCACCATCCCTGGGCTGGATGAAGTGATGAAGGATGTGGCCGGGAATGTCGCGCCCAATGCGCAAGCCTGGCTGGATAAATGCGGAATATCCTTTGGCAAGTGATTCACAAGAGGCTGGTCGGTAACCCTGACCAGCCTCTTTGATATTCATTTAAAGAAGGTCTATACCAGCTGTTTGCGTATCTCAGAGCTCAGAAAGTCCAGCGCCCACACCACCAAGATGATCGCCAACAGGGCTGTGCCAGATTGGGAATACTGCAGCGTGTTGATGCGCTGCGAGAGGAAATATCCGATTCCACCCCCCCCGACAAAACCGATGATGGTAGAGATGCGCACATTGATATCCCAATGGTAAATGGTAAAAGAAAGAAAGTCCGGGATGATCTGCGGCACCACGGCATATACCACCACCTGCAGTTTGTTTGCGCCGGTCGCGGTGACCGCTTCGATAGGGCCAGAGTCGATGCCTTCCACTGATTCTGAAAACATCTTTCCCAGAGAAGCGGCTGTCGTAATGGAAAGCGCGATGACACCAGCGAACGGGCTGCCAAACCCCACGATCATGGCAAAGATGGTGGCCAACACCAACGGCTCGTATGAACGTATGATATTCAAGAAAGCCCTGACAATATAGTAAACAGCCGAGCCAAGCCATCCCTTGCGGGTGATATTGGAGGCTGCCAAGAAACTGAGCGGCACGGCAAAGATGGTGCCGATGGTAGTGGCGATCAAGGCCATAAAGATGGTCACAAACATCGCGTCCAGTACATCCTTTAAGGTCTGAGATGCCACAACCTTGCCTTCCGGGAGGGTAATTTCAAACGCCAGTTGGGCGGGCTTCCCGTCAACCGCCGCTGTGATCGGTCGCAATTCCATTGTTTCTGTCAATTCACCATTGGCATTCGTCACCGCGTTCTTAATACTTAACAGCCCGCCATCCGGCAATATCCAGCGAATGGACAGTTCAGCGTTCTTAGGCAGTTCATATCCCCTTACCTGAACTTTGTCCTTGGGGTTACCGCAGGGCGGATCGACGGTGATTCGCGGCCCGCTGGCCGGCACTTCAGGGTTCGCGACGCTGCCGCAGGGTACCGGCACCAGCTGTGCCACGGTGATTTTTTCCGATTCGCGCCCCAGGATCTCAGGTCTTAACAACTGACCCATAATCGATTTCGCCTTGGGGAAAGAAGAAACCAGCTTAACCAGGTCGGGTTTGGTCACACGGATACTGAGCACCAGCAGCGCGATCACGGCGATGATGATGAGCACCCGTTTGAGTGAATGCAGTAACGATTTCAGCGTCTCCATGTCACACCAGCCGTTCCCTGATACGGGCGCTAAAGAAGTCCAGGATGATCACAACCACCGCGATGGCCACAAACGCGGTGCCCACAGCGCGATAATCCTGCAGCACGATCCACTGCCACAGGAAGAACCCAATACCGCCGCCACCGACAAAACCGATGATCGTGGAAGAACGGATATTGATATCCCATCGGTAAATGGTCAACGCGGTAAATGTCGGCACCACCTGAGGAATAACCGCGTAGCGTACCACCTGCGGCCAGCTGGCTCCGGTTGCCTTCACCGCATCGATCGGTCCGCTGTCAATCCCTTCAATTACCTCTGAGTAGAGCTTGCCCAGCGCCGCGACGGTGTGAATGGTGATGGCAATCATGCCCGGAAAAGGTCCAAGACCCACGATAATGACAAAGATGATGGCGATAATCAGAGACTCGATCGAACGCACGATATTGAGGATTGTCCTGGTGACCAGGAAGATCGCCGTGGTCACTGGGTTGCCGGTCATCAAGTTGCGGGCTGCCAGGAAGCCAAACGGAATGGCAATGAGCGCGCCGACAATGGTGGACAGAAAAGCCAGCGCCAGCGTCTCGTAAATACCCTGCACGACATAGCCGCCCACGTCTGAAAGCTCGATACCGCCAATGGGGCGAGACTGTGAGACTTTGATGCGATGAATCTGCGGCACTGTGGGGTCCGGCGCGGTGCTGTGAACATAGGGAGAGACCACCCATTCCAGGCTCACATTCCCCTGCGCATCTGATTTAACCTGCGCGTCCATCGCTTTACCGCCAATAGGGTTCTGCCAGTAAATAAGAGTGGGCGTGTTCGGCCAGAAACCTTCGCCTTTGACCGTGATCGTTTGGTTCACAGTGGCGCAAGGTTCAACCACGTACACCCGCACCCCGTTCACCGTCCTGTCTGGAACAGGAGGCGTGGCTGAACAGGGTGACTGAATATCGGTAAACCCTTCCTTTTTTTCGGTTTTGGGCTGGGTAAAATCCAGCTGGAACATAGCGCTGACGATATCCTTCGAACGTTTTGAGTTTTCGACCAGCGCGCGTAAATTAAACTCGGTTACCTGCCCGCCAATTCCGTACGCCATGAGTAGCCACAGGAGTATCGGGAGAACAGCGTTCTTTCCCCCGGGCAGCGAAGATGCGTCCCAAATGTTCCACAACCATATAAGCGCGGGCAGAATGTACCAGGCGGGTTTACCATACCACGCCACAACAGCAATCGAAGTTGCAACCGCCAGGAAAATGGCGATCGCAGCACGATATTTTTTCTGGATGAGTTGTCCCAGTCCAGGTACCAGGGCAGAAAGAAAAATCGAGACCAATCTGGAGCGAGATGTTTTTTCTTTCATGAGTGTCAAACAAGAGCGGTGGCGCGCATATCCTGCGCTTCTTCGCCATAAATCTCTTTGAACTTAGCGCGGTTGATTTCAGATGGCAATCCCTCAAAAACCTTGACCCCATCTTTCAAGCCGATCACCCGTTCCGCGTAGCGCTGAATGAGATCCAGATAATGGAGGCTGCAAATAACACTTACATTGTCTTCTTCATTTAACTTTTCGATATATTGCATGATCGAATGCGCCAGCACCGGGTCAAGGCTGGCAACCGGTTCATCCGCCAGGATCAGCTTGGGTTCCTGCATGAGCGTACGGGCAATGCCAACGCGCTGCTGCTGCCCTCCTGAAAGCGCGTCAGCCCGGCTGTGAACTTTATCCGCAATACCGACCCGCGTCATCGCGGCAAGCGCGCGCTCCTTCTCTTCATGGGGGAAATATCCCAGTGTGGAGCTCCAGGAGTTTAGATAACCCAACCTGCCGCTTAACACGTTGGTCATAACCGAAGAGCGTTTCACCAGGTTGAAATGTTGAAAGATCATACCAATTTGCCGTCGGATATGACGCAACTCAGCCCCTTTGGCGGCGGTAATATCAATCCCGTCCATGGTGATCTTCCCTTCTGTGGGGTCAATCAACCGGTTGATACAGCGCAGCAGGGTGGATTTACCTGAACCGGATAGTCCAATGATGACCAGAAATTCGCCATCCGGCACTTCAAAACTGAGGTCTTTGAGTGCCACCGTACCATTGGGATAAACCTTCGTCAAATGTTCGACTTTAAGCACGGTTAATTCCTTTTTAACTATTTAGGGGAAAAACTGGAGGGGGTAAACCCCCCTCCAGCGAAACAGAAGAACTTATTTCACCATGGTGGTGATATCCACACCTGAAGCCTGCAGAGCGGAGCGGAAAGCGTCATAGAACGAATCTTCAGCGGGTTTGAGATCCTCGATTTCATAGCCAGCATTTTTGAAGATCTCTTTACCAGCCTCATCAGCGGCCATGGCAACAAAGCCATCATAGACTTTGGCGCCGATCTCTTCTGGCATGGCAGAGGAGAAGGAGATATTGTCATTGGGAATGATGTTGTCAGTTCTCCAGATGACCACGATCTTCTCGTTGACATCCGTATGAATCTTATCACTGGTGCGGGCGTCAATATAGGTGGCACCGAAGTCGCAGATAGCGCCAACTTTTTTATCACCAGAAACGGTCACGCCAGCGTAAAGGGCCTGCACCACCGCGGGGTGAGATTGCACGGCTGCGGGGGTCTTAAAATTAACCCCTTGTTCTTTGAGAACACCAAAGGGAATCACATAACCGGATACTGACAGAGGATCGGTAAAACATGGGCGTTTGCCTTCGAACTGGGCGAGCGCGGTGGCGGCGTCAGCGGTATCGGTATTGGTGTTGGGGTCAAAGTACGGGGTGAAGCCCATATCTTTGTGGGCGATGAATTGGGCACCGTAGAAATCAGAGCCATTGCGAACAACGACCAGCTTGACGTCCATTGCGCCCGCTTGCTTGCCCAGCAGGTATGCCAAGGTGGGCATAAAGCCAATATGGGCGTTGCCGGAAGCCATGGCTTCAATGAGGGCGGTGTAGCTGTTGGGAATAATCACCGAATAGGTCAGTCCGGTGAGTTCTTTCATCTTCGCTGCGATCGCCTCACCGCCAACGGTCAACTGTTCAGCGGTGGCAGAAGGCGCCAGGGCGATGATGATGGGGTTTTCCGCAGTTCCCAGTTCCTTTGGCGCTTCAGTCGGTTGGGGGGCCGGGGGTTCGGTCGCTGCTGGTGCTTCGGTCGCCACGGGTGCTTTTGTGGGAGCCGCGGTCGGCTGGGCGCAGGCACTCAGAACAAGGGTGCTCAACACCAGCACTGAAATGAGAACAAACATTGCTTTTTTCACTTCTCTCCTCCTTGGATTAAACGTACAGGTTTGGCGTCTTTGATAAAAACGCAATATCAATCATATACCACATATTTTTAAAAGGCAAGCAACTAGCTTTGGGTTCAACCTTAAAATTTTCCCGTTCATAAGCCATCGCAATAGAACCCCGCACAATACCAAGAGAGAAATTCGGACTGTAGTCAGTTTTTTTTGGTGCAATTTTCCAGGTCCTGCAGCGCAAACCTATATTACATTTATCCTCATTTGTCCGACAAGGACAACTTTTTCCTTGTATTCATTTTTTTTTCATGCTAATATCAATATGGCAAAGATCCTCAATTGTTTGGTAGTAAAAAATAAACTGCGCTCTTTTATGCGTCAGGTTTTTGCTGTTCAAAATTACGGTTGCCAAGAAAGCGAGGTGAAAAAAGCCCGATAAGAAGAATTCAGAAATCGATTCCTTCAAATGTAGTTCTATTCTCAACAACGGTCAAAAAACCGTGCAACACAGGGTGAGAAAAAGCCCTCAGGCTTGAATCTAAAAACAAAAAGATAGGACATACTATGATCAATCCTCATCCAGGACTTCCAGAACTAGAGTATGTAAAACCCGGTACCCTCGCCGAGGCGTGTAAGTTCTTAGAGCAACACGAAGGGAAAGCCCGTCCTTTCTCCGGCGGAACAGATTGTTTCGTCCGCCTGCGCGATGGTGTACTGAAACTAGAGTATCTCGTTGACATAAAAGGTCTCGACGGTACAAAAGAGCTTTCGTTTGACCCCAAAAAAGGGTTAACGATCGGGGCCGCTATTACAATGAACCAGGTTATCGCCCACAAAGACGTGGTGAAGCATTATCCTAACCTGGTTGAGGCGGCAAAATCGGTGGCAAGTTACCAGTTGCGCAACCGCGCCACCATCATCGGTAACATCTGCAACGCCTCGCCTGCCGGCGATACCATCGGCACCTGCCTGGTGTTGGATGGCGTCCTCAACGTGCACGGCACAGGCGGAAAACGCACTATTCCATTAAACACTTTCTTCCTGGCTCCAGGACGCACCGTTTTGAAACCGGGCGAAGTGGTCACCTCCATTACCCTTCCTCCTCCACCAGCCGGCATGGCGGGTGTTTACAAGAAGTTGGGCAGGAATAAAATGAGCGATCTCTCCATCGTCGGTGTTACCGTCATGGGGTATCCCAACAGTCAATCACCATCAGGCTTCTCTTTCCGTATCGCTCTGGCATCGGTCGCCCCGGTTCCTATGGAAGCATTGAAAGCGGAAGCCATTCTCGCTGAGAAAAAGATCACAGCCGAATCGATCGCGCTAGCTGCTGAAGCGGCGATGGAAGCCGTCACCCCAATTGATGATGTGCGCGGCTCAGCCCGTTATCGCAAGTACATGGTACGCAACCTCACACGCGAAGCGATCACGGAAGTGTGGAACACATTAACCAAATAGCTCCGGCTGTTTGACCTTTACAGGAGGAATGAATGTCTTATTCAAAAATCACACTCACCGTTAATGATGTCGTCGAAACGGTTGATGTCCCCCATCACATGACCCTGCTGCAAATGCTGCGCGAAAAACTCTCCCTCACCGGTACCAAGAACGGTTGTTCGGCTGGTGAGTGCGGAGCCTGCACTGTTCTGATGAATGATGAACCTGTCAATAGTTGTATGGTTTTGGCTGCAGAATGCGATGGTGCGCGCATCGTCACTGTTGAAGGGCTGGCAAAAAGTGGTAAATTAAGCAAGTTACAGGAAGCCATCATTAAGACCGGCGGCGTGCAGTGCGGTTTTTGCACCCCCGGCATGCTTATTTCAGTCACTGCTTTGCTCAAACGCAACCCAAACCCAACCGAAAAAGAAATCAGGGAAGCGCTGGTTGGCAACCTGTGCCGATGCACGGGTTATTTCAGAATTGTCGAAGCGGTCAAAGAAGCTGCGCATTCATAGACCTTAAGACGCAATAACCAACTTTAGACAGGAGAAATCCTTTAAAGGAGCCGAAATATGGCAAACGCGAAATCAACTGAAAAAACCACGGCGGTCGTCGGTACGAGTGTTATCCGTAATGATGTGTTGGAAAAAGTGACCGGCGCGGCCACTTACGTCGACGACATCCAGTTTGGTAATAAATTGCTATACGCCCGCGCTGTACGCAGCCCACATCCGCACGCGCTGATCAAGCATATTGATACCAGCAAAGCGGAAAAACTCCCTGGTGTCAAAGCCGTTGTGACTGGTAAAGACTTCCCTGAACGCATCGGTCTTTACCTTAAAGATAAGACCATTTTTGCCACCGACCGTGTGCGCTTCTTGGGAGAACCGGTAGCGGCTGTGGCTGCCGTTAGCGAAGAAATCGCCGAAAAAGCCTGCAGCCTGGTGGAAGTAAAATACGAACCGCTCGAGGGTGTTTTTGACGCTGAATATGGCGCTTCAGAAAAAGCCCCCGTCATTCACCCTGACCTTGGCAAATATGATTGTGTCAATTTCATCTTCCCCAAGCCCGGGACCAACATTTCCAACCACTTTAAAATTCGCAAGGGCGATGTGGAAGCCGCCTGGAAGCAGTGCGCGCACATAGTGGAAAAGACCTTCAAAGTCCCACATATTCAACACGTGCCTATTGAAACGCATGGCGCGGTAGCCATGATGGATGAAAAAGGGAAAGTCACTGTGTGGGCGGCGTCACAATCACCGTTCGCCCAACGCAATCTCATCGCCAAAGCCCTGCACATTTCACACAGCGACCTGCGCGTTATCGCGCCGCTTGTAGGCGGAGGGTTTGGCTCCAAAGCCGGTCTCACCATGGAGGCCATCCCCGTAGCCCTTGCCACCAAGGTCAAAGGCTACCCCGTGAAATTTATACTCACCCGCGAAGAGGAATTCTATACTAACTTCGTGCGCCAGGGTCTCACCATCCACGTGAAAGTCGGCTGCGATAAAGATGGCAATATCCTCGGTCTCAAGAATGTGATGTACTGGGATGGCGGCGCCTCGACTGAGTACGGCACGAACATTACCCGCGCTGGTGGTTATTCCAGTTCCGGTCCTTATGATATCCCCAATGTGTGGACAGACAGTATCTGCGTTTACACCAACCCCCCCATCGGCGGCGCCTACCGTGGTTTTGGTATGTCTGAGCTGCACACCGGGATCGACCAGGCGATTGACGAACTGGCAGAAGTAGCCGGTTTTGACCGTGTCGAGTTCCTCAAAAAGAACGCCATCTCAGAAGGCGACATTGTGGTCACTGGTATGACCATGCATGCCACTGGCATCCAGCAATGCATCGATAATGTAGCCAAAGCCATCGAATTTTCAAAGAAAGAAGAACCTTCTTCTCCTGACCGTTTGCGTGGTAAGGGCATCGCCATCATGTGGAAAGCCCCCGCCATGCCTCCCAACGCCGGCTCGAGCGCCTGGGTGGAACTCTCTGAAGACGGTAAAGCGACCGTCGGACTTGGCGGGCAAGAAATTGGGCAGGGTACTTTCACCGTGATGGCCCAGATTGCTGCTGAAACCCTGGGCGTCAAATATGAAGACGTGCGCATCGCCGGACCGGTAGACACGCAATACAGCCCTTACGAATGGCAAACCGTCGCCAGCCGCCTCACCTGGAGCATGGGGAACGCAGTACGCCTTGCGGCGCTCGACGCCCGTAAACAGATTTTGGACGTGGTGGCTGAAGCCTGGAATGAAACACCAGAAGACCTGGATATCGTCAACGGCATGGTCGTCTCTTACAAGAGCGAACAGGAAACCCCGTTGGCCAACCTGGTCATCTATGGTCTTCCCAAGCCCAATGATGAAGGCTGGATGGGCGGCCCGATTGTTGGTCGCGGTTCCTTCATGCCCAAGTACGTCACCAACCTGGACGCGGAGACCGGTCAGGGCGCGCGCGCTGTGGTACATTACACCGTGGGCTGTGAAGGGCTCGACATCGAAATTGAAAAGAACACCGGCCGCATCCACGTGATCAAAGCTGCCGCTTCCTTTGACGTGGGCAAGGCCATCAACCCGGCGCTGGTCAAAGCACAGGTTGAAGGCGGCTTTGTGCAGGGGCTCAGCTCCGCCATGTTCGAAGAAATCCGCCTGCGCAACGGCATCATGACCAACCCCAGCTTTGTGGATTACCGTATCGCCACGGCGGCCGACGCCGACTTCAAACTGGATACTCAGTATGTCGAGGTGCCGCAGGATGACGGACCCTGGGGCGCGCGCGGCGTGGGAGAGCACCCCATGGTGCCCACCATCGCAGCACTGGGTAACGCCATCTATGACGCCACTGGCGTCCGCCTGCAAGGCCCGCCGTACTCAGCCGAAAGCATCTACCTGGGTATGCTCAACGCCGGCGTTGTCAAGTAGAATAACCTTTGAATGCCGGATGTTCTCATCCGGCATTTCACTGAAAACCACAAGGAGAATTATGACTGACCATTACGACCTGATCATCCGTAACGCGACACTGCGCAACGAGCCAAAAAGCACCCAAGATATCGCCATTCAAGATGGGAAGGTTGCGCTCATCGCCAACAAGATAGAAGCCAAAGCCGCCAGCGAACTGGATGCCCGCGGTAACCTGGTGACAGAATCCTATGTCAATACCCATCTGCACATGTGCAAGGTGTATACGCTGATGATGATGGACGAAGCCGCCTTGAAAGACTATCACGGCGCCGACATGGGCAAAGCCATGACCGCCATCGAACTGGCTGCGCGTGTGAAAGAAAAATATGACGAAAAATGGATTATCAAGAACGTCAGAAAGGCCGCTGCCCTGGCTGCCCGTTACGGCTGCACCCACATCCGCGCTTTCGCCGATGTAGATTCAAAGGGTAAGCTCGAAGGAATAAAAGCGCTTATCAAAGCGCGCGACGAATTCAAGGGCATCGTGGATATTCAGACTGTCGCTTTTGCCCAGGATGGATTGGTTCGCGAGCCCGGTGCTGACAAACTGATGCGCCAGGCAATGGATCTTGGCGCTGATGTGGTTGGCGGCATTCCCTGGATCGAATACACCGATGCTGATATCGCCGAGCATGTGCGCATCTGCTATCAACTGGCAAAAGAGTATGATAAACCCGTCTCCATGCTGGTGGATGATGCTGGTGATAACGGGTTGCGCTCGCTTGAGGTGATGGCGCTGGAAACCATCCGTACTGGCTGGCAGGGACGCGCGCTGGCACACCACGCCCGCGCGATGGCGCTCTACCCCAAGCCGTACCTGCAAAAACTCGCCGCAATCCTCAAGAAAGCGGATATGGGCGTGGTGAGCGATCCGCATACCGGGCCGCTACACGCGCGTGTACGTGAACTGCTGGAAGAAGGTGTGCTCGTTTGCCTTGGGCAAGATGATATCTCCGACGCCTACTACCCTTATGGGCGCAATAATATGCTTGAGGTCGCCTTCCTCAATTCTCACTTGCTCTGGTTCACCACCCGCGAAGACATGGAAGTGCTCTATGATATGATCACCACCAAACCGGCTCGCGCGATTGGTCTCAAAGATTTCGAGTTAAAGAAGGGTGCCCCCGCCAACCTGGTGGTCCTTGACCAGCCCAACGTGCTTGAAGCGCTGCGCTACCATGAAAAACCGGTGTATGTGATCAGCCATGGCAAGCTTATTGACCAGGCGAAGATGGACAAGATCATTCAGGAAAATTCGTAGCCCGCTATCAGTTGCTATGAAGCACGCGATTATGCTATCCTAATAAAAGTGAGAAAGGAGGAAGAGCCCTGGTTTTACCAATACGAATAGTTGAAAACGCAAGTGTATTTAAAACTAGCAAAGAAGGAGAAAAAAATGTTTAAAAAGTCATACTTGCTTGTGTTCGTCGCAATTCTGATGGTCGTCAGCCTGATGGCTGGTTGCGCCAAGCCGCCCGTTGCGCCAACGACCGCCCCCGCTGAAGTCGAAGCACCTGAAGCCCCCGCAGCTGAAGAATCCGGGGTAATCAAGGTCTATGGCGCGTTTGCCACCCCCATTGAAGAGCCATGGGATGGTGTCATCCATGACGCGCTGCTCAAAGCCAAGGAAGAGGGCCTTATCGAGTACACCTACACTGAAGATATCGGCTACTCAGGCGATATGGAACGCGTGCTGCGCGAAATCGCAGAACAGCAGAAACCCCAGTTGATCATGGGTGACGCGTTCGTGAACGAAGAAGCCGTGCGCCGTGTGGCTGCCGATTATCCCGAGATCGCCTTTGCTTTCGGTTCTGAGCTTGGCCCGGTCGCTCCAAACCTGGCAGTATTTGATAACTGGATCCACGAACCGGCTTACCTGTGCGGTATGCTCGCCGGCGGGTTGACCAAGACCAACACCATCGGTGTGGTCGCGGCTGTGCCCATCCCCGAAGTTAACCGTCTGGTGAATGCTTTCATCGCGGGAGCCAAGGAAACCAACCCAGAGGTTAAGGTTCTCGTTTCCTTCATTAACTCGTTCTTTGATCCTGCCACTGCCAAAGAGCAGGCCCTGGCGCACATCAGCGCTGGCGCGGATGTGCTCTTTGCTGAGCGCGCTGGAGTGATCGAAGCGGCCGCCGAAAAGGGTGTCTTCGTGTTCGGCAACATGAGCGACCAGAACGAAATCGCCCCCGAATGGGTCATCAGCGGTCCAGTCTGGAATATGACCCCCACCGTTGAATACGTGGTCAAGCAGGTCAAGGCTGGCACTTTCACCGCCATGGACCTGAAGGACTTCAACATGTATGCGTTGGGCGGCGCGACCTTGGCACCATTCCACGGCAATGAAAGCAAGATCCCGGCCGATGTGCTCGCCGCGGTCACTGCCAAAGAAGAAGCCATCAAGTCTGGTATGTTCCGTGTTCCCATCGACGAAGCACAACCAGCCGCTGTAAATTAATCCGAAAATCAGGGGCGGCAGAAGGTAACTCTGCCGCCCCCCTTTAAATCCGTACCGAAATCTACGATGAAGGATTTGCCATGTTAGCTGTTGAAATGAAGCACATAAATAAAACCTTCGGCCCGGTAAAAGCCAATCAAGACGTGAGTTTCGAATTGGAGCAGGGTGAGATTCACGCCCTGTTAGGAGAAAACGGCGCCGGTAAAACAACCTTGATGCGTATTCTCTATGGTTTATACAGAGCCGATAGCGGTGAAATCGTCATTAATGGTAAAAAAGTAACCATTCATTCACCTAAAGACGCCATTGCCGCCGGCATTGGCATGGTTACCCAACATTTCACTCTCGTGCCCACCCTGACTGTTGCTGAAAACATTGTCCTGGGTTATTCAAACAAGATGGTTCTTTCTCAAAAAGAAATCGAGAAGGATGTTGCCCAGGCTTCTGAAAAATATGGCATCCCGGTGGACCCTTCCACCCTGGTGAAGAACCTGTCAGTTGGAGAAAGACAGCGCGTGGAAATTCTCAAAGCGTTATACCGCAACGCGCGCATCCTCATTATGGATGAACCGACGGCTGTGCTGGTGCCACAGGAAGTTGATGTTCTGTTCGAATCCCTCGTCAGATTGGTGAAATCTGGCCTTTCCGTGATATTTATCAGTCATAAACTCGTCGAAGTGATGACTGTTTGCGACAGAATCACCGTGCTGCGCGACGGCAAGGTCGCCAATACGGTTAAAAAATCCGAAACCACCCAGGTTGACCTGGCAAAAATGATGGTTGGTCGTGAAACTTTCGGCGTCCAGCGCCAGTCTGCACGTGAAGCGAGCGAACCTGTCTATGAAGTCACTGAAATCACCCTCGAAGGAAAACACGGGCGCAAAGTGCTGGATAAAGTCACTTTTAACGTCGGTGTAGGCGAGATTCTCGGTATCGCCGGAGTATCAGGTAACGGACAGGGAGAGCTTACTGAGGTGCTTAACGGTCTTGTAAAACCCAGCAGCGGCACAATAAAAATCAATGGGAAAGACATCACCTGCTGCTCACCGAGCGCCATTTCTGATTGTGGCATCGGTCGCACGCCGCAAGACAGACACGAAGGCACCATCGGTGAACTCACCGTGGCAGAAAACCTTGCTCTGGAGCATATTTCCAATTACCATCGTAAAGGGATGTTGGATCGGAAAAAAATCCAGGAAGACGCTGCGCAGACCATTCAGGAATTCCAGATCAAAGCCTCTCCAGGCGACCAGTTGCGCAAGTTATCCGGCGGGAATATGCAAAAAGTTGTGCTGGCGCGCGCTTTATCGCGTAAACCAAAAGTGCTCATTGCTTCACAACCCACCCGCGGGTTGGACGTCGGCGCGACCGAATATGTACGCAACAGGCTGCTCAAAGAAAGAGAACGCGGTACTGCGGTGGTCTTGCTCTCAGAAGACCTGGACGAAGTACTGGCGTTGTCTGACCGCATCGCAGTGATCTATGAAGGCAGTATCCGGGGTATCATCCCGGCGGTTGAAGCCACCCCTGAGAAGCTGGGGCTGCTGATGGCCGGCGCCGCTTAGGCTTATTTCTCGCATTGGAGGATTTATTGTGATCAAATTCCG
>JAAZNW010000087.1 GCA_012798065.1 Chloroflexota bacterium
AATCAGCATCCAGTATTAATAAATCCTTATCAATTGTCACCGCCACCTGTCCATTTTTCGCAAAACTCGGGACACCCGCCCGCGCGACAGGCTCACTTAATGGGATGATTTTGTTGGTTTCCACCTGATAAACCACCGGCACCTGAAGCCCAAGGTTGGCGATACGACGGGCGTTTTCAAGCACAGTCTCTTTTTCCCCATAATCCACCCCTCCCGCGAGAAGGATAATGTTGGGGTGGATTTGGCGGATCTCTGACAGTTCGAATTCATCCAGCAGGCCGGCGGTTACTTTTTTTACGATTGCACCTGCCCCCAGGGCGGCTTCACGCGCAGCGCGAGCGGTCATGTTGTAGGTTAAGCCGTGCACGGTCATACGCAATCCACCAGCGGCTGAGCTATTGATAAAAATTTCAACCTCAGGGTCGAGTGGGTTTGCGCCGTCTTTCACCTGCTGCATGGCCAGCTCAACTCCGGGCATTACGTCTCCCTGGGTGATACTGGTGGGCGCGAACCCCTGCGCCGCCTGGACGAGAGCCCCATGTTGAGAACGATAAAAACCGTTCACCTTGGTGATCGTCGAACCCACTTCGATGGTGAGAATACAGATAGGTTCAGGCAATGGGCACCTTAATTGAGGGGATTAAGCCAGCCCACGTTTCTGCAGGTTCTTGACCATGGCATTGACCACGTGGATACCCTTGGTGCCTCTGCCGAAGGTGGCATCCAGGCCGGTTTCAGCCGCCATTTCGGCGTTGACCTGTGTGCCGCCAGCGATGAGAATGAGACGGTCTCGAACCCCTCGCTCCACACACAAATCCGCCAGCTTCTTCATTTGAGAGCGGTGAACATCATTGTGGCTGATGATGGTTGAAATCAAGATCGCCTGAGCGCCTGTCTCGATCGCAGCGTCGACCAGTTTACTCACCGGCACAGAAGTACCGAGGTAATGGTATTTGACGCCATATTTTTCGATACCGCCGTGTTTGATATCAAGGATTTCTCGTAAACCTACCGAGTGTTCGTCTTCTCCGACCGTACCTGCCACAACGGTCAACCCGACTTTTTTCACTACCTGGCGCAAGGTTTCTTCTTCGAGCATGATCTCTTTGGCAGGGATTTTAAGGTCAGTGAGATTAAGCTCAAAATTCACTTTCCCTTTGACCTCAACGAAGCAACCTTCAGCCGGATGCATGACCTGAATGTTGATGACCTCAGGGTCGATCAGCCCCAGTTTTTTCGCCATTTCAACGCCATATACCCTGGCGTAGTCTTCAGGCAAGGGGACAAAGAACTGAGTTAGGATGGTGCCGTCTCCAGCCCATTCGGCTTCGGGTTTGATCTTTCCCCCTTTACGGTAGGGATAGGTCTCCTGTAAACGCTTTTCACAATTGTCCTCGGGGTCGAGCTCATCGATGTAGACGATTTTTTCAGGTTTGCACAACGTGCAGCCCTGAATGGCATCACAGGGGCGTTGCAACTCAGCCGGGACGTTGTTGTAACCAAAATGGTCGCATACTGGGGCAAAGTAATCCGCGTCACGCTCCACGATGGTATCTGCGGCCACGCCGCCTTTTCCATCTCTGGCGATACCGTCACCGTTGCGTTCCGGGTACTTGGCAGAATCAACGAAGAACCCTTTTTCAACCGCAGCAAAATAGCCGCCTGTCTCAATGACTTCCTCCAGAAAAGCCACTGCGCGCACTTTCAGGTCACGCACCATTTCCTTCATCGGACCATTGGTTTTTAACGCGACCAGATCCTTGATGCCGTCTAACGCGGCCCAGGTCTGTTTGACCGTTTGGACGCCGCGGATGTTATTGTAATGCCAGGGCACATTGCGACCCTCATCCGGTGTGATGGTACTCTGGATATCCGCGCTGGTAAGCATGGAGATCAGTGTGTCAATGGTATGCGTACGGATGGCTTCTTCAATATCCGCCTCGATATAGCGGGTGTTCTGCTGTGCGCGCATCTTGAAATCTGAAAAGAAATCACGCAACGCCACGGCGTAAGGCAGGTCATACCATAACTTGGGAGCTGGCGGCGCGTTGGGCGGGACAGTGGAAAGACCGATAAGGTCCTTATCCATGCCTACCGCTACTGAGAAGGAACAATTGATGCCGTGCTGCACCATTAATTCGGGCATTACCAACCAACCGGCTTTGGCAGTGGCGTTGGCATTGTGCGCGCCATCAATTTGGAAGATACGGGCGCCGTTCATCACCTTTTTGGCTTCTGCAGCGTCCACAAAAGAACGGTACATATTGACGTTGCGATAGAGCACGTTGTATTGAGGATCTTGATGGGCGCCATTAATGCCTTCTTCGGCAAAAAGCACCGCCACTTCAGGACCAGCCACGCCCGAGACGTAGCTGTGGAAGTTGATAGGGCGTCCGACTTCTTCTTCGATTTGGTCGCAAGCCTTGCGGCTGGCGCGAATCTGTTTACGGGTGATGGGAACCCCGCCCACTCCTTCAGGCGTGCCTTCCATCAATCCATCAATGTGACTTTGACCAGTGGTGCGGATGACCATCAGGTGGTCTGCCCCGTGCCAGGCAGCCATGCGCATACGGCGGATATCATCTTCGAACCGCCCGGAGGCGATCTCAGTGGTCACCACACAACTTGGCTGCGGGTCGATATGGTCGAAGTACTTGGAAGCAGGCAAGCCAATGCTGTTCTTCAGCGGTTTAGACATATCGTGGTAATGGAAAGGACCCATCTCTACACCCTCCTGGGGTATTTCACGCCAGGTCCAGCCTTTACGGCGAGGGTGGTAATGCTCCAGTCCTTCAAGGATATGTTCAATATCCATTTTTTGGTTGGGGTCGAGTTTTTCGGGTGTGTTGGTCATTTTTATCACTTTCAAAACAATTCCGAGAGGATTTCTTTCTTTTCATTGATTAAAGCCGCGGCGGTGGGGATGTTCACACCCTGCTTTTCGGCAACCTTCAGTACGACGTGACCAGCGCCTTTTCCCAAAAGACCGGCTTCAAGCACACGGTCCACTACGCCATGGGCGGTGATGCTATCGATTCCCATGCGTAACAATACTGAGCGCTCAATCGAAGGGGATGTATGCGTTCGGGCTAGTTCCACAATTGGTTCCACCAGCCTGTCGCATAATTGCCAGAACTGGTTTTTTAACTCCTCGTCGCTGAGTTTATTCAATTCTTTCTGACGCTCTGTAAATCGTTTGATACGGTCTTCAGCCATTGGTCCTCTCCAGGTGTTCGTTATTTTGCGGAAGGGATAGGAAGTTCTCCCTGATCCAATCGGGGGTTTTCTTAATATCCAGTGCCAAAAATGAGATATCACTTTCTGACCAGAGAGACGGGGCAAGTTGTTTGCCCGCGTTTTGCAGGTATTCAAGGCGCAGGCGGTCAATATCCTGGCTTTTGCCCTGTACCTGCTCAAGTTTTTCGGGGATGATGATGGTTTTACCAGGAATGTCATCCAGCGGGTCACCACGGCGGATCTCAATCCCATTTTCGCGGGCAAAGGATAACTGGCTGTTCTGGTGTTTCCCTGCGCCTGTGTATTCGGTCTCCTGAACCACCACAACCTGTTCGCGCTCCATTTGGCGAGCCAGCGCGACCGCGGCGGTGAGGCTGATATTCCCGGCTGGACCGCGTTCAAGACCTTCGATCTTGGTGAGCAGTTCGGTGATGTAAAACACCTCACCCTGCGTTACCAGTTGGTACTCGTCCATGTAGCGCAGGCTCCTCGCAGCGTTACGGGGAACATCCACGCGGTCAGGCCAGGTGGCAAATGGCACCCCGAAACCAGTGTGACCTGTCGTGAAAGATTTTCGATTGAAATCATGGTCGGATGCCATGTGCAGCCCTTGAAGATTGACTGAGCAAGCGACAATGCGCGTTGAGCGGCTGCCAGCGTGCAGTAAACCGCGAGCGGTTCCGGTGAGGTTACCGCCGCCAGCGTGCGTGATGATGACCGCGTCAGGGTCACGGTGGTACCTAGCGCGGGTTTGTTCTGCGATTTCCACCCCCAGGCTTTCAACCCCGCGGATACCAAATGGGGTATACAGGCTGGCGTTGAAAAAACCGGTTTCTTCAAGGGTGCGTAAAAGCATATAAAAAAGCTCAGGGCCGACCGTCAACTTGAGCACTTCCGCGCCGTAGGCTTCACAGGCACGGCCTTTTTCAACAATTTCCGGCTGACCGATACCGCGGCTATCGTATACTTCCTGAACGATGATGCATTTCAGCTTGCGCTGGGCAGCCTGAGAGGCAACCGCGGCGCCGTAATTGCCGCTGGTAGCAGCGACCATGCCCGCATAACCTTTATGTGCCGCTTCATACGCGCTGATTGACGCGCGGCGGGCTTTGAAGCTTCCTGATGCGTTAGCTGCTTCGTCCTTGACCAGGATGGTGGCGCCTTTGCCAGGCGGAGAGATCTGGCGTACCGCTTCTGTCAGGTTCCGCAATTCGTAAAGCGGGGTATTTCCCACTTTGGTTTCTTGTTGGATGCGAAAAATCTCATCCATCGTGTAGCCAGTATCGCGCATCATGGCTTCGTAATCAAAGGCAACCGGGCTGGAAATGTATTTCTCGTAATCCATGCCCATGGAAGACTTCATGATGTCATTTTTTCGTGCCATCACGGCAGCGTAGGACATGTCCCTTTGGCTCATTTTTCATACTCCGTTCCGATGGTAAGCAGTTCGGGTACGATTGTGCCAAAGCTATGATGGTAGCTCGGATTCACCACTTTTAGCTCCCCGCTCAATTCACGGCCGATAATGGTTTTTACACGCACTTTTTGCTCGATTTCCGCGTCTTCAAGCAGAAACCCTGATACCCAGAGGAGATAGGGCACCTTCTTTGTATCCTCCGGGAGCGATGCCGCTCGTTCTTCAGGTTTTAATACCACCTGCTCAATCTCGACCCAGGTTCCTTTAGGAATGATGTTCATTGTGATTGCTCCAAGTAGTTCAGCGCTCGGCTCAAACCTGGCGCCGATACGCTGTTTCTCCCATCAACGCAGCGGGGGCTGGCAGGTCGATCATGCGTTTGAGGCCTGCTGTGGCAGCGACCACATGTGGGATCATATTGACCGCAAGACCCATGGTGGCGATACCTCCAGCAATTTCGGGCTTGATCGCCATATTGATCTCCGGTTTACCAAAAATATGGATGTAATCTCCGGTATCCTGTCCTTCAAGTTGAGGGTGAATCTGTTGAGGGTGGATAAGACGGATAACCTCTTTATCTCCCCGGTAACCAATGCCGGTATGGGCGCACCCGGCTACCATTCCCGGTTGAACCTTAACATGAGGGGTTTCTCGGTACACGTTGCTGATGATGGGCTCCCGCGCCTGTTCTATACGGTCAACGCCCAGACCCAGCGCATCACTGATCATATGGATGGACTCAGGAAAGCCTACATGCCCGACGATGGAACCATCTTCAATGCCTGCTTTAAAGGCAGCGGGAGTGATGCCCACACCCTGGGATTTCATCACCGTTGGACCGTATGGGCTTAAGTCATTCACCCGCGAAGCTTCGATGCGCTCGACAGTGTGACTCCCACCTGATAGCATCACGACCAGCAGGTCAAGGACGAACCCGGGATTGACGCCGGTCCCCAATAAGGTGACCTGGTTGGCTTTACACAACACGTCTAATTGCGCCGCCAATTCGGGGTTCTGCGCGTAAGGGTCAGACATTTCTTCAGCGATGGAGATACAATTAATCCCGGCTTGAATGATCTTTTTAAGGTCATGCATCTGTTCAGACAGCCAGGATGTTGTGGCGATGACCACGATATCAACCCGCTCTTTGTTTAGGACGGAATCAGGATTGGAAGTGACGGTTACACCCAGGCTGCGATCGAGCTTCAACACTTCTCCAAGGTCCTTCCCTGCATAATCGGTGCGGGAATCAACTGCAGCGACGATTTGCAGCCCTGATTTTTCCAGTATCAGGCGCGTCATGCCGCTACCCATTGCACCCAGACCCCATTGAAGAACACGAATAGGCTTCATTTTGACTCCTGTGAGTTTTTTTAATTTTTTTTGACAAGCAAATTTTAGCATAGAAGACGCGAAGGGGGTGCGCAAGGGATGGTAGGCACCTTGAGAGCAGGTGGAATGTGCTCAAAATGCGAACACATTGAAATCTACGGGCAAGCCTCCGTTGGTGAAATGGTAAGATGCTTGCTGTGGAGGTAAACCAAGGTTGGCTGTAAGCTTTTTATCGTAACAAAGGATGCCTGCCTGCCATTGTGAAAAAGCCGTAGTAAGGAGATTGCCAAAACGGGCATACAAATTGCGTAAGTCTTTGCTGCCGCTGATGCGTACGCCATAAGGCGGATTGGTGATCAGCCAGCCAGGGTTTGAGCGAGGGGGAGATAATTCTGAAATGGATTGACGCTGGAAATGAATGACCTCGTTTAAACCAGCGCGCGAAGCATTTGAAATCGCAGATTGAACCGCCCCCTGGTCGCGGTCATAGCCAAAAATATGTGAATCCTGCCGGATAATCCCATCCCTGGCAGAGTGAAGGACTCTCTCCCACTCATGCGGAACAAAACCTGGCCAGTGCATGAAGGCAAAATCGCGGGCGACCCCGGGCGGGATATTCCTGGCCAGCAGGGCAGCTTCGATAGGGATGGTGCCTGAACCGCAGAAAGGGTCGATCAAGGTCATTTCTCCGCTCCAACCTGACAGCAACAGCAAAGCCGCAGCCAGCGTTTCGCGTAAGGGCGCTTTGGTGCTCTCCAGTCGGTAACCGCGTTTGTGCAACAGAGCACCTGAACTGTCAATGCTGATGGTGCACAGATCATTCACCAACCTGACAAGCACGAGCTGCCCATTCTTGCTGGGTTGAGTCTCTTTTTTAGAGTTGGAAAAGCGGTCATTGATGGCGCCCACGACCCTTTCAGCTACCGCATCAGAATGATAAAGGCGTGATTTGTGGCAGGTAACCGAAAGATGAACAGGCTGCCCAGGGCTCAGATAACGCTCCCACTCCAGGCGTGAGGCTTTCTTCCGCAATTCAGAAAATGCAGCGGCGTAGAATTCCCCGAGCCTGACGCTTACACGGCTGGCGGTGCGTAAATACAGGTTGGAGCGGTATACATCCTCCAAAGAGCCTGAAAGGAGCCATCCCCCTGGATCATCTGGTAAAACACGATTTTTTGATGCTGCCGTCGCAGGCTCAGGTTCCAAGATGGTCAGGTTGAGCGCCTTGAGTTCTTGGGCGAGGATCATCTCCAGTCCGGGCGCACAAGACACAAAGAAACGGAGCGACTCAGGCGACCTAATCATGGCTTCCGATTACGGGAGAGGGGGTGTTTTTCAAATGGCTTTTGTGTGCCGCCCGTCTTTGATCGGCCGGGGTTGGTGATGATTTGCTTCTGCAGCGCTTTGCGGTGCAGGTTTTTTTCAACAAAGAGCTTTTTACCACTGAAGGGGTCTTTTTCTGTGTAATACATCACGCTGGCGTAAGTCGATGGGGTAGGGGTAAAAATTTGAACCTGTTCCGGTTGGACTCTTAATTCCTTGGTGACGAATTCACGGAGCTTTTTCATTTCCCGCTCGCTGCTTCCAGGATAGGCTGCAATAAGATAGTAGCTGAGAAACTGTTTTTTACCGGCCTGGCGGGAAAATTCGAGGAATTTTTCACGGAACAGCCGCAGCGATTCATGAGACGGTTTGCCCATCAGGTTCAACACAACTGGATCAGTGTGCTCGGGGGCAACCTTTAGTTGCCCTGAAGTGTGATAGCAGGTGATATCTTTTAGATATTGCATTCCAGACCGGCGGTCAGCCAGTACCAAGTCATAACGAATGCCGGAACCAACGCTCACTTTTTTTACTCCTGGCAGGTTCCGTAATTTACGTAAAAGGGCAACCTGCCTGGAATGATCAACTGGCAACGCAGGGCAGATATTGGGAAAAACACAGCGTTTATCCTCGCAGGCACCGGAGACCAGCTTTTTGCGGCATTCAAACCCGTACATATTCGCAGTCGGCCCGCTCATGTCAGTGATCATTCCTTTGAAATCAGGGTGATGAGAGAGCTTCTCAGCTTCCTTCAGAATCGAAGCTTCGCTGCGTGATACCACCGTCCTCCCTTCGTGAACGGCTATGGCGCAAAAATTACATTCGCCGTAGCAGCCCCGATGTGTGGGAATGGAGAACTGGATGGTTTGTAAGGCTTTTACCTCGCCCTGCAATTCGTAATAAGGATGATGTAACCGTTCAAAGCCCAGGTCGTAAATGGTGTCGAGCGCTTGGGTTGATGGGGTTGGAGGAGGGGGATTTTGCACTAGGTAGCGGTCGCCTTTCTTTTGCACCAGACCTCGCGCGGTGAGGGGGTCATTGTTGCGATAAAAAAGGTCGAACATATGAATGAACGCGTCAGGGTCAGCGGATACTTCCTCAAAAGATGGCAGTTCCAGATAGGTTGAGGGGGCTTCAGCAGCCAGGTAGCATAAACCGCGTATTTCACGCGGCGAACGCTTTTGTCGTAAGGCGAGGGCCAGCTCCACAATGCTGCCATCTGCCATCCCGTACAGCAGATAATCCGCTTTTGAGTCGAACAGGATCGGCGCGCGCAGGCGGTCAGACCAGTAATCGTAATGTGTGATGCGCCTCAGACTGGCTTCGATCCCTCCCAGGACAATGGGTACGGTATTTTTGTGATAACGCTTGATGAGGTTGGTGTAAGCGATGACTGCACGATCGGGCCGGCGAATATTGGCTCCACCAGGGGTAAAATCATCCGTACGGCGTTTGCGCAACGTGGCTGTGTAATTTGCGACCATGGAATCCACTGTACCCGCGCTGACCCCCCAAAAAAGGAGCGGTTCACCCAGCCTGCGGATGTCTTCCGAGCCGGACATATCCGGTTGGGCAATGATCGCCACCCTATAACCTTGTGAAATTAAAATTTTCCCGATTACCGCCAGGCCGCTGTACGGGGTGTCGATATAGGAATCGCCGGAAACCAGGATCACATCCGGTTGTTCCCAGCCCAAATGGACGAGTTCTTCACGCGTGGTTGGAATGAACACGATAGTTCCCTGTTGTCGAACAAACTGAGTATAACATCTCAAACGCGAAGTAAAAAAAAGCAGCCGATAGGCTGCCTTGATCATTCATCTTCAAGTTGTTCGTGTTCGTCCAGGTGGACATGATCGTGGTTCAGCTCTTCGCTGGTTGGCAGGCGGAGGGCGATAATCTTCACCTCGAATTCCAAATCGCGGCCGGCAAGCGGATGGTTGAAATCCAATGTTACAGAATCGGCAGTAATTTCTTCAATAAACGCTGAGGATTCAATTCCTTCATCATCCTCGACGGTGACTTCCATATCTACTTCGAGTGGAAAATCCTCTGGGAATTCACTGCGGGGGATTTCAATAATATCCTCTTCCGAATAGACGCCGTAGCCATCCTCTGGCTTTACACTCACATGTTTCGATTCACCAATGTTCATTCCTTCGATGGCAGATTCTAGCCCGGTAATAATATGCCCGTGCCCCTGGATAAACTGCAGCGGGTCGTCTTCTGTGGCTTGATCGATGAGCTCACCTTCGATTTTCAACTCATAAGCCATACTGACAACCAGGTCTTTGGATACTTTGCGTAGATCGTTTGATGGGTTCAAGTTAGCTCACTTTCTTTTTCGTAGAATGAATGAGCCATGATTATATCACCCGGGGGTATAAAAAAAACACCGATTGGAATGTGAAAACAGGTGAGGAGGTTTACTGCCCGATAAAAACTTCGCAGCTGCCTATTTTCTCGAAACTGGCCAATTTGTTCACTGCCTGCAGCCACAATTCGGTAGACACGTTCGTAGAAAAGTGCTCTGGCAGCAGGTCGGCCCAATGAATTTGATTGATTACCTGGTCAATTCCATTTTGGCTGATTTGAGCGCAAAATTGAGAGATTACCTTCTGACCATGCGAGAGAATTGTCTGGCGCTCTAATGGGGTGAGAGGTGGTTGAGAAGGGGAAGAGGGGTTTTCCAGCCCCAGCCAGGTTTCAATTGAAGAAGCCGAAAAATTGTCAACCAGAAAATAGCCGTTTGTTTTTATGTGGAACTTGCGCTCGATCTTCCTGATCACCCGGTCAGGTATTTTGGCGTCACGGGTCAAACGGAAAAAGGAGAATGAGTCGTCTTCTTGCTCTGTATCTGCGGGTGGGTAGAGCGAGACAAACGCCAGGTGAGGGGGGGTGGCATCACGCACGAACAACCCCCATACAGATACCAGCATAGGTGAATCCCCACCCAGTTCTGAAACTTGAAAGATTAATTAATTTTGCTGGGCTGATATAGGCTCAAGGCTGTTGTTGGGGGCTGTCTTTTTCAGGTGACCATCCAAGTGAGCAGCTGCCTGGAATCCAAAATAGACAGACACCAAAAAGAGAAGGGCGATCAATGCCAGGGCGATTTTCTTCATGTGAAGACAGGCTTTCAAATAAGTGACAGATGATAAGATTCTATCATCTGTTTGACAGATACATCCCTAATCAACCAAGGCGATGGATTAACGGTCACATGACCAGCAGGGTAACAGAGTAAATCAGCAGCCCGCTGGCGAAACCCACGCAAAAAACGAGAAGCACGATGGCAATTTTTCGCATCATCCCTTTATCCTGTGAAGCCAGATAGGTTGATCGCACAATGGTGCGCAGCAGGCTTGATTTGGTCAACAACGTGATGATGAGGTTCCAGAAACTCAGTTCAATCGAATTGATAATCTCAGCAATCATCGCACCCTCTATCTTGAAGTGGTGAGCTTCAGGATCTTGCCATTTTCATCTGAAACAACCCGAACCGTACGTGAAAGTGTTTTACCATCGGCTGTTTTTGCCTGCCCATGGAAGATCAACTGATATTTATCAGCAGGTAAGGCTTTCACCCGTGGAGGAGCCCCTTTTAATTCGGGGAACTGCCTGTAAACGGAAGTGCAAACGGCGTTTTTTATCCTGGCGTCCATGGCGCTCCTTTCACCTGGCTTTGCGCCGCATAAAGGCCGGAACGTCGAGCTCCGATTGGGCGGCTGCCAGCTCGGGGTGAACATCCGGAATATTCTCCTGGTAAGAATTACCGGGAGAGAGAGAGGTTTCTTTGTCTGTGTCTTCAGCAGGTGTCATCACAGGTACAGGGCGCTTCATCCGTTGTGGGTCGAGCGCAGTGGTGCCAATGCCGGTTAATACCAGGATGACCTGAACCCGGTCTTCCATCCTGTCATCACAGATGATGCCAGGGACAATCTCGGCCATTCCACCGCTCTTTTCCTGCAAGGTGTTGAGCGCTTCCGTGACCTCAAAGAAGGGAAGGTCGTTACCACCAGTGAAGTTGGCAATGATCCCGCTGGCGTCTTCCAAATCAATAGATTCAAGCATGGGGTGGTGCAAGGCGTGTTCGAGCGCGTCACTTACGCGGTTTTCACCTTTCCCTGTTCCAATTGCCAGCAGCGAGCCACCACCATTCAGCATCATGTTCTTGATATGCGAAAAGTCCACATTGATCAAACCTGGCTGGGTGATTAGTTCGGAAATTCCCTGGATGCCCTGCCGCAGGATATCATCTGCGAGACGGAACGCCATTTCAATAGGCAGGTTACGTGGAGCCACCTGCAACAGGCGGTCATTGGGGACTGTGATGAGCGTATCTGTGTGCTGCTGCAGCATTAATAACCCATTGCGAGCGTTCGTTTGCCTGCGCCCAATTTCAAAGGAAAAAGGCAGGCTGACAACCGCAACCACTACCGCCCCCACGGACTTGGCCACCCGGGCAGCGACGGGAATGGCGCCGGTACCCGTTCCGCCACCCATACCAGCTGTTAGGAAGACCATATCAGCGCCCGTAAGCGCGCTAGTGAGTTCAGCGATGCTCTCTTCTGCGGCAGCCTGACCCACCGCCGGGTCGCCGCCTGCACCGAGACCGCGGGTGATTTTTCGACCCAACTGGATCTTGAGGTCAGCCTGGCTGTGTTGCAGCACCTGAGCATCAGAATTAGCGGCGATAAATTGCACTCCTTCAAGCCCAAGTTCGATCATACGGTCGACCGCGTTTTGACCGCCACCTCCCAGTCCGATTACTTTTAGAACTGGCGGATTGGCTTTGATGGGAGTGCGCGCAACGTGGGAGTGGAAGGTTGAGTAATCCATGTTTACCTCTCTGCGAGTTGAGTTGCAATACTTGTACCATCCCCACTGATACGCTCAACGACAGAACCGGAACGGCGTAATTCCTCAAGAGAGGTTTCAGGGAAGGACTGTTCACCGCCTATTACGGTAACGCGTCTGGCAAGAGCTGCTTCTCGGATTGAAAAGCCAATCGTAGGGCGGTGTTTCTGAACGAAGGCGCGGGTAACATCGAGATGAAAGTCAGCGACGCCCCATTCATACACAGGGATAAGCAGGTAATGATCGATCGGGTGGCCTGTGAAGGATTTAATTGGCGTGGATTCTGCTTCAACAAGGAGGTCTGCTTTTTCTAAGGGTACGTTCGCATGGTTGGAAGCTCCAGGCACTTGAGCCTGCATCAACAGGTCAGCCACGGGCAAATAGTCTTCAGGAGATTTATACCAGGCGCAGGCAAACTCCTCCGAGTCTGGTTCTGCGGAGAGTAAATAAAAACTACAACTTATCACATAATCAGGAATGGCGGTTTTCGAAGAATTCTCTTTAAGCATTTCCATGATGCTTAAGCAGATTCCGGCATGCACCTCGGGAGAGTAGGGTTGACCTGGTTCTCGAATTCCTGCGCCCAACATGAAAATCGGTAAATCCTGGTCACAAACTGTTCGAGCCGTGGCCTGCAGCCATTCAAAATTAAAGAATCCACGTTGATCCTGTCCTTGCGCATCAGTGATATAGGGTAATGATTTTGGCCATTTCTGCGGCCCGCCCGCGCCGTAATCCAACTCGTGATTAAAGGTGAAAGCGTAAGAAGCCAAACCCATTTGCTTGATCAAAGATGAATGACCGCGTCTTTGTATTGACTGAAGAGATTGCTTGAGGAAGGAAAGGTCCCAGTAACTTCCTCCGGGTTGGAGGGGTGGGAAAATGGGCATCATTTCGGCTTTGACTGTTGCCGTGGCTAAAGGTAAAAAGCGGTCGACGAACCTTTCAACAAGGTTTTGTTGTACCCATCCGGCAGCGGACCAGTTCGCCATATCATTCGGGCGATCAAAAAGAATTATGTGTTTCACACCCCAACGCGCGTAGGCCGCCAGAATGGCTTTCAGGTCTGCGGGTGAAGGGGTGTTGGGCAGCGGCAAGGGAATGTGAACCAATGGGGTAATACCGGCTTTGATTAATGCGGTGATGAACTGTTCGGGGATGGCGCGGGAGGTATCAGAGAGGAGCACCAACCAGGCGCACTTGAGCCGCTGCAGCACAGGCAGCCAGTTGGAAAGGTCTTTATTCGTATAATGGGAAGTATCCGGGAAGTAGTGGATTCCGACCCGGCCAGTGACGAGTTCCCTGGTTTTCTTGCTTTTCAATATCATGCGGCACCTCGCCAACCCTACGTTTTACGTAACCGGAAAGTTGCAAGAAATGAGCCAGAGCAATTGGCACAACCCTAATTCTGCTATAATTCCCTCGTTATGATCCTTGTCACGGGCGGTACTGGATTTATCGGGCGGTCACTTATTCAGGCGCTGGTATCTTCAGGCGAACAAGTACGAGTTTTATTGCGCCCTTCGAAAACATCTCCCAACTTCCCTAAAGGCATCTCCGTTGAGGTAGCGGTGAGCAGCTTTTCAGACCAGCGCAGTTTGCGCGCTGCGTTGAAAGGGGTCGATTTTTTGTATCATTTCGCAGGGGCTGAACGTCAAGGACTCAACGCGAATTTGAATCAGATCGATGTGGAAGGCACCGCCACATTGATGCGCGCTGCCAAAGACACCAACCTCAAACGGGTCTTTTATTTGAGCCATCACGGCGCTGATCGGGGGTCGGCTTACCCGGTGATGAAGGCCAAGGGCATCGCTGAGAATTGGATTATGGATAGCGGTATCCCTTACACGATTTTGAGAACAGGAGCAGTATTTGGACCCGGGGACCAATTTACCATCCCGCTCACCAGGCTGCTGCGCATTTCACCCTATTTCACCTTGATGCCGGGAGATGGTTCCAACCTTCTGCAACCCATCTGGATTGAAGATTTGGTGACCTGTATCTTGTTGGCTGCGGCAGACGATAATAAGCGAAACCGGGTTATTCCCGTAGGTGGAATAGAGTATCTGACTTATCTTGAAATTCTCAAGCTGGTGATGAAGCAAACTGGTATCCAAAGGAAACCGCTCGGCGTGACGCCTGAATTTCTGCGCGGGTTAACCTTGTGGATCGCCCAGGTTTACCCGAAATTACCAGTATCCATCTTCTGGCTGGATTATCTGGCGGTTGACCGCATTACCAGCCTGGATTCAGTTCCACGTGAGTTCGGTTTGATTCCAGCCAGGTTTAAAAACAAGATCGATTATCTGAATAAGAAGATTTAACACCGCATGCCTGAAAATCGAGCGTTCTGCATCCATGCCCATTTTTACCAACCCCCGCGCGAGGATCCTTTCACGGGGAAGATCCCTGAAGAAGCGGGTGCGGCGCCATTTGCCAATTGGAATGAACGCATTCTGGCGACCTGCTACCAGCCAAATGTGGAGGAGCGTAACTTCAGTCAGTTGAGCTTTAATCTTGGCCCAACACTCGTCGAATGGATGAGCCAACACGCGCCAGATGTACTCGATAGGATTGTCCAGGAAGACGCGCTTAATGCCACCCTTTATGGCACTGGGAACGCGATCGCTCAACCATACCATCACACCATCCTCCCACTGGCGAGCAATGAAGATAAACGCACCCAGGTGTTATGGGGGATTGCGGCTTTTAATCATGTTTTTGTCAGGGCTCCCCTGGGAATGTGGTTACCTGAAACAGCCGTAGATTATGAGTCGTTGCGTGTGTTGGCATCTGCTGGTATTCAATTTACCATGCTGGCTCCCTGGCAGGTTGAGGTGATTGAAGGAGAATCACCCTATTTAGTCGAACTGGGTGCGGGAAAATCAATCATCGTGTTTGTGTATCATGGTGGGCTGAGCTCCACTGTCAGTTTTGATGCCTTTGCGACGAGCAATGCGGATGCTTTTGCTGAGTTCTACTTGAAACCGGAAATCGACCGATTCAACCCCAATCAATTTTTATTGATAGCCACTGATGGTGAATTGTATGGTCACCATCAACCCTATCGCGAAAAATTTCTCTCCAGGCTGTTGGATGGATCATCCAACGGCATTGGATTGCGGGCGACATATCCCGCTTTGTGGATGAAAAATCACCAGGTAACGGGAAGGGCGCGCATTGTAGAAAACACGTCTTGGAGTTGTTTTCACGGTATTGACCGCTGGCGGACTGAGTGCGATTGCACGGCTGGGAGTACCTGGAAAGCGGGTTTACGTGAAGGGCTCTCCCTGATTGCGGCACGCATCGACGACGCCTTTAGCGAAATTTGTGCAGCGCATGGGTTGGACCCCATTACCGCGAGAAATGACTATATCCAAGTAATGCTTGGAATGGACACTTTCGAACAGTGGCTGTCAAAAACAAGCGGCAAAGAGGTCTCATCCATTGGTAAACGCAAGCTGGCCACGTTGTTTAGTGCCCAAAGGTTGCGTCAGCAAATGTTTAGCTCGTGCGGCTGGTTTTTTGACGAATTAGCACGTATTGAACCGCGCAACAACCTGGCCTACGCCGCGCACGCGGTCGTTTTGATGGAGTCACTGACCAGCATGGACTTTCACAGCGTGGCGCAGCCCGCATTACGCGAAGCGGTCAGTCATACAAGCGGTGAAACCGCCTTTGACTTTTTTATTTTTGCCTACCAACGGTTCAAGAATTTACAGAAGACTGCCCAGGCGAATGTTGGTTGAAATCGAATAGTCGGTCGAACTGATAGCCTGATTTTGCTTCTAACTTCTTCAACTTGCCCAAGAGCTGATTAAGATTCAAGACAACCTCGGTGATGGTGGAAGCATCCGCGCCTGGGTTTGCTATATACTGGTAAAGTGCGATGAGAGACAGCCACCAGACAAGGGTTTCAAATGATTCACGGTTGTACCACAGCACATCCTGGTAACGGTTCACGCGCAACAGGGTTTGCACCTGCGGGTCTGTAAACCAGCGGACGATTATTTCCTCCATTGGTTCATTTTTCGTCGCGTTGTACCATCCCTGGTGGGTGATGCCGATTCGTAAAAGAAGGGCGCTGTTTTGGATCTCCTGGCTGGTAACGCCCATTGATTGCAGTACCTCAATGAAAGTTTTATTCAGGCGGAATTCGTCAAGCCAAGCGAGGGACTGTTCTGAAAAATCTTCCTGGCTGGCAACTTTGCCCAGCCGGCTTGTGAGTGACAGCATCAACAAAGTTACCCGCAGGGCAGGGCTTTGCTCCAAATGGTTTTCAAGCGCGTCAAGAAACGTCGAGGTTGAAGGGGAGAGTCTAGTGACGCGTTTTTTCAACTCTTGAGAAAACATGAGAGCAGTCAAGAAGAGAGAGCTGGTTTCCTGTTGGAGACTGCGTAATTCACCTGAGTTACCAGTGTAAAGCGCCACGCCCTGCAAAAATTTGCCTATCCTTTCCTGTATTTCCCGGGCTTCAGTACTGTCCAACGTCGGGCTGGTGGAATATTTTTGCAGTAAATACCCCAGGTAACCTTGATTGACAATCACCTGGAAGGGTTCCAATACTGGTTTAAGGGTCAGTTCGTTCAACGCCTGGGCTATATCCGGCACGCCCTGTCTACCAATCAGTCCGTATAAAGATGCGTAATCATGAGCAGAATCAGCATGAACAACCTGAAAATCTAGCAGGGTTTGGTAATGATAAGCGTGAAGCCGGAAGAAAAAACCACGATCTAACACTTCATCCAAGGGGCGAAGGTATTGAAGTTGTGAGATCTGGTCACGAAAGACCAGCCAGCCGTTACGGTCAGCCGGCAAATGCAGCGCTTGGGCGATTGAGACCTGTTCCAGTTTTTTTTCCTGTCCATAACAGCGAAGCTGAGGAACGGAAGTATGCACCCAACCTTCCGTGTCTTCATACCGATTATTAAATACGATGAGTGCGGCATTTCCAGCGTCATAGTTCGTATAGGCGTACACATTCTCGTTCACGTTGCCATTGTTCGTGAAAAAGTCATACAGGTTGAAGTGATCAACCCCGGCGAACAGGCGGCGTTGGTGTAATAAGGGAAAAATTTCTCGTTCATGCCTGGAGACCAAATCGTTATCTACCGGTTCATCCCAGTAGGCTTTACGGTATTCCATACCGTATTTCTCCGAGAACCCTTCAATTTGGCCGTGACCCAGCATAGGCAGACCGGGCATGGTTGCCATGAGCATGCAGATGCCGAAATACTTATCACTTTTTCCGAATTGCTCGACGGCAGTACGCTCATCGGGATTGTTCATAAAATTGACATAACGTTTGAGAATTTCCGGGTCAAATTCCAAAGTGTTGCGCATTAGCCGGCGGTAGCCGGCATTGTCTTCATTGCGCAGCATATTCATGAAAGCGCTGTTATACACCCGGTGCATCCCGAGCGTACGCACAAAATAGCCTTCCATAAGCCAGAAGGCTTCGGCGAGCAGCAGGGTATCGGGGGCTTCTACTGCCACCCGGTCTACCACTTCACGCCAAAATTCAACCGGGAACAAACGGTTGAACTCTTCAGCAGTAAGGCTATGCTCGGAACGTGATGGGATCGCCCCTCCGGAGCCAGGCACCGGGAACCAGAGGCGCTGGTAATGTTTTTTCGCCAACGTCATCGCCGCGTCAAACCGGATAATTGGGAACCTGTGGGCAACTTCTAAAATAGTTTGAATGACAGCCTCGCGGACCTCAGGGTTGAGATAGTTTAACTGGGCGGTGTCATTCCAGGGCATCGAGGTGCCATCGTTTCCATGGTACACATAGTCCACCTGTCCATTACGCAAATCCTGGCGTTTGAACACCACAGCGGCGTCTGTACGGTCATAGTAATGATCTTCTATCTGTATCCTCACATCAGGATGCGAGGAAAGATTTTCCCCATTGAAACTGTAAGAAGGATAGGGGCTGTAATCTAAAGAAAGGAAGCGGTCAGGATGATGGATTACCCAGTCGGAATCAATGCCCATGTGATTTGGAACCATGTCGCTGGCCAGACGGATGCCAAAGCGGGCAGCATTTTCTTTTAGCGCTAAATACGCGTTTTCTCCACCCAGGTCAGCCGCGATCTGGTAAGAATGCAGCGAATACGCCGAAGAAATGGCTTCTGGGTTGCCGCATAATTTTTTAATGCGGGCAGAAGCCGGGCTGCGTTCCCATAAACCGATCAGCCATAGACCTGTTATTCCCCAACGAGATAAAGTCTCGAGCTCATCAAGGGGAATCTGGTCAAGGCGGTTTATCTCGCGCTGATATTTTTTGCTCAACTGGTCGAGCCACACATAGCTATTCTTCGCCATCAGCACCAGCCGTGGCATCCATTCACGGTCTTTGCTGAACGCCTCAATCTCAGAAGAACCGCCTGCCTGAAAAAATCCATCACGGTCATAAACCGGGATGGCCGTGACGCCTGGCCCGGTGATGCCAAGCTTGTTTTCTTCCTTGATAAGGTCAAGGCTGGAAAGCAAACGGTACAGGTAATCTCCCAGTAACATAGCCCAATGTTCGCGAATGTACTCTAATTGCCCTGTGATGGAATCAGGGACTGCAATCGCCGGGCTGCGCAACATATTCGTCAATGGAAAGTTGGAAGGCCCAAAATATGGTTGCAGAGCAAAAAAGTGATTAATCTCAGATATAAACAGGGCGTAACGGGAATCGTTGATAAAGGTTTTTTCGGCAAATAATTCTCTATATGAGTCAAGGGCGGGGTTTTCGAGAGAAAGCCAGAGCATGATTAATTCTTCAATTAACAGTTCCCGATTAGAAACGCCGTCAGTGTTCCCAAGCAAATATTCATGGGCGCCAACCTGTTTTTGATAAACTGGCGAGGGAGGAAATTCCCGTACAAACAACTCAAGGAATGCATTCAAAGCGGTTGGGGTTGATTGCTGTTCGAGATAGGCGAGCGCTTGTTTTAATACCTGTGGATTTTTCTGTTCTTTATATAGTTTGAAGATGTGGTGGAATATCTCATCAATCAAACCCATGGCGTTCACCTGGCTGGCTTTGGCAGCCTGTTCGGGGAATGTGACCAGGTCCCTTTTGGAGTTCAGTTTGTGCACAAACTTGCGGACAGCGTGAAAGTTGGCAAAAATGGCGTTTCCGTCATACCTGAAGAGGGTGTCGTCAAATTCGTATTTTTCACGGGTTCGTCTGGAGATATGAAATTCCATACCTGCGCTCCGTTCTCAATCAATAGAGATAGCTGAATTATATACACAGCCGCAATAACGCGTTGCTTTCATTATTCAATTCACGCTTCAAATAATTCAACCAGGCAATAATGGTTTTCAGGGCTGCCTTCAATCTTCACATCTTTCATCAAATAGCCCTCTTGAACCATCCGTTCGATGGCTTTGATGGTCAACCCAGCATCCCACCTGAAAGTATGAATTACCTGGCGTAAACTGGCTACACCAAGCGATTTGAAAAACAGGCGCAACAGGTAGTCCATCGCCTGGTTTTCGGTGATGAACCGCGCGCTTTCAGAGAGTTGCGGGTAATAACGGTGCGTCAGGTCATATACAAAAGCGTACTTCCAGGCGCCGGCTTCGCTTACCGCCACTGGCAGAACGCGAAGCTGAGCCTGAAGGATATCCAGCGCGCGGTTGAACGGCGATTGCGAATTGATACCAGCAAGCCGGGCTTCTTTCCGAAGGGAAAGTGTATCCAGAGGGCCATTCTTACTGAGCGCTTCGAAAATCAGTTTTGCTTCAAGGGGCAACTCCCCCTGGTTGTACTGGTCGAGAAGGTCCAGTTCCGGTTCGCCATAATTGGGCGAAAGCGCATAAAAGTATTTTAGAGCGTCCAATGAGATAAGCGTGTTCTTGCGCCTGAGCACCCTGGCATAATACCAGACTCTCTGGTCGAGAAGAGAGTCCTTCCAGTGCCAGGTGATATGCCCGGGATCATCGTGCCCGTCGGTGACCGGCCTGTCGCCTGCTACCGCTCCCCAAAGGTTAGGGAAGGTGAAACCTTTCACAGGCCAAAAAAAGATAAAACCCCGTTCTTTCACATATTCAACTGCCTGTTCAGGGGTAGAGAGGGAAAAGCCTGGCGAAAACCGAAAAGTCAGCGCCCGGTAATCAGTCAGACGGGAAGCAGAAACAATTGCCATTCTCAATCCAGCTCCAATCATATCAGGTTTCATGAAAGGAGCTGTATTGAGCGACGCAACTAATCAGTAACTGCAAAAATGTGAGAAATGATATTTGAACCGCTGCCGCCGATGTTTTGTGTCATGCCAATCCTGGCGTTTTCCACCTGGGTACCAGCAGCTTCGCCGCGCAGTTGTTCTACAACTTCAACAATCTGGTACATACCTGTGGCGCCTACTGGATGACCACGGGCTTTTAACCCGCCGCGAGTGGCAATTGGGATCCTGCCATTGGTGAGGATCTCGCCATCGAGCGCAAGTTGGGGGCCTTTCCCTTTTTCTGCAAAACCATTGGCCTCAAGGGAAAGCGTCGCCATGATCGAAAACGCGTCATGGAGTTCAAAAAGGTCAATATCCTGCGGCGTGAGGGAAGACTGCGCGTATGCTTTGGTCGCTGCGTTGTATGCGGCTTTGAGGAAAAGGGCGTCTTTGCGGTGATGGACAGCCATGGTATCCGTTGCTGCTGAAGAAGCTGCTACCCTGATGACTTTGCGTCCATTGGTCTGATGTAGTTTCTCCAAAGGTACAACCAGGGCCGCGGCGGCGCCATCACCAGTGGGAGAAGCGTCCATCAGGTTGATGGGGTCGGTGATCATGGGCGCTTTCAAATAACCTTCCACTGTCACTGGTTCATGAAAACGGGCGTAAGGATTATGCATGGCGTTTGCATGGGCGTTGACCGCGAAAGGCGCGAAGTGCTCTTTCTCCCAGCCATACTCGTACATATAGCGTTTCATCAAAAGGGCGTTCAAAGACACAAATGAAAGCCCATTACCCGCTTCCCATTCCGCGTCCGCAGCTGTGGCAAGGGCGGCGGTAATCTCATTCAGGGGAGAATCCGTCATCTTTTCAACCCCGACAGCGAGGGCAGAGTCCACCAGACCAGAGGCAACAGCCATTACCGCGGAGCGAAAACTGGCCGCTCCTGAACTGCACGCGGCTTCGGTACGAATCGCTTCCGCCCCGCGCATACCAATCCAATCTGCCAAATACGCTCCCAGGTGTTGCTGGTGGTTGGCAGAGCCAGACATCATGTTGCCGACGTAAACAGCTTCCACCCGCTCCAGACCGGAATCCTTCAGCGCCGCCAGGGCGGCATCGCCCGCCAGTTCACGAAGCGATTTATCCCAATGCTCATCAATTTTTGTTTGGCCAATTCCAATAACAGCAACCTGTCTCATCTTCACCTCGTTGTTCGTTCTAATGAGATTATACCCATGCAACCTATCAGGAACTATCAGTTTACCTGGTTTTACAAGAAGACCGGGACTGCCTTATAATTTGGGAAGCCATCGTCCAGGAGAAATATCTGTGCACATCGCTCAACGCTTAAAAATATCGCTAGTTCTCTTCTTTTTCGTTCTCTGTGCTTCTTGCGCGGGTATTCCCACGCAGAGTCAGGAAATTACCTCTACGCCTACTTTTTTTCAACCCGCCCCGTTACAGCCGACGCCCATTCCAGAAGAACCGGTATTGTTTGTTTCTAATGGAGTTCCAGAAGACTGGCTGAAGAAGATAGACGGCTTTCCGCACATCTCGAAAACGGAACAAAAAGAGCAAGCCAACCTTTTCTTCACTGTTCATATTGGAAAATTTATAGAACCCCAGGTGTTCAGCAGCACCAGGGTTTACGGGGTGGTGGAGCCATTTTTCACCATCCGTGATGAAATCAGTTCGAATGAGCTCAAAGACCTGTGGTCAGGCAAGGCTGTGGAAGGTCAACATCAAACTCTTGTGGTCACTGAAGAGACAGCACAAGTGATTGGTGCTGTGTGGGGAAAACCGGCAGGAGAGGTGCAGATCATCCCTTCAGATGGGCTGCTGGCGTATTGCGAAGAGCACCCGGAGGCGCTGGCTATTCTCCCGTTTGAGGATTTAAGCCCCCGCTGGAAAGTGCTTAGGCTTGATGGGTTGAGTCCGCTCGACAAATTCCTGGCGGTTGACCGGTATCCATTGACCATCCACTATACACTTCAATCACACTTGAGTAATCCATCAATGGTCAGCGAGATCGTTGAATTATTTTCAGACGCACTGCCGCTGACGAATCGAGACGAATCCAAAATGACCGTGCTCATGATGACCGGAACTACCGCCATCACCCGGGTTTTGGCTTATAAGATCAGTATTAAGGGAATGGAGTATCCGATTGCTGCGGTTCAAGATTGGTTCGTGAATGCTGACTTGAAGCATGTGAGCAATGAATCTCCTCTGGTGGAAGGCTGCCTGGTACCGGATGAGTTTTCTTCCAGCCTTGTATTTTGCACCCCGCCGGACATGATTGAAGTACTTGAACTTTTGGGTGTGAACATTATCGAACTCACCGGGAACCATATCAACGACCACGGGCCGGAAAACCTGGAGTACACTCTCAAGGCTTACCGTGACCGGGGATGGCATGTATACGCCGCGGGGAATACAGTTGAAGAAGCGCGCAGCCCTCTGCTCATCGAAAGTAATGGCAACAAAGTGGCCTTCATCGGCTGCAATGCTGTGGGTCCCGCGACTGTTTTCGCCAAGGAGGGACGGGCAGGCGCGGCTGAATGCGATTTTGAATATTTATTCAGTGAGATCCGCGAGCTGAAACAAAAGGGGTATATCGTTGTGACGACTTACCAGCACGAAGAAGAAGAAAACTTGATGTATTTTGAAAAAATCAGCAAGGATTTTCAACTCGCAGCAGAAGCAGGCGCTGATATTGTACAGGGCTCGCAGGCGCACAGCCCGATGGGTTTTGAATTTGTAGGAGATCACCTAATCCATTATGGTTTAGGAAATTTCCTGTTTGACCAGATGGTAGAATGGAACCGGCGCGAATTCATTGACCGCCATATCCTATACAATGGAAAATACATCAACACTGAGTTATTGACCGCCACTCTGGTGGACTGGTCGCGTCCGACACCGATGACGGAAGAGGAGAGAACCCAACTCCTGAAGGAAATATTCACCGTAAGTTTGAAGAGGAAAAATGAAAATAAATGATGTAACACTCACAATACGAGAAGGCATGGTCGTTTGGCCAGGAGAACCCGAAGTTGATTTACACCGGGTCAAGAAACTCGAAGAAGGCGCCAACGCCAACGTTACTTATATGGGTTTCGCCGTGCATACTGGCACCCATGTAGACGCTCCCCGCCATTTTATCGCTGACGGCAATTCAGTTGACCTGTTGGATCTGAACATGTTGATCGGCGAGGTAACTGTGGTTGAAATCCCTCAAGACGTTGATCATATTTCGGCTGCTGTAATTGCCCGATCAGGTTTAGCGGTCGGTACTGAGAGAGTGTTATTCAAAACTCGTAACTCCAATTACTGGGTTGAAAACAGGGGAGATTTTCAGCCTGGCTTTGTGGGAATCACTGAAGATGGAGCGCAGGCGCTGGTGGAATTGGGTGTAAAGCTGGTTGGGATTGACTATCTCTCCATCGCGCCATACAAAATGAGCCGTCCAACCCACCTAGTCTTGTTGAAAGAAAAAATGGTGGTTATCGAAGGGTTGGACCTTTCAAAGGTAAAACCAGGGAAGTACACGCTTTATTGCCTGCCGCTGAAACTGGCGAATGCTGACGGTGCACCGGCACGGGTGATTCTGATCGAAGATTGAGCTGAGCGGCTCAATCCTCAGGTTGACGATAGCGCAGCGTGAATCTATCAGTCAAAGATGAACCAGATTCGTGCTGCCCGGATTCTATTCGCGCCCGCAAATCATTGAGGTCAGACACCAGTCTTGGAATATCCAGTGTAGTAGCTGCGCCCACAAAGGGCGTGAGATTGAGCAGGGCTTTTTTTAATAGCTTCAATGCGCCTTTCGTATTTCCTCTTGCAAGATGATATAACAACACGCTGACCTGAACCAGCCCCTGGTACAACTGTCGTTGTTTTTTTTGCTCGTTCCTCCAGGCAAGCTCAAGAACCTCATGCGCCTGGAAATAATCTCCCTGGTTGATTAAGTTGATCCCTAAATCAACTTCTCTTGGAAAAGTCAGGTCACCTGGTGGCATAGGATTACTCTACCACGAAATAGATTCCAGGAAACACGATTTATGATAGGATAATAGTGGATTGTCTCATCTCTTTTGGCAACAGAGGGAAAAATGATAGAAATGGCTGATGCAGATATACTGCCGTATTCGCTTGAGCATAACTTCTGGACCTGGTCCGCGCAAGCAAAAGTCAAGCCCATCCCAATAAAATCCGCTAAAGGGGTTTATTTTTGGGACGTGAATGGCAAAAAATACCTTGATCTGAACTCAATGGTGATGTGCGCCAACATTGGCCATGGCGACGAACGGGTCATCCAGGCGATGATTGACCAGGCAAGAGAACTGCCTTTCGCGGGTCCGCAATTTGCCACCAAACCGCGGGCGATGTTGGGAAAAAAACTGGCTGAGATATTGCCAGAGGGGTTGACCAAATACCTCTACACATTGGGCGGAGCCGACGCCAATGAAAACGCGGTGAAACTGGCACGCGCCTACACCGGAAGGCATAAAATACTCACCCGCTATCGCTCATACCATGGCGCAACATTTGGGGCGGCTGCTTTGACCGGCGACCCCCGACGGACGGCCTGGGAGCCGGCTGTGATGCCGGGAGTGGGGCATTTTCTTGACCCGTTTCGATATCGTTCCACTTTCCATCAACGCTACCCAGATGTCGATGAAGACGAGTTCTCGCGTGATTACCTGGGGCACCTGGAAGAAATCATCCAATACGAGGGACCGCAGACCATCGCTGCCATTTTGATCGAAAGCGTGACAGGTACGAACGGTATTATTGTTCCGCCAGAAGGTTACATCCAGGGGGTTCGTGATATTTGCAATCGCCATCACATCCTTATGATCGCTGACGAGGTGATGAGTGGATTTGGACGGACGGGTGAATGGTTTGCTGTGAACCATTGGGGCGTTGTGCCGGATATCATGACCATGGCCAAGGGGTTGACCTCGGGTTATGCCCCGTTGGGCGTGGTGGCTATGAAACCTGAAATCGCGGCGGCGTTTAACGAGAAAGTGTATGAAGGCGGACTAACGTATAATGGACACCCTATCTCACTGGCGGCTGCCATTGCAGTAATCGAGGTGATGCAGCAAGATCGACTGGTTGAAAAAGCCAAATTAAGTGGCGAGATATTGAAAAATATGCTTCAAAATTTGAAAGCCAGGCACCCATCTGTCGGTGACGTAAGGTCAATAGGCTTGTTTGCGGCAATTGAAGTGGTAAAAAACCAGCAAACCAAAGAACCGGCTGCGCCGTTTGGAGGTTCCAGCCCTGAAATGAGCGCGTTACGCCAGTATTTGCTGGATCATGGCGTTTACCTTTACACGCATTGGAACACCATCCTGATCATTCCTCCTTTGATTATCACCCAGTCGGAACTTGAACAAGGGCTGAGCGTTATCGATCAGTCTTTATACGAAATGGATAAGGTGGTCAATCACTGATGGAAAAGATGAAAGAAGAGCGGAAAATTGAATCTGTGGTTATCCTGGGGGCAGGGCCGGCTGGTTTAACAGCGGCGCTCTATGCAGCCCGGGCCGAACTGACGCCGCTGGTGATTACCGGTATGCAATTGGGAGGGCAGGCTTCTTTAACACACCAAATAGAGAATTATCCCGGGTTCCCGGAAGGAATTGGCGGAGCAGATTTGGGTGACCTTTTTAAACAACAAGCCGAACGGTTTGGCGCCAGGTTGGCGTTTGATGTGGTGACTGAGGTTGATTTAAGCCAGCTCCCTTTCCGCATTAAGACGTACGGTCAAGAGATTTTTTCAAAAACGGTGATTGTCGCGACAGGCGCTGACCCCGTACATTTGAGCGTACCTGGCGAAAAAGAACTGACCGGGAAGGGCGTTTCTTATTGCGCGACCTGTGATGGATATTTCTTTAAAAATAAGCATGTAGTAGTGGTAGGAGGAGGGGACAGCGCGCTGGAAGAGGCGATCTTCCTCACCAAATTTGCCGATAAAGTGAGTTTGATTCATCGCAGGGACACTTTTCGCGCGGGTGCGATTTTGCAATCACGCGTACGTGAAAATCACAAAATCGAATGCATTATGGATTCGGTCGTTAAGGAAATTAAAGGGATTGACAAAGTCAACGCGGTGATCATTCAGCATGTGAAAACCGCTGCGCTAACAGAGTTACCAGCCGATGGTGTTTTTATATTTATTGGTCACGCGCCCAATAATGGCATTTATCAAGGTCAATTGGCGCTGGATGAAAAAGGATATATCCGGGTTGATGAAAAAATGAAAACCAGTGTGGATGGAGTGTTCGCCTGCGGCGAGGCAGCAGATGCAAATTTCAAACAGGTGGTTGTTTCAGCAGGAATGGGAGCCATCGCTGCAATTTCTGCCGGCAGGTATCTTGAAAGCCTGGAATAAAAAATACTCCCCTCTGAAGAGAAGCAGAGGGGAGCTCTTTTTATGGTGTAGGTATGACCGCGCCACCTGCTCCAGACCAACCGAACACCCGGAATTGGCTCAAGGTACCATGAGGGGTGTATTCTGCCTGACCGTCAGCAGTGGTGCCGGTTTGCCGTACTGCCACTACTGACCAGCGGTAAATATGGAACGTGTTGTCCAAGGGGCGCAGCGTGCTGGGGATGGTCAGTTTGGTTTCCCGCGTATAAGAAGTCAGCCTATTCGCGCCACCTGTAGTCACATCTTCAATTGTAACGGCGTAGGCTTCTCCTTCCAACAAAGTGCCAACGGAAGACCATTGCAGGGTGATGGACTCATTGACGTTGGTAAAAACCGCGCCATCTTCAGGCAGCAACAGGCTGGCCGCTGGGTAAGGGGGCAGCAGGGTGGCGGTGGGTGTGGGGCCCTGAGTGGGCATGCGCTCGCAAAGCGGTAGGCTCAGGTTCATACCAACCCAAACGGTGTCAGAGGTGAGACCATTAAAGGTCTTGATCGATTCAATGCTGATGTTGTAATTAGCCGAAATAGAGCTGAGGGTGTCATTTTCCGTTACCTGGTAAGGAACGGTGCCGCAGGCTTGCTGAGTGGCTTCAGCAGCGCTGAGAGTGGCGGTCGGTAACGCGGTAGGGGTTGGTGTTGGCCAGGGGATTTTCAATGTCGTGTTGGGGTAAAGGATGCCGCAGTCAGGCGGTAAACCATTCAGGCTTGCGATACTTTGAATAGATACGCCGAATGACAAAGCGATCGAACTGCACAGGTCACCCTCTTTTACCACATACTCACGCGGAGGAACCGGTGTCGGGGTTGGCCCCAGGGTTGGCTCCAGGGTGGCTGTGGGGGTAAGCGTGAGGGTAGGGGTATTCGTGACGGTGGGGGTGGCGGTAGGTGTGGTAACGCGACCGGTTGTCTGAAGGATCACGAAAATTAGCGCCGCTCCAAGCCCAAGAATCAATACAATGAGGGCGATGGCTGCCGGAAGGCTGACCTTTAACTCGGGTAGTTTAGGGTTTTGCACCGGGCTGGTTTCGGTCTTCTTCGTTGCGGCAGGGGTGAAGGTGCGCCCGCAAACCAGGCAGCGGGTAGCATTTTCACTCAACCTTGAGCCACAGGTTTGACAGGTTTTTGAAGTGGAAGATACATTTTCTGGTGTCATATGAATTATCTCTTCATGGAGCGTAATCGGAAAAACCGATCACGGGCCGCTTCCTTTGCATCAATTCAAGATTGTGTTATTCTAACCTGAAAATTATGGAAATCAGTATTTATTTTCACATCCCTTTTTGTAATCGCCGATGCGATTATTGTGATTTTAACACATATGCTGGCCTGGAAAGACAAATCCCTGAATATGTCAAGGCGCTCAATCGCGAGCTGGAAATGGTGCTTAACAATGCCCCAACGGATTTTAAGGTGACCACCATTTACTTTGGCGGCGGTACGCCGTCACTACTGAACAGTGCGGATTACGCGACCTTATTTACCACAATAGGGAATAGCGCAGTGGTTTCGCCAGATGCGGAAATTTCTCTCGAAGCCAACCCGGATTCATTATCGGATGAAAAAATCACCGCTTATCGACAGGTGGGTTTTAACCGCATCAGTATCGGCATGCAATCGGCGTCAAGGTTCGATTTGAAGGCGCTTGGCAGGGCGCATACGAATCCATCTCTGCTCGCGAGTGTGGATGGATGCAGACGCGCAGGCTTTCAACATATTAACCTGGATCTGATCTTCGGCATTCCGGGGCAAACGCTTGAGAGCTGGCAGCGAACCCTGCGGTTGGCGCTTGAATTAAGCGCTGACCATCTGTCGTTGTATTCACTGGTCATTGAGGAGGGTACAAGGCTAAGGCGTTTATATGATAAAGGATTGCTGGTTGAAGTGAATGACGACCTCGCCGCGGATATGTATGAAACAGCCATGGAGGAGCTCGCACAGGCTGGTTACAGCCAGTATGAAATTTCCAACTGGGCCAAAAATAGCGATGCACGCTGCCGGCATAACCTGCAGTACTGGCGTTACGCTCCTTATCTCGGGTTTGGCGCTGGAGCACATGGCTTTTGGGGTTCTACCAGGACCGAGAATTTGCACACGATTCAGGAATATATGCAGGCTGTGAATTTGAAATCCCCGGCAGCTTTCCCTGCGGGATGTGCTTGCCAGTCCACGATCACCATGAACCGTTGGGAAATGATGCAAGAAAACTTGATGGTTTCATTACGCCTTACGGAAGAAGGGGTATCTTTATCCAGGTTTGCTGAGCGTTATGGTGTGGAATTAATGGAAGTTTTTCCCCATCAACTGGAAAAAAACTTACGTGAGGGGTTAATCGAATACGACGAAGAAAAAGACCGCTTGAGGTTAACCTACAGAGGGAGGCTATTCGGCAATCGCGTTTTCTCCCAATTTGTTTCGAATAAGGTTCCGAAAGGATACGAACACCTGTTGGCTCAGTAGACATACACCTGGGTGCCGAAGCCGATGGTGGTCATTTTACTCATATCGCCTTCAGGTGTGACCCAGCGGTACAACCACCGCGCTTCTTCGGTTTTCATGTTGATACAGCCATGACTCATCGGCATACCGAAGTTCTGGTGCCAGTAAGTGCCGTGAAAAGCGATTCCGTTTTCTGGTTCGAAAAACGTTGTCCAAGGGACCCCGGGCAGGACGTAGGCTGACAGGTCATCAGTAAGTTCAGCGCCGCCCATGTGTTTGGAGGGCATTTTGGTCTGCACGTGAAAGAGACCAGTGGGCGTCTTCCAGGGGATTTCACCAGGAGGGCTGTAATCAAGCCCTGATGAAATCTTCGTTTTAAGTACAACCCGTCCTTCTTCATAAGCGGTCAATTCCTGTTTCTCCAGTGATACCTCGATGAATTTTTTATCCGGGTTTACATCAGGAGAAATAGGTGAAGTTTCTTCTGGTAAGATCAATCGCGCCTGCCGGGCGGGAATATAATAATTCAGATTCTCATAGCCAATGAGTTCATCTTTTATCCGATACCAAGGCAGCCCGTCGAATCCTTCTACAATTTCTGAAACCCAGTGCATGCTGCCATAATACAAGCGGTAGATAGGCGTCCATTCGCCGGGTTTTCGCTGCAAATAACTTTGCGCGTAGGGCACGGTTATTTCGACGAGATGAATGCCTTCATTCAGCTTTTCAGGAATGGGATTGATTTGGACTTTTACACGCTGCAGGTGTGCGCAGTGAATGTAACCACCCCACACCCGGTACCATAACGGGTTGTATTTTGGGCTTTTATCAGAGATAACCTCGTAGTAAACGTTCAATATTTCATCGCGATAACGTTGGAATTTGATTGTGCTTTTGTCATCGGGCTGGCTGTGGACACTGACAGACTCATCCGCGTCTATGGCAACTCTGGCAAGGCTTTCAGCATCTGCCAACTCGCCATGCTCATAATCGGGTCTGAATGCCACGCTGGTTAACCCCAACGCGGCCAGTTTGAGAAAATCTCTGCGGGAGACTCTACTACTCTTCATAAATAGGCATTATAACAATGAAAACCCAGCGTTAAATCAACTCGTTCACAAGTTTTTGCAGGTTAACGTGCAACAGGTAATTGGAAAATGAATGCAATTCGGCGAAAGAATGCTTCAACTCCTTCTGTAGATGCTCCTTCAGCCTGGCATCCGGCACGCCACCTGAAACAAGGTGGTAACTTGAGGGCGATTCTTCGAGGATAGAAATATGTCCGGAGCTGGCCAACCATTTTAGACCGAGGGCAACCATATCCACGGTAGTGGCGCTTTTGTGAGCCATATCGGAAAGGAGATAATGCTGCTGCTTCAAGCGCAACCCCTCTTTTACCCATTTGCCCAGGGTGTGCAGAAAGCCAGGAATCTGATGCTCAGCAGGGGCGACCAGGAACCAACATACCTGGCGAGGGTGAGCAGAGAGGAATAGATGGCGTAACACACGAATATCAGGCGGTATGGACCAAACTGCCAGCGTTTCGCCCTGTTGGATGTTCAGCCGATCAACCCCAGCCACTTTCTGGTTGTAAGAGCCTTCTTTCCAAATTGAGAGACCTGGGGTTGCAGCGTATTGAGCCAGGTCTTCGAGCGGCGTTTTTGAATCTCGGTAATCGAAATGGAGGATTGAGTGGTTGTCTTGTTGAATTTCAATCGTGCCGTTCTGGCGCGTCTGCCTGAAATCGACCCACTCGAACTGCACCTGTTCAACACCTTGATAATTATTTTCGCGAAAGGTATACGCGAGATCAAATTCGCCGTCAGGCAGAGGTAAATCCGCGCCATTCCACCACATAAAACGTGAGGTTTCACCCTGCCGATCTTCCAGGTCCATTAGCAGATGCTCGTTCATTTTTCCGACAGCCCGGCTGTTCACCAGTCGCATCTTTTCAGCCATAAAGAGCAAAGCAGGATTTCCAGGGCCGAACGGCGCCAGAACATCCAAAGCGCGGGCAAAATCAAGCGTTACTGCAGAAGGCGGTATCACCGCATCGATCATCAGCTCGGCGCCTGCTGTTAGAGTTGAGCCTGATTCGCTGAGGGTCTTGTACATTCGACGTTTGAAGGCTTCCAGGTTTTCCGGTTGGAGGGATAATCCGGCTGCAATGGCGTGACCGCCATAGCTAAGGAGCATGTCCTTATTCTTCGTCAGCGCAGAGAGGATATCCAAGCCAACGATCGAACGCACGGAGCCGTGAATGGCCTTACCAGGAGGAGCAACCAGCAGGATAACAGGGCGGTGGAAAATTTCCACCAACCGGCTGGCAACAATACCCACAACCCCGGCAGGCCATTCCTGGTGGTGGAGAATGAGTATTGGTTGATCGAGCAAAGAGCGCTCTTGTTCCAATTGGGTCAAAGCACCCTGGAAAACCTGGTCGCTTAGATATTTTCGCTGTGTATTCAGTCCCTCGATTTGGTTAACCATCACCGCGATTTCTACCGGGTTCTCTGAAAGCAAGAAATTAACGATGGGGTTGGCATCGCTGAGCCTTCCTACTGCGTTCAGGCGTGGAGCCAGAGCAAAGGAGATGTGTTCTTCTGAGGTTCTCATTATATCGACAGAAGAAGACTGGAGCAGCGCTGCCAGCGCTGGGCGCGGGTTGGTACGCAATTGATTCAAACCCGATTGCACCAGGTAACGGGTTTCACCAGTGAGGGAAGCCAGGTCTGCCACACAACCAAGCGCGGCAAGGTCGAACAAATGACGGGCTTTTTCTGCCATTTGCCGTTCGGTCAACAAGGCTTCAGCCAGTTTGAAAGCGGTCCCGGCGCCAGGTAAACTGCTTAATCGGTGCCCCTCTGGGAGGCGGTGCGGATTCACCAAGGCGTAAGCCGGTGGGAGCGTTTCAGGCAGTTCGTGATGGTCGGTGATGATGACATCGACGCCGCGTGATTGGGCGTATTTGACGGCGTCATAAGATGAAACACCTGTGTCGCAGGTGAGGATCAATTCTGGGCCTTGGTCTAAAAAGGTTTGCAGTGGAGCCATTCCAATTCCGTGTGTTTCAATTCCTCGCACCGGAATGTGGAAGACAGGATCAGTGCCAAGCGTTCTCAATGCTGAAATCAGAATGGCGGTTGAAGTTTGCCCGTCCACATCGAAGTCTCCCCAAACACCAATTCTTTGGGCAGAATCGACAGCGTGCAAGATACGCAAGACGGCTTTTTCCATGTCCGGTAATTCAGCAGGCGGACTCGGCACGTAGGCAGCGGGGTCTATAAATTGCCGGGCGAGATGAATGTCATTAAAACCCCTGCGTGTCAACGTTTGAAAAACAATATCAGGGTAATCCCCCAGCGAAGTCAAGGCCCTGGGAACCGGTACTGGCTCTTGAAATACCCAACTGCGGTCAATATGGAGTGGTCGGTACATACTGGTTTTATAAGGAGTCGAAATCCAGGTAGAAATCTGAATCAGGTGAATCTACCTCTGAACCGGGTGTGAGCGCGCCGGCGGAAATCCCCCGGTCACACAAAGAACGATATTGGCAATACGCGCAACGCTTTACGTCCGTTGTGCGGGTGAAGTCTTCCTCCTTCATTTCTTGTATCTCGTCGATTAAATGTGTCAGGTAATCCAAATCTTGTTCATAGTTAGAATGCGTGTACTCAAACCGGAGCGATACCTCCGGGAAGGCTGGGAACCAGTAGACCATTTCGATCTCGGGTAAATTCTGGGGTGGGGTCACGCTGTTTGTAACAGAAAGCCACAGCACCAGAGGGTAAACACGGCTCTGCAACCGTCCTTGGAGATGTCGTATGGAGGGCGCTTGAGTGCTGGTTTTCCAGTCGTAAATCGTATAAGACGATGAAGATCTCTGCAGCAGCAGGTCGAATTTTGCTACCAGACGATGCCCATTTAAGGAAACGGATAACATTTTCTCGGCCTGCGTCGTGCCTGGCTGTTCATTGATTTTAAGAGAAAGAAAAGCCTGCCACCAATCTGCCAGTTCTGAGGTTTGAATGGAATTGGACAGGACCCCTGGCTCAACCCCGATGAAGTACTGTTGTATCAGGCGGTGAAATTGCTGTCCAAGCTCCATACGCGCTTCCTGCAATAATAAAGGTTCGCTTTCAATCGCCGGCCATGCCAATTGGTGGATGTGCTTTAACAAGAAGCGGAATTTGCAGTCCACATAATCCTGCAGGTTATATTGAGAAAATGAAAAATGGTCAGGCAGCTTCATCAGTGCCTCTCCAGATGGCGTGAAGGGCTTCCAGGGGAAGCGCCATCGTCTTGTCTTTATTTTTGCCGGAGTTCCAGGTGACCACCAGCGATTGACGGGCACGGGTGATGCCAACAAAGAGCAGGCGCAGCCGTTCAGCAGCGTAATCCACTCGGGCGGCTGCAGTGGCTTGACCATCGGGGGCAAAAATCAGGGCTTCATCCCCATCCAGTAGTCCTGTAAGGCGAGACAACATCTCCGCCTGTGGGTTGAAATTGTCGCGAATGAACCATTTTTCACCAATATAAGTATCGTATGGTTGGGCAGAAGGAAAATCATAGTTATTGACCGACATCAGGTAAACCCGGTCCCACTCGAGCCCTTTAGCTTTGTGATAAGTTGAAATAAACACTTTGCCCTTGTGAGCGTCGGGGTCAAAAAGCAGTTCTTCATCACTGAAACCGCTGAACTTTCGAAAATTACCAGAAATCACCGCGAGCTCTTGGGCATAATCTTTTAGTTCGTAGGCTGGGTGAAGGTGAGTGCTGAACTCCAATAGCAAAGCAAACTTGTGCGCCAGCGCCAAATCAGAAGGCACAGAGAAAAGATCGTTAGCGATAGTAAGCACCAGTTGGTCAATTGGAAGGAAAGATGCCTTTTGCCAACGGGTGAATTTCAAGCGCAAATCCTCAAATTCTTGCAGCCGCTCTTCCGAAACCTCAAAAGGCTCAATGGCTTCTCTCCAGGTTTTACCAGGTTGAGGGAAGAAGAAATCCTCCGGTCGGGAGCATTTCTTGAGTAATGGTAGTAGCGACTTGATTTCATTAAGTTTATCGCCCTCTACAGTATCCCAGGTCCATACAGACTGGATTGCCTCAGTGAATTTCTTGCTGCTGTTGGGGTCATCCAGCGCAAGCAGAATTTTTTCAATCAACCCGGCGACACGGCGTGTTGACTGGCTGCTTTTCAGCAATTCCACCATCGGCACGCCGGCAGCGTGCAGCGCTTCTGCCATTTTTTCACCATACCAGCCGATAGGTGTGAGCACGGCCACTGTCTTATCCTGGTTGCCTGGAAGCCAATTCAGGATGTTTTCGACTACTTTTTTAATTTCTTCATCCGCAGTGGCTTTCATTTTACTGATGTAAACCGCGTTTGGATGATCGGGAGGATTTGGTTGAGGGTCTCCGGGAGGAGTGTGTTCGATGAGCGGATAATCGAGCGCGCTGCGCAGCGAGGGAAGCGGGTGAGATTCCCTGGTCCACTGGACGAGTGAGTTGGCCAGTGTAATAATGCTGAGGTTTGATCTGCCCGAGTGAGGCAGGGTCATTTCTTGCACGCCTTGCTCTTTGAGAAAGGCTTTAAGAAATTTCGGATTGGCGGTAGTAAACGTTTCGTAAATAGCCTGGTTGGGGTCGCCCACACGCACCCAGTTCCCCTGAGGACCGACGAGCAGGCGCAACATTTTTTCCTGCAAGTTAGAAGAATCCTGCGCTTCATCTTCCAGAATATATGGCCAGCGTTGACGCAGGCGCTGAAGATATCCATCGTCATTGAGTAGGGCAGTATACGCCAGGCGGATGAGGTCTGAGAAGTCGAGTGCGTTGCGGTAACGCAACCCGCGTTGATATTGTTGGTACACCTCGATCCCCATCTGAAGCAGCGGGTCGGAACAATTGTAGCGTTGCACGCGGTTGAGAATGGTCTCAGGTTCGGCCTGCAGGTCTTTCGCCTGGCTGATGAAATCCTGGTTCAGTTTTGAAACCAGTGAGGAAAAATCGTTCCGCGCACGGCCGGCTGAAGAAAGGTCGGCCTCTGGATTTTGAAGGTGAGAAACGATTTCAGGATGTAAACCGATGTACGCAGCTGATAACTGCGCAATCATACGCTCAGATTCAATCTCATCGAGGATTGAAAACTGGTTGGCTACACCAGCGAGGTCAGGTCTTTCCTGGATGATATCGTGAGCCAAACCGTGCAGTGTCCTCACACGGTAACCGATGTTTTCCAATAACTGCGCTTCTCGAATAAAACCACCAATGCGGTTGAGAAAATTATCAACTGCGGAATTGACCAGGGTCACGATGAGGATTTCCTGATCGTTTTGCAGCTCCCCCTTGAGAATCAGCTGGGAAGCCAGGTAGGATAGGGTGTGCGTCTTGCCGCTGCCGGGAACAGCAGAGATCCCCATTTTTCCGCGCTGGTACTGCAAAATACGAACCTGGTTCTCGCGTGGTTTAAACATCTGCACTACCTTCTAAACGCGCGCTTGAACGCAAAACAGTTTGCAGTGCTAACAGCAATTGACCGCGTTCTTCGAAGCCATGCTCATTATAGGTAACGCTGCACATATAGATGTGAGCACTGCAGCGCCTGACCAATCCGGTGACAACACGAGCAAGCGTCAATTGATTATTGAGATACTCGTGCTCATCAGTCCATTTTTGATTGATAGACCAGTTACGATTGAGCACATAGGGTTGGGTCAAGGGCTGGTCTAACCTGGACCACCAACCGCTTGAACCAATATCGACCCAGAACTGATACTTAATTGGCTGGTTGCGCATTAAAAAAGAGTAGGCGGGAGAAAGGAAAACCACGTCCGTATTGGTTTCAAAAAGAGAACGCGGGTTGGACTGAGAGGAGAGCAAGCCATTCTGCAACACACGGGTGAATTCTTCACCAGCGCCAGAAACCGCAGTCTTCGCGCTCGGCTGATAAATTTTGCGAAATTCCCGGCAGGATTCAATCAGACGGTTAATCGACGACGCGGCATCATAATCTTGATGAAAGTCAAAGCCGGGCTGGGAAAGGCATTCGCCAAAAAGCCGGCTGATCCAATGGTCGAGCTCATGTGCGCCCTGTTCCAGATTCTCGTTCAGCCAAGCGCGCAGGCGTTCGTAATACTCGCCCACCTGGAAGGAAATTCGAGATTGCATCTCGAGGTTGAGCCCCTGGAAAGAAAGAAGAGGAAAGAGGTTGTCCCTGTTTTTAAAAAGCGTACGGGAAATGAGATCTGCCCGTACAAAATCACACGCGGCAATGACCATGGCAAACGCTGATCTGGCCTGCTGTGGGGAGGGTTTGCTCTGCCATGAAGGATGCGCCATTTGGGCGAGGGTAAGGACCGCCTGCACCGCGGGCTCTGCATATAAACTGCGCGAAGGACGGTAGGTCGTGAAAGGGATGTTCGCGCTCGACAAACGATTGGCGAATGAAAAACGCAAGGCATCACTGAGGTACGGAGTGAGGATCGCGATGTCGCCAGGCTGTGTGGTACTGTCTTTTAGCAGTTTAACAATTTCACCTGTGACCCAATCGAGCGCCTCGGGGTAAAAACGAAAGGAATGGATGGTATAGCTGCTACGCGCGTCCGAGGAGTCGTACTTCAACAATCGATGTTCAAGGATGCTTTCACGTAACGCCGTTTCAAGGTTTGCCAACGCATTGGTTTGCACCAGCGATGAGGTCAGGCGGATCTGACTGGAACATTTGCCCGATAGGCGCTGGGCGCTGGTGGCATCCGCGCCAAGAAATGAGCGATAACCCCCGCCTTCATCTTGTATCAACAGCGCGGAATCAAGGTTGGGAAGGATCTCCTCTACAAAATCGTGGGCAACAGGGAAATCTTCTTCTATGTTATCGTAGATAAGGTGACGGAAGGTCTGGTTCAGGTGTTGCCTGCAGAGCAGCGAGGGCCACAGTTTTTCGCGGAAAACGGATAATTGCAGTGAAAAGTCGAGGAAGTTGTTCTCCAGGCAAAACTGCCGGAACTTTAAGGCACATTCCTGAGCCTGTTGATAGATATTGGATTTGGAGGTTTTACCAGACCAGGCAGATGTAAGCCGCTCAGCGATTTCACCAGGAGGGAATCCTACTACGGCAGATTTGTTCAGGTTGTCAAGTATCTGGCTGTAAAGTCGGTTCGGGTCAATTGTCAGGCTTTCAAAGTTTCCCTGCAGCAACAACGGCTCAACAATACCTGCCAGGTAATACTGGGCATTTTCCATGTTGAGAAACCGTGGAGGTTCTGCCGCGCGAAAACCAGCATCTGTGGCGATAAGCGGCCAGAATAAGGAAAGCATGCGTTGAGCCAGCCCATTGAAAGTAAGTAACTGTGGCTGACTGCCGGCTGGGAAATCTGGTGAATGGATTGCCTTGTAATACTCAAATGCCAGACGGCGCTGCGGCACAAGGACAAGGATGCTGTCGCCATCGATACCGTTTTCCACCATCTGGCGCATGCGCAGCACTGCCGCGGTAGATTTGCCTGTACCGGCTTTCCCCGTCACAAGGAGGCTGCCACGTGCTGGGGCAGTAATCACCGCGGATTGTTTTTCTGTGAGTGAAGCATTTACAACAAGTACGAGATGTGTTGGATTCAATACGGCAACCCGGCAATCGAGTGAAGTACAGCCCTGGTGAGCAGGGCGTCAGCGGAAGAGCGGTGGGCGTTGAGTAAGTCAATCTGAAAAAATGCGCCTGCTTCGGCAAGTTTAAAGTAACGGTAGGTTTTTCGGAAAGGGTCCCACACAGCGCGGAAATCAGAGAACAATTGCATCACATCCAGGAAATTCAGCCTCTCGCGCCAGGGCAGGCGGTAACGCGAGTGAGTTTGTTCCATTAGCCTGGCATCAAAAGACGAATTGTAAGCCGCGATGGTTCTTCCATATAGAATCGACCTGAGCTCCGGCCAAAGGATAGGCCAGGGTTGGGCGTCAGCCACTTGACGATTGGAAATCCCATGTATTCTTTCCGCTCCTGGCGGAATGGGCCTGGTAGGTTTCACCAGTTTTGAGAAAAGTTGAGCGCCGTCATGGTCGATCACGGATATCTCCACAATTTCATCCACGCTGCCTATGCCGGTTGTTTCAGTATCCAGGTAGACGGGTTTGAGCGCCAGAATTTGGCGCGCAGATTCACGTATTTGTTGTTGATTGTCTGTCAACGATGTCAATACGCAGGTCCTTATTTGAGCTTTTTAGATTATTGTAGAGGCCAAAGAGAGATCTCATCTAACAACACGGTGAAGTTGGGGTCCTCAAACGCGGATGCGAAAGCGCCAATATAGCCTTTTTCAGTGATTCCCTGATCAGAAATTTCTTTCACCAGCGAACCATTGATGTAAAAGCGGAATGTATCATCATTCGCCATCACTCCTAAACGGTTCGTTTGGTTGCTGCCCGCGTTGATCTTGGATTCCGGTGTCCAGTTCACAAGAGTAGTGGGGCCTGAATTATCCCAGCGCAAGAAATAATACTGCCCGTTGCAAGACACGCCAAAATAATAACCGATACCATCACCGTAAGTGGGCGCACGAAACACCAGCCCGTATTGGTCGGTTCCACTACAGGAGGAAGTGCGGAAGGTGCCTTCCAGGTACAGGTTTTTGGGATTTCTGGACGTCAACCGCCACCTTTTTCCCGCTTTGAGGGCAAGGCTTTTAAAGACCATGGAGCCGCTTTCTACTTTTATTATCATGCCCTCGTCCTCGTAGGGGGTCGCCAGGCCAAAAGAAACTCCGTTATTAAAGGTGTCAAAAAAGCCAGGAGTGCCAAGGGTAAGGGCTGGATCATTTGCGGGGGCGGTGATAGTGACTGTGGGCGTTAACGTATCGGTGGGCGATGGGGTCAGGGTAGGCCCTTCTGTCGGTAGCACGATTGCGATGGTCTCGAGCGAGGAAGGGGTGGGAATAGCGGCGGTTTGCGCCGCGGACAATGTCGCTGCGACTCTCGTGGCGATCTGACTTTGGTCGTTGGGAAGTTTACCCAGAGGGAAATTACAGGCGGTAAGCACGATACCCATGAAACCAAGTACGATGGCAAGTTTTTTCATCTTTACCTCACTTTTCTTTTTCTATTATAAACTCTGTCAATGTGAATAGAACAGTGAGGGGCGGATTAATTTCAACCAGCCCTACAGTATAATTCTGTAAACCCTATGAAAACGGTGATTTTGCAAATTGAAGCCTACGATACTGTCGCTTCGATCCGCGATAAAATCAAAGGCTGCCGGTCAAAAAGAATCTTACTGGTTCATCCTCGTCAAAAACGGGCATTCCCAGGCAGGCTCGAACTGGACCTGATTGCTCGCTATGCGCGAGAAAACGGCGCCGCCTTTGCGCTTGTCAGCCGTAACGATATTACGCGTGAACACGCCGAGAGTTTAGGCATTTCTGTTTTTGGTTCTATCCCAGAGGCGCAGAAGGGAGAATGGCACGAAGCCGACAACCCGCTGGGTCAGACAACTCCATTCCGTGGGCATGATGAACTAATTAGAATGAGGAATAATCTGCCAAAAACCGCTGCAACACGCGAAATTCGCCCTCTTGTTCGCTACCTGCTGGTTGGGATTTCTTTCCTTGCTTTGGCGGCATTGATGGTCTTTTCGCTTCCGTCTGCTACTTTGGTAGTATCCCCTGTACCAGAAGTGCAAACAATGACAATTGATATTCGTGCATCTACAGAAATCGCCCAAGCAAACCTTACCGGTCTTTTACCTGCAAAAGAAGAGAGTTTGTCTGTATCGGGGCAGAAAACGATTCCTGCTACAGGCAGCATCACGGTGGGCGTTGAAAAAGCCCACGGAGAAGTTTTGGTGCGCAATTTGTTCACAGAAGCGCAAGAAATACCTGAAGGCGCGATCTTTGAAACTGGCGGAGAACCGAATATACGATTTCGCGCACTTGATGAAGTTAACCTGCCCGCAGATGGTAAGGGGGTTCTCGTGAAAGTAGAAGCGGTATTGCCTGGGGCAGAGGGAAACGTAGAACCCGGTATGGTCAGATATCTGGCAGGTGGTAATGGCTTGCAGGTGGCTGTAATGAACAATGAACCGATAACAGGAGGGAAATCAATCAACGTTAATTCGCCAACCGAAGCGGACTATCAAAACGCGCGACTTCAATTGCTGCGTGAACTGGAAGAAAAGGCATTGAAGGAGATCAAGGCCACCGTTTCTCAAGACATCACCGCAATACCAAACAGCCTGAAATTCACCCGCGTGGAAACTGAAGAGCGAGAAAACCCGATTGGTGAACCTTCAGACATGCTCACGATAAACATGACGGCGACTTTTAAAATGCTTGTTTACGACACTGTTGCACTCTTTTCACTGGGTGAAGAAGTAATGGATCTTTCACTGCCTGAGGGTTACCATGCTGCGAAAGACCCACTTAAAATGATTCAGCAAGGCGAAGCTGTTCTCGACCAGTCGGGAGAAGCTTCCTGGCAAGTCACTTTTTCACGACAGATCTATAGAAACCTTCAATGGCAACAACTTATTCCCTCTTTTAGAGGGCGAGAGAAGAGAGACGTCGTAAAGGTACTCGATGAAGAAATACCTCATGTAAAAGGAGCGGAAGTTCTGACTTTCCCTGAATGGTGGCCCTGGCTGCCTTTGATTTCAGATCGAATATACCTGGTTGAAAGGGCAAGCGGCAATGGGTAGGGTTTTGGCAGTAGACCCTGGTGAAAAGCGCTTGGGAATTGCCATCAGCGACCCTTATGGCGTTCTGGCAACGCCCCTGACCGTGATCAGACATGAAAGCATGACCGTTGATTGCCTTAAGATCATCGAGCTATGCGCGCAAAATGATGTCAGCCTGATCGTAATCGGGCAGGCGCTTTCAGCAAGCGGTGAAGAGAGCCCGCAAGTCAGGCACACACACAAATTAGCGCAAACGATCCGCTCTTTGTCTCCTTTACCGGTTCTCTTTTGGGATGAAAGCGAAAGCACCAACCTGGCTAAAAAAGCAGCTATCGAAATGGGAGTGAAGAAGAAAAAGCGCGCCGGTCACCTGGATGAGCACGCCGCCGCGGTAATTTTACAATCGTACCTCGAGGCGCAGAAAGGCAGGCAGGCGAATGAAGCCTAAGCGACATCCGGTTTTTCCAGGTTGCGTATTACTGGTATTGCTCTTCGGTATATTTTTGTCCATTTTATGGGTGGGTATCCCGATAATAGCCAGGTGGCAATTCGGGGCGCCGGCAGAACAACTGACCGGTTTTTCGCTCAGGAACTTCGGGCTGCAAACCCTGCTTCATCGAAGTGATCTGACTCAAGCCTCCTCAAAGGCAGGCGGAGAGATCGACTTTACGATTGAAAGCTCAGAATCCATTAATAGCATCAGCCACCGGTTGGCCGCAGCGGGGCTGATTAAAGACGCAGGCGGGTTTAGAGCTTACCTGGTTTACAAAGGGTTGGATTCACGCCTTAAAGCCGGCGCTTATAAATTGGATCCAGCGATGACCAGTATCGAAATTGCCGAGAGGTTACAGGCTATTTATTCGCCAATCGTCCCCTTCTTTATTTACCCTGGCTGGCGGGCTGAAGAAATCGCAGCAGCGTTGCCATCTTCGGGTATTGAAGTGTCGCCGGAGGAATTTCTTGCCATTGTTCACAACCCATCTTCTCTTGCAGAATTAACCCCGCTGAGCGAACAGAGTTCTTTGAATGGCTTTCTCTTTCCTGGAGCGTATCAGATTGAGCGAAAGATCAGCCCGGATGCGCTTGTACTAACATTTGTCAATCGGTTTTTTGAAAGCGTGAACCCTGGTATTGTGAGCGCTATTCACCAACAGGGAATAAGTCTTTATGAAGGAATCACACTGGCGTCCATCATCCAACGGGAGACCTTTGAAGATGAGGAACGCGCACTGATGGCATCCGTTTTTTATAATCGGTTGCGCGACGGGATTAAACTCGAGACTGATCCTACCGTGCAGTACGCGTTGGGATATTCAGCCAAATGGGGCGGGTGGTGGAAAACACCTTTGCAAACGAAAGACCTGGAGGTTGATTCGCCTTATAACACCTATGTCATACAGGGGTTGCCGCCGACGCCGATTTCAAACCCTGGACTGTCCTCTATCATGGCTGTCGCTTACCCTGAAGACAGCCCATTCTATTTCTTCAGGGCAAAGTGCGACAATCCAGGGTATCATGATTTTTCTATTACTTTCGCAGAGCATCTCTCAAAAGA
>JAAZNW010000088.1 GCA_012798065.1 Chloroflexota bacterium
GGCGGTCGACGCGGCGGGCAACGCATCCTCGTGGTCGGAGGCGCGCGTGTTCACCCTCACGTTCCAGAACCAGCCCGGGTTTGCGGCGACAACGGCGAGCGCTACCCCTGGGTTCTCATGGTACGCGGTGAGAGGCGCCAGGGGCTATCGGCTGGAAGTGAAACCAGTTGTGGAGGAGGGCAACACCGCCACGCGTGAATACTCCGTATACCTGGGCACGGTAACCAGCCACGTTATCCCCGCCATCAAAGCGCTGGACCCGGGGGCGTATCAGTGGCGGCTGCGGGTGTACACCGCGGCGGGCAGCGAGGAAACCCCCTGGAGGCTGCTGGTGGTGCTGCCTCCCGCGCCGGTATTGGACACCCCGGACAATGGTTCCGTTCATCCCGGCGTAACGGTAGAGCTTAACTGGTTCCCGGCAGCGGGAGCGGCACGCTATGAAATTCAGGCGGATAATAACAACAATTTTAGAACGCCCGAAATCGATTATGAATTCACAGAAGGTCCGGTTACGACCAAAGAGGTAACTTTTCCTTTCGCTGGCGGGTTTTACTGGCGCGTGAGGGCGTATAACTACCTGGGCAACCCGGGCGCGTGGAGCGCGGCGAGGTATTTACGACTCACAACACCCTGAAGGCAAAACGCTAATTAACCAGCGTCAGATGTGATGATACGAGAGGGTCCCAGCGCGGTTTTCCGGCGGGACCCTTTGCTTATCCTTGAACTGTTTGGGGTAATAAACCCGTCTGCGTTAAAAGGCCTGCGGCAATGAGCGGTTTAAGGACCAACTGTTCCCCAGGCGCTGGTTTTGGTGGGAGAGGGAGTGGGCGTGATGCTGCCTGTGGGTGTGGCTGTGCCCGGGGTGGTGGTGAAGGAGGGCGTTTTGGTGAGGGTGGCTGTCGCTCTCACGATGGTAGGCGTGATGGTTGGGCTTGGCAGCGAAGTAGAATAGACCATCACGGGATGTGTGTCTCCACCGGAGATGTCCATTACATAATTCACTGCCGCGCGGCACCCGCCTTCAAGGTTGGCGGCCACGTGCAGCCAATCCAGCCGGTTGCCCGCTTCCCAGGTGCGCTTCAAAGCGTGCCACAGGCAGCCAGGACCAGCGTTGTAATTGACCAGCGTGTAGCGCCACAGGTCATCGTGAGAGGCTACAGCGCCGGCTGAAGCCCCGGTGAGGTTATACAGCATGCGGTCCACCTGGGCGCAATTGCCCACGATCGTTTCGCCAAATATTTTTACGCTGAAATTGGCTTGGGTCAGGTCGATTCCCAGATCGCAATCCGGGCAGGTGGCATTGGTTTTTTGTACCAGCGCCCCCCGCAGCGTTGTCTGCTGTTCCTGGCTGAGGTTACCATAACCCCGGGCGCAGGTATCTTCGTAAAGAACGAGAGGGCAGAACTGAGTATAAAATTCAGGGTTCCACAGCAACGCGGCTTCCGCCCCGTCTTCTGTGAGCTGACCAAACCCCACCTCTTCCGCGTTATGGTAGATGCCGGGCCAAAGCTGACTTTCGTGGGCAAAAATATTTTTTAACAGGATGGAAGGAATGCCGGTCTCGATTGACGTACGGATGATCTCATCATCAAACTGGTTTTGCCACAAGGTTACCGCTTGCATGGCGGCTTCCATGCCGCACTGGTTGGCGGAAGCGTAGTAATCCAACCCGCCGTACGGGCAATCGCCAGCGTCGACCACGCCATTCTGAATCAGCATGGCGGCCAGGTAATGCAGCGGCAGCGAAGTGGACAAACTAGCACGATCAGCCGGGTTTTTCAGCCAGGCAGGAAGCCCCTCCACAGAGGGGAAGGACTGCCATATCGCCGCGCAGGAGGACATTTGCTGCGCCTGCCATTGAGAGCTGATGATATCGACGTAATACCCTGAGCGCTCCGGCGCGCCAGCGTTGTCGGCTGGCATATCCGCCCACGGCAGCACTCGAATATAGGCGGTGTACTCCTCTGTGGTGTCGCCATAACTGGATTCTCCCCAGAAGGTCAACATCACTCCCTGCTCGCCTGTTTGCCATAGCGGCAGCGGACAGCGGCTGCCTGCGCAAGAGAATTTGGTTCCCCCGTAAACGCCATGAATGCGGGTGATTGATTCGTTGGCGAGTTTCTCTTCGCCGATGAGCACGACCTCCGGTCGCCCTTCCCACTTGTTGGTTGTGCCGGGCAAGACAGAGCCATTTACCGTGATCCACACGACGGGAGGAGGCAGGTTGACCATGATCTCGTTTGCGGAGAGCGAAGAACGCGTATTTTGCAGGTACAAACCGCTGCATGAACTGAGGTCCTTTCCCTCTTCTCCGGCAGTGCAGGGCGGGGTGGTGAGCCAGGTGTTTAACACCTGGTCACCGCAGAACTTTTGTATCTCCAGTTCCGAGGGGGTGCCAGCGTGAGCAGTCGTGAACTGGCAGACGATGGTGTTGTCACTCCAGCGAGCCAGCCACCAATCGTATTGGCTGTCGTCCACCGTTATCCAGGTAACCCGGTCGGGTCCATCCTGAGCTGAGGCAGGGTGAATATTCACCGAGTTGGTAATCAACAATGCCACCGTCAGCACCGTCAGGCAAACGAGCAATATCCCTTTACCGGTTAAATATGAAAACGCCCCTCGGACACGCATGATGATTCAAATTTTTCCTTGATGAAAAGGATAGCATAGATCGGTGCTTAAGTAAATGAATTTACAATCTCGCAAAATCGCATAATGAACTTATAATCATAGTAAAAGATTTACAAATTTCTAAGATTGAGAGTAAAAATGCAAGAGAGAGCCCAGGGGGGTCTTTTGGAACCCCAAACCTATTCTATCTCGGGTAGTGATTTGGTGGCGTTAATGGAGGCGGTACTGGCAAAAAATGGAACTTTTCGCTTCACCGCCAGCGGCAGCAGCATGGCGCCGTTCATTCAAACAGGCGACATGGTCACAATCTCCTCACTGCATAAGGGAAGGGTAGGATTGGGCACGGTTGTGGCTTTCAAACACCCTGTGGGCGGGCACCTCGTGATTCACCGCGTTGTGGGCGTGGCGCATGGCACTTTTTTGATAAAGGGCGATAATACACCCCATCGATCTGATGGCTGGATCCCGTCAGGCTGTTTGATCGGCCGCGTCTTAGAAATCACCAGGAATGGCAGGCGCGTATGGCTCGGGTTGGGTGTTGAAAGGTATTTAATCGCCTTTTTTTCGCGCTGGCAATGGTTGATCCCGCTGAGAGGCGCGCTCGCCGCGCTGCGCCGCAGGTAGAACCCCGAACCATGGGCCTGATACCGAGATCGTTCGCTGGTTATCTTCAAGGTTGAGGGAAGCAGGCAAGAGAGTGTGGTCCATCATCATTAAGAAAGTGAATTATACTTAACTACCAATAGCAGAAAGGGTGGAAGACCTTCATGGATAATGAACTTGAAGAACGCAGCAGCCTCGAAAGCATTTTAGATTACGCGCAAACCTTGTGGCGCTGGGCTTGGCTGCTTCTGATCGTGGCAATCGCCGCCGGCGCGGTTGCGTTTTACCTTACCAATCAAAAACCACGCGTATATGAATCTTCAACCAGAGCGGTCGTCAATGTCGTCACCGGTTCGAATTTTTACGACGCCTATTCGGCTTCGTTTGGCGCTCAACGCCTGGCTGAGACGTATTCACAGACGATGATCACACCTGAGCTGCTGCAATCAGTGTCAGAACGGCTTGGTTTTGAAGTGACCGGCAAAATCACCGTGACCCCCGTGGAGAATTCCCCGATTTTTACCATTGTTGTCACAGACAACGACCCGCAAAAAGCAGCGGACACCGCCAATATGCTGATTACCATCTTCGCCGAGAAGGTCATGAAGGATCAATCTTCCCGCTATTCCGAGCTGAAACAGGGCCTGGAAGAGGAAATTGCCCGCATTGACCAAAATCTGACTGATATAAATGAGAGACTGGCTATTTTGCAGATCAAAGAGGCTGAACTGGCAGAGGCTGAAAAACGCGCCGCCCAGATGGCTGCTGAAGGGCTTGAACCTATTGAGGTTGTGCGCGACCCGAATGATTATGTGACCCGTGCACAACTGGAACTGGCGCAATCCCAATATCAGTCAACTCGTTCATCACTATTCTACAATTTACAACAAATTAAATTAACCGAGGTTCAATCTGCCACTACCATCAGTCAGATCGACAAAGCGATGGCTAATCCAGAACCCATACAGCCGCAACCGTTTAAGAGCGCCGGTTTGGCGGCGATCGTGGGGTTGATGGTAGCCGCGGGAATTGTTTTCTTGATCGCTTTTTTGCAGGATGAAATCCGGGACCCGGAAGAGTTTGCGCGCCGATGGGGGGTGCCGGTGGTGGGTGTGATTACCCACTACCCGTCCAACCAGGACAAGTTGATCACGGTTGCCAAACCGCGTATGTCGGTGTCAGAAGCCTTTCGTTCACTGCGCACCAACCTTCAATTCAGCGGCATCGACACCCCTTTGAAATCGGTGCTGGTAACAAGCCCATCGCCGTCAGAAGGAAAATCTTCGGTCGTGGCCAACCTGGCGACGGTGATTGCCCAGAGCGAGAAGGAAGTTGTGTTAGTGGATGGAGATTTACGCCGACCCACGCTGCACAAGGTGTTCAAATTATCCAACCGCATCGGTCTTTCGGATTACTTTATCCGCGAACCTGAAAAAATGTCTGGCGTGGTAAAGAAAACGAAAGTGAATGGGCTGAACATAATCTCATCCGGCAGCCTCCCGCCCAACCCTTCCGAGCTTTTGGGTTCAACCAAAATGCACGATGTATTAGGTTTGCTGGAGAAGCATTTTGATATGGTGCTGCTCGACTCTCCTCCGCTGCTGGCGGTAACAGACGCGCTGATCCTGGCGAAAAGTGTGGATGGCGTTCTGCTGGTGGTTGACCCGAAAAAGACCAAGCGCGGGGCCATCCGCCAGGCCATTGAACAGCTGCAGCGCCTGGACGCCAGGTTGTTAGGGGTGGTTCTGAACAATATCAAAATAAAACGATCGAGTTATTATTACAACCGCGATTACTACTATAGCAAACAGTACGGCAAGTCTAACGAGGACGGTACTCACGAAGAACCAGCGGTCGAAGAGGATAAAACGCGGTAGAGGGCCCAATCACAAATGACCGGCGAGCCGAACCCAGCGGTGAAAGGGACGAAAATGGACAAAAAGAGAAACGACACACTCTTTTGTCCTTTCCTCGGTTTTGAGGATGATCCGACAACCGCGCTGGCGTACCCCGCCAAGCTCAATTTTTGTTTTCGCGCTAAACCCGCCGCCCCGGTCAGCCTGGCGCACCAACGCGATAAATGCCTGACCGAGTTCTATGTGGATTGCCCCGTTTTTCAAAGTGAAAACCCGATCCCGCTGCCAGAGAGCATCCGGGGTGAACGGAAATCGAAAACTTTTCAGTTCAACTGGGTGCCCCTAGTTGCTTTAATAGCAGTAGTCATCATCGGTCTCGTAGCTCTGCTGCTCACCGGGGTGTTTACTTTTCGTGGATTCACACCGCCGCTGGCTGACATTTCGACCGCGACTCACACGCCTGCACACCTACCAGTGGTGCCGCTTTCTGCAGAACCGACCACTACTGTTGAAGCAACTGCCACACTGGTGCCAACAGTGACCGCTACCTGGTTGATCCCGGGTAAGCACACACCGCGCGCGTTGGAAACGCCGTTCGGCACTTCCCCTCAATTGGTGATCCACAAGGTCGCCGCGGGAGAAGGGTTTATTTTACTGGCAGAAAAATTTCATACTACCGCTGACGCGATCAAGGCCATCAATTACCAACTTCCGGATTCATTATGGGAGAATACCCTGCTGGTGATACCGGTCAACACCGATGATGTTGCGGGATTGCCAGCTTTCAGCGTGGTTGAGATACGCGCGGAAGGGATGACGATTGAATCTTATGCCGCCCGGATGCAGCTGGATGTGGAAATGTTGAAAAAGTACAACGATCTGCCTGAAGGTTATTCGTTTCAAATTGGCGAAATGCTGATCGTACCGATGACAGAATGATCAACATGGGTAGAGAGTGAACCATGCCGAATGTCCTTTTTGTATGCAGCGCCAACCGGTTCCGTTCTGTACTGGCAGCTGAATATTTTACATCTCTGCTTGAAAAACAAGCACCGAGCGGCGAATGGGTTGTGGGCAGCGCGGGTATTTGGGCAAGAGAAGGCGTGGCTCCCACGAAAGAAGCGCTTCAATGGGCGGCGGGTAAACAGCTTCATATTGAGTCTGTGCGATCCAGAGAGATATCAAACGCGCTCATTGCCGAGGCGGACTTGATCATCGTGATGACCAACGGTCAGCGGGAAGCCATTTCTATCGAGTTTCCCGAGGCGAGAGAAAAACTCACCCTGCTCTCTGAAATAGCCGCCGCTCAAATCTATGATATTCCAGACCCAATCATAGAAAGCGGTGAAGAACCGCTACAGATCGCGGAAGAAATTTCCACGCTGATTGACGCCGGGTTTGAGCGAATTCTCAAGCGGGCGGCTGGGCGAGCCAATAACCTGGGAGCGCAGCTTCGTGGAGCATAAACCGCCTAACGCGAAAAGACGCCTGCTGTGGCTGTTATTGGTATTATTGTTCCTGGTAAGCTGCGGATATTTGCTCTGGACAAACCCCCTTCTGGGCAAGCGGCTTCCGCAATTCACCTATGAGCCGTTGGCCACATTTACCGCCATCCCCACCAGCGCCGCGCTTACTCTCACACCTGAAACGGTTAAAACAGAACCCGCGCTGGCGACTGTTGAGCCTGAACCCACAAGCGTTTCACCTGTTTGTGGGCAAACCCAGCCAATGATAATCCTGGCTTTGGGCATTGATGAATCAGAACAGGCGGATATGATCAGGGTTGTGAGAGTGGATTGGCTGAAGCACCAGGTTGTGGTGTTATCCATCCCACGCGATTTCTGGGTTCCAATACCGGGGCTGGAGGAGCATAATATCAGCCAGTTTCGCATTAACGCGGCTTATGGCTACGGCGAGTACTTCAACGGGCGTGGTCAGGGCGTGGTGAAGTTTTCTGAAACCATGTACCAGAACTATGGCGTTACATTTGACCGGTATGTGGTGGCGCATTTTAATACTTTTACAGAACTGGTTGACCAAATAGGGGGAGTTGACATCGACCTTGAAGAACCCATTGGGGCGTATGCGAGCGCGGGTCATCATCACTTTGATGGCAAATCAGCCCTGCTTTTCGTCAGGCAAAGGATAGCGGATCTAGACGCGTATCGTATCCAGCGGCAGTCAGCCATTTTAAAGGGATTGTACGAAAAACTTTCTAAACCTGAATATTTAGTCCAACTCCCTGGGCTGGGAGTGAAATTTATTAAGGATAAGTCGGTCATCACTGACTTACGCTTGCAGGATGTATATACATTCAATTGTTTCATCCGTGAAATCAACCGTGATTCTTTGGTTTTTATTGATATTCCTTATGACCTGTACACCCCTATGATCACCAATTATGGCCGACATATCAAACTGCCCAAGCCAGAGGCTGGGGTCTTTATCCAAAATGTGATCAAAAACGGAACTGAATAACCTTGCCGGTACCTCCCGGAGGCAATAGGCGGAAAAGTTTTTCCCGGACAGATTAAGTCAAAATACATGCAAACACTTCTTACCGGCTGGCAATTTTCTTGTTCTCTGCCCAGGTGGCTCCAAGGTCTAACTCAGACGACGCGTAAGAGAAAAACCTCAAAGAAATGCTTCTGCTGCAGCCCGACCATTTACCAGGAAAAGAAACGCAAAACGCTACTGGGTAGCGCACGGCGGCGCTCTTTTCGGTATCCTTATCTTTCTATAACAGGAGTAATAAGGTATAATATATCTTAATATATTGATAAGAATACTGCGATCAAGGAAATGAAACCATGAGCGAACTGATCAACAATAAGCAGAAACGAGTTGAGTTAATGAAGTCTCTTATCCGGCAACTTCACCAGGGCATGGCAGAAGACCGTGTACGCATGCAGCTGGAAACCCTGCTGGACGAAGCCGATTACAACGATGTGTTTGTAATGGAGGTACAACTGATTCAAGAGGGTATACCGGCGGAGGTTGTTCAGGATTTGTGTGATACGCATACCCGTGTATTGAAAAAACACCTGGACCTGCAAGAAACGCCGCAAACCATACCTGGGCACCCTGTACACACCTTTGTTGAAGAAAACCGTGAATTGACCAAAGTGACCGCGCAGATCAGGCACCTGATGAGCCTGATAGCCGAAAAGCCCGCTGAAGAAGACGTGAGCGAGCAAATGGGCGAAATCCACCAGTTGCTCAATAACCTGATGGACGTGGAAAAACATTATCAACGCAAAGAAAACCTGCTCTTCCCGTATTTTGAAAAAAACAACCTTCCCGGCCCCCCAGCGGTGATGTGGGGGAAGCATGACGAAGTCAGGGAATTGTTAAAAACCACACTTGAGGGGTTTCAACAGGTGAAGTCCTTTTCAGCGGGAGAGGCCGCGGCTTTTAACCAGTTCAGTGTGAGCATGGTGGTGGACGCGATTGATGAGATGATATACAAAGAGGAAAAGATCCTCCTGCCGACCGCCCTTGATATTTTAAGTGAAGAGGATTGGTACGCCATCTACCTGGAAAGCGACGAGGGTGGTTATTGCCTGTACGTTCCGCAATTCACCTGGACGCCAGAAGGTGATTTTAAAAGGGAAATAAGAAATCCATCTGGAGTGGGCGCTCGAATACAAATGCCAACCGGCAGCTTCACTTTGGATGAACTGGTTGCCTTGTTCTCCACTTTGCCTTTTGACCTCACTTTTGTGGACAAGGACGATAGCGTGCGATATTTCAGCCCTGGAACAGAAAGGATTTTTAAGCGTACGCGCGCTATCCTGGGTCGCAAAGTCCAGTATTGCCACCCGCCGAAAAGCGTGCATATCGTCAACCGAATTGTGAAGGACTTCAAAGAAGGGAAACAGGACCAGGCGCGCTTCTGGATCAATAAGGGCGGGCGCATGGTCTATATTGTCTATTATGCGGTGCGCGATGAGCAAGGAGGTTACCTTGGCACATTGGAGGTAACGCAGGACGTTACGGATATTCGCGCATTAGAAGGCGAACGCCGCCTGCTGGAATATGATGGAGCACCGAAATAGGGAAGAGACGAAAATCAGGAGAAAGACATGGAAATAAACGCGAAGACCAAACTGCATAACCTATTGAGCACTTATCCTCAATTAGAAGAAAAAATCATCCAGGCTGCGCCTGCATTTAAGAACCTGAAGAACCCCGTCTTACGGCGCACGGTTGGACAATTGGCGACGGTGGAAAAAGTGGTGCAAATTGGCGGGCTTGACCTGACGACTTTTATCAACCTTCTCCGCCGTGAAGTAGGACAACCTGAATTGATCCCGGATCCTTCCTCGGATAATGGAAAAGACAAAAGCGCGCCAGGCGCTAAACCAGATTGGACTAACGGTAAGATTCAGTTCACTGTGGATGGGAAAGAACTGCTCGCAAAAGGTGAAGTGCCGGTAAACCACGTGAATGCGCTGCTGCCACAGCTGGAAGAAAACAAGCTCATCCTCCTGGTGACAGATTTTGAACCCATCCCAATGATCGAGGTGTTGAAAAAGCAAAAACGGGAAGTGTTTCACATGGTGGATTCGCACGACGCGGGAAAACACCTGACGTATATAAAATAAATATGGAGACGCTTCAGCCCATCCGCTGTATTTGAGATAACACATTGAAACAATAGGCCGGTAAACGGCCTGTTGTTTTTTTTATACCTCACTGGGGCATCCAACCAAGCATTCCCTCAAACCATGAAATTGAAATCCATCTTCTTAAGGTTATTGGGTTGGCAAAACTTGATTGTAATTTTCTTGTGTTACTATATAATATGTCTATCTTCATCATTAAGCCGTTTCACAAGAAGGGAGGTTTCCGGTCATTGTCTCTGTAACACAACCTGTTTTGAAGAAAGCAAATGTTACAAAAAACAAAAACCTGAGGAGAGAAACATGAAAAAAACCGCATTACTCTTGATTAGCCTGCTGGTGGTCTTTGCGCTGGCATTATCAGCCTGCGCGCCAAAACCACCTGTCGCAGAGCCGCCTGTTGTTGAAGAACCTGCTGTCGAAGCACCCGCCGTTGAAGAACCTGCAGCGGCTGTAGACCCCATGGCTGAGTTAGTCGCAGCGGCTCAGAAAGAAGGCAATCTGACCGTGATCGCCCTCCCTCGTGATTGGTGCAACTACGGCGAGGCTATTGACACGTTTAAAGCCAAGTATGGAATCGCGGTCAATGAGCTGAACCCTGACGGCGGTTCTGCTGATGAAATCGAAGCCATTAAAGCCAACAAGGATAATAAAGGCCCGCAAGCCCCTGATGTGATTGACGTTGGATACGGCTTTGGCCCGCAGTTGATCGAAGAAGGGATTGTGCAGCCTTACAAAGTCTCCACCTGGGATTCCATTCCGGCTGAATCCAAAGATCCCGATGGCTACTGGTATGGTGACTATTACGGCATTATGGCCTTCGAAGTCAATTCAGATGTCGTCGAAGTTCCGCAGGATTGGGCTGACCTGTTAAAACCGGAACTAAAGGGTCAGTTCGCCCTCTCTGGAGATCCGCGTGCTTCAGCACAGGCTCAGATGAGCGTCTACGCCGCGGCTATATACAATGGCGGCGGGCTGGATGACGTGCAGCCAGGGTTGGAATTCTTTAAGCAGGTGAACGATGCGGGTAATTTCGTTCCTCTGATTGCCAAACAGGCGACTGTTGCCAAGGGCGAAACCCCGGTTATCTTGCGCTGGGACTACAACGCTTTGGCGGATAAGGACTTCCTGGCTGGCAACCCGAACATTGAAGTTGTCTACCCGGCGAGCGGCACAATCGCGGGTATCTATATCCAGGCGATCTCGGCTTACGCTCCGCACCCCAACGCTGCCAAGCTTTGGATGGAATTCCTGTATAGCGACGAGGGACAGAACATCTGGCTGAAAGGCTACTGCCATCCTATTCGTTACGCGGATATGCAGGCTCGCGGCGTGATCCCGGCTGAGTTATCTGCGAAACTCCCCGTCTTCAATGGTCCAGTTGCGTTCCCGAGCATTGACAAGATCAACAATGCGAAAATGATCATTGCAGACAATTGGATGTCCGTCGTCGGCGCTGATGTCAAAGAATAACTCTTTCTTAACTGATCAGAAAAGGGACGCGCGAAAAGCGCGTCCCTCCAGCAATAGTTGGCGTAAATGGATCGGGGTTGTCCCTTTCTTTATTTTTGCGCTCCTGTTCATCCTGCTCCCTTCCGTGAACATTCTGGCTGGCGCCTTCCGTACCAATGCCGGGAGGTTCACCCTGGCCAACTTCGCCGGGCTCTTTGAACCATCCATTTTGAGCGCCTATTGGGTGACGATTAAGATTAGCCTGACTACCGCGCTCGTTGGTGGCTTGCTGGGTTTCTTGATGGCCTATTCTGTCACTGTGGGTAAACTGCCCAAAGCGGTTCGTAACATGCTCATGACCTTCTCAGGCGTTGCCTCCAACTTTGCTGGTGTCCCTCTGGCGTTTGCCTTTATTGCCACTTTAGGGCGAACGGGTCTTATCACCCTCATCCTCAAAAATGTGCTGAAACTGAACCTGTATGCGCTCGGGTTTAACCTTTACAGTTTCTGGGGACTGTCGCTCACGTATTTGTTTTTTCAATTTCCCCTAATGGTCCTCATTATCACCCCGGCACTGGATGGGTTGAAAAAAGAATGGAGCGAGGCAGCCGAAAACCTTGGCGCTACCCGGAGCCTTTACTGGCGCAAGGTCGCTCTACCGATCCTCACTCCTTCCATTTTAGGCGCGATCATTCTTTTATTTGGTAATTCTTTTGGCGCTTACGCTACCGCTTACTCTCTCACCGGAGGTTTCATCAACTTGATCACCATTGTGGTTGGCTCACAGATCAAGGGTGATATTCTCTACAACCCGGGCCTGGGTTATGCGCTTGCAGTTGGCATGGTGATTGTGATGGCGGTTATGATGGCGATTTATTATTACCTGCGCCGCAAGAGCGAAAGGTGGTTGCCAAGATGAAACGCGGATCTTTTTGGTCTTGGTTGTGGGTCATTATTGGAACTCTTTATTTTCTTCTCCCTCTCATTTCAACATTTGATTTTTCGCTACGCGCTAAAAAAGGAGAATTATCTTTTCTCGCTTATACGCGCGTTTTTACAGACCCCAATTTTTGGGCAACCATGCGTTTTTCCCTGCTGATTGCCTTGTTTACCATCTTTCTGAGCATCGTCCTTATTGCTCCCACTGCCTACTGGATTCGTTTGCGATTGCCGAAATTGAGGGGAATCGTTGAGTTTATTTCTATGCTGCCTTATGTGATCCCAGCAATCGTGTGGGTTTTTGGCGCCATTCGAACTTTCAGCGGTACTCCTTTTTTCTTGACGAATACCCTTTTTGGCACCTACGTTTTACTTACTACCGGCTATGTCGTTTTGTCATTGCCGTTTGTTTATCGGTCAATTGATGTTGGACTGGCGGCGATAGACGTGAAATCGCTTACTGAAGCCGCGCAGAGCCTTGGGGCTGGCTGGGGAACCATTCTGTTCAAGGTCATTTTCCCCAACTTGAAGGTCGCCATCCTTAGCAGCTCTTTTCTGACGCTTGCAATTGTCATTGGCGAATACACCATTGCCAGCTTCCTGGTTGGGATTAAAGCCTACGGCCCGTACATGTCAATGATCGGGCAGAATAAAACCTATGAATCTTCTTCCCTGGCCATCATCAGCTTCTTGCTCACCTGGGCCTTTATGGGGGTGATTCAGCTACTCACTCGCGGAAAAACTTCTGGCAGCTCAATGGCAGGTGCCAGGTGATATATAGCAAAAACAATAAACCTTACGGAAAAATGGTGACTTATGGCATTTCTTACTCTTAAAAACGTGTCGAAAGTTTTTGGTAACACGACAGCGGTGGAAGACTTTAACCTTGAGGTTGAAAAAGGCGAGTTCGTTTCATTTCTCGGACCTTCAGGATGTGGAAAGACCACTACGCTGCGAATGATTGCGGGTTTTGAGTTACCAACAAGTGGGATTATCACACTTGATGGGGAAGATATTACCTATAAGTCGCCGAATCAACGCAATGTGGGCATGGTTTTCCAATCCTATGCATTGTTTCCCAATCTGACCATTGGGCAGAATATCGGTTTTGGTTTACAGGTGCGCAAAATGCCCAAGGAAGAGATGGAAAAACGCATCGATGAAATGTTATCCATTGTTCATCTTGAGGCCCATAAAAACAAGTACCCGCATCAACTCTCGGGCGGGCAGCAGCAACGCATCGCATTAGCCAGGGCCCTGGCGATCAACCCACGCGTACTGTTACTGGACGAGCCACTTTCCGCGCTTGACGCGAAGATCAGGGTGGAGTTAAGGCTGGAAATTCGCCGTATTCAACAGGAAATGGGTATTACCACAATTTATGTGACCCACGACCAGGAAGAAGCCTTGCTTATTTCTGATCGGATTGTGGTCATGTCTCAAGGGCTTATTGAGCAGGTGGGCACGCCGGATAAAATCTACAATTACCCCTCTAATGAATTTGTCGCGCAGTTTGTGGGTCAGCTGAACCTCCTGCCAATCACGGATGTTGATTTAGAAAATGGAAAGTGCCTGCTCGCCGGTCAGGAAGTGAGGTTTGAACACACTCCCGGGCGCATTATCAGCGAATCTCCCAGGTTGGCGATTCGCCCCGAGGAACTACAAATAGGAACCGGCGAGGGAAGGAATGCCCTGAAAGGACGGGTGGAATCGGCCCTCTTTTTAGGCGCCGTGGTAAGGTTGCGTGTTGATATCGGCGGCGTCTTTCTCTCTGCTGACTTCTTCAATGAACGGTCTCGCACTTTACCCCACTCCGGTGATGAAGTGGTCATCAGCTTCCCTGAGTACTCATGCTGGGTGATGTAAAGAGTTACTGAAAGCACATAAAAGAGAGAAACAGCCTTTTATCCCAGCCGGGATGGCAAAATGAACTCAAATTTATTGAGAAATGATCTGGCGAGATTGGGCGATCATCACACGATAAACCCGCCCGAGGTTGGAAATTTCTGAGTTGATAAAAATAATGAATATTTCCATTTGGTTAGAATAAACCCTATGGCAGAAACCCAGACCCTGCTCTCGGTTGGCATTGATGTTGGCACGACCACTACACAGGTGGTTTTTTCGCGCTTAGGGATTACGAACGCAGCCCGCACGGGTTTGATACCGCGCATGGCCATTACAGATAAAGAAGTGCTGTACCAGAGCCCGATTGTGCTGACGCCGCTGCTGGACCAGGATTTGGTGGACGCGGAGAAGCTGGTCGAAATCGTGCGTCGTGAATATCGAGCAGCCGGGATTGAACCCGCGCAGGTAGGCACCGGGGCGGTGATCATCACCGGAGAAACAGCCAGAAAGAAAAACGCTGACGCCATCCTCCATTCACTTTCGGGGCTGGCGGGCGATTTCATTGTTAGTGTTGCCGGCCCACAGCAAGAAAGCCTGATTTCTGGCCGAGGATCAGGAGCAGCGCAGTACTCCAGGGAGCACTATCAGATGGTTACCAACCTGGATATCGGTGGAGGGAGCGCGAATTGCGCGGTTTTCAAGGGAGGAAACCTGATAGGCGGCGCGACGATGAACTTTGGTGGAAGAATCCTCACCATCGACCATACCAGCGGGCGCGTGTTGCACATTGCCCAGGCTGCCAGGTATATTTTGCAAGATTGCCAGTTGAACCTGCAAACAGGAGACACTCCTGCATTGGCTGACTTGCGGCGCTTTACAGACCGTATGGCGGAGGTTACGCTCGAACTGATCGAAGGCGGCACCTCTGTTTTAGCCCGGCAGTTATACCTCACCCCTCCTTCACAAGTTTCAGGCGCAGGATCGAGCCTGATGTTCAGCGGCGGGGTCGGGCATTACTATTACCATCCTGTGGAAATAAGAACCCTGACAGACGTGACCGTGCACGACGATGTGGGCCCCCTGCTGGCTGAAAGCTTGAGAAACAACGCTGCTCTTTCGGCATACCGGGTTATCACGCCGGCTGAAACGCTGCGCGCCACCGTGCTGGGGGCGAGCACGCAAACCGTCTCGCTTTCTGGTTCCACCATTTGGGCTGAGCGTGAAATCCTTCCGCTTCGGAATATCCCGGTGCTGCATCTGCCCGTAGAGCCTGAGACCCAGCCCTCCGCGCTGGCCGCAAGCTTGCAGGCCCTGGTGCGGCAGAACAGCCAGGACCCATTAGAAGACCAGTACGCTATTGCGCTGGACCTGAACTCCAGCCTGGATTTTGCTGCGCTGCAACACCTGGCAGCCGGAATTGCTGAGTTTGCTGGCAGCTTACCAGAGCAGATGCCGTTGCTCATCATTGTAGAACGGGATTATGCCCGGGTACTGGGGCAAACGGTGAAAAGCCTGGCGCCAGAGCGGCCGCTGCTGGTGATCGATCAGATCGGTTTGATGGAAGGCGATTATATCGATATCGGGACGCCATTGATGGATGGGCGAGTGGTACCTATCAGTGTGAAAACGCTCGTTTTTTACAATTAGACCAATCTGTTGATTCATTTTATAATCAAGGTACCAGTACCTCAATAAGCGGAGCGCGGATGCTGTTAAGAACAAAATTGCACGGAAAGACCTATGAATTCCCCGACGTGCGGCTCTTAATGGGCAAAGCCAACGAGGAGAAATCAGGCGATCGGCTGGCTGGCGTGGCGGCTGAGAGCGCGGCTGAACGTATCGCCGCCCGCCTGGTACTGGCTGAACTGCCATTATGGGTGTTACGTCAGAACCCGGCGGTTCCGTATGAACAGGACGAGGTTACCCGTGTGATCCAGGACGCGGTGGATGAGACGGTTTACGCGGAGATCAAAGACTGGACCATTGGCGAGTTCAGAGAGTGGTTGCTGGCGGATACGACCACGCATGAAATGATTCAGCGCGTCTCTGCAGGCCTGACCGCCGAAATGGTGGCAGCGGTCACCAAATTGATGTCTAACCTGGACCTGGTTCTGGCAGCCAGCAAGATACACGTCACTGCGCATTGCCACAATACGATGGGCGCGCCAGGGAGACTTTCCAGCCGGTTACAGCCTAACCATCCGACTGACTCGCCCGAGGGCATCCGCGCTGAAATCTATGAGGGGCTGGCGTATGGTTGCGGTGACTCTGTAATTGGCATCAACCCTTCGGATGATTCATATTCTTCGGTCTCGCGACTTTTAGAAATGACCTATGATCTGATCAAGGAGTGGGAAGTTCCCACCCAGAATTGTGTGCTAGCGCACGTCACCACGCAGATGAAATGCCTGCAATCTGGATCGCCGGTTGGGCTGGTGTTCCAATCCATCTCCGGGTCACAAAAAGGCTGCGAGTCATTTGGCATTAACGTGGGCATGCTCGATGAGGCTTATGAACTGGCGAAAAAGCACTGCTTCCCCTCAGGACCCAACTTTATGTACTTTGAGACCGGGCAGGGATCCGCACTATCCGCTGATGCGCACAACGGCTGGGACCAGTTGACGCTGGAAGCGCGCAATTACGGGTTAGCCAGGCGCTATCACCCTTTTCAGGTGAACACTGTGGTTGGTTTTATCGGTCCCGAGTATCTGTATGACGCCAACCAAATCCAGCGGGCCGGGCTGGAGGATCTCTTTATGGGTAAACTCTCGGGTATTCCCATGGGTGTGGATGCCTGTTACACCAACCACGCGCGCGCCGACCAAAACGCCAACGAAAACCTTGCGGTACTACTTACCGCGGCGGGCTGTAATTACTTCATGGCTGTGCCGATGGGAGATGACTCGATGCTCTCTTATCAATCCACCTCCTACCATGACACAGCCTCCCTTCGTCAGTTATTCCGGCTGCGCCCGGCCGCTGAATTTGAGCATTGGCTGGAATCGATTGGTTTGATGAAGGATGGGCGGCTAACTGAACTCGCCGGCGACCCCACCTTTTTCTTAAAGCGATGAGCGAATGATGATGGAAGAAGAGAAGATCAATCAGATTGTTGAACTTGTACTGCGCCAGTTGCAAGAAGAAGGGCTGGTGCCAGGCGGGTTAAAAAATCAACCCGGTCAACCCACTTTTCCACAAGAAACCATTACGACCGGTGCAGCGACAGTATTTCACCCAGGCGCTGCTTTATCAACCCACGCGGAAATAGAAATTGACCTGCCCGACCCCGCTGGTGATAACCTGCGCTGGCTGCCGCGAGTGAAAAATGCCAAAGACCCCGGAGCGTTAATCGAACTGATGGCATCAACCTCCGCCCGCATCGGCGTAGGAAGGGCAGGGCCGCGCAGCAACACAGCTTCCCTGCTGCTGTTCCAGGCAGACCATGCCATCACCCAGGACGCGCTGTATCGTGATGTTGACCAACGCTTGCTGGACGAGTTTAACCTGATGACCGTGCAGACCAGCATCACGGAGGGCAGAGAAGAATATCTGCTGCGGCCAGATCTTGGGCGGCAATTGAGTGACGCGGCTCGCCAGATGATCACGGAAAAATGCCAGAAGAACCCTGATCTCCAGCTTGTGGTTGGCGATGGCTTGAGCGCCCTGGCAATTGAGAGCAACCTGCGGCAGATTTTCCCAGTCATTGTTCAAGGAGCCCAGTCAGCCGGTTTACGCATGGGCACACCGTTTTATGTGAAATACTGCCGTGTGGGTGTGATGAACGATATCGGTGATATTCTTCAACCGAAGGTCCTTATCCTTCTTATTGGTGAACGCCCGGGACTGGGCAGGGCGGAAAGCATGAGCGCCTACATGGCCTATCAGCCCGGGGCGGGGCAGAACGATGCAAACCGCGATGTGGTCTGTAATATTTTCGAAAAAGGCGGCACCAACCCGCTGGAAGCCGGGGCGTTTATTGTGCAGTTCGCGCAAAAAATGATGCAATTTCAAGCTTCCGGTGTCAAACTGAAACTGGCGGCAGGGTAGGGAGCGTATGGCGGTCCTTGACAAAATACAGGCGAAAGCGTTATCCGTGCAGCTTATTCCGCGCGTGGAAGAAGATTTTGCGCGGCGGCTTAACTTAACCCCTCTTCAGCTTTCTGTTGGGCTGATCACCTCGAATAACGATGATGCCACTTACGTTGCCGTTGATCATGCTACCAAAATGGCGGACGTGGAAGTGGTGTACGCGCACTCCTTCTACGCTGGATCCAAACACGCTTCAGGGTTGCTTTCAGGCGAGATCATTGCCATTCTGGCAGGGCCCAACCCGTACGAGGTGAATGAAGGGTTGAAAGCCGCGGTGGACTACCTTGAAACGGAAGCCTTCTGGTACTCTGCCAATGAAGACGCTTCTGTGGCTTTTTTCCCGCACGTCATCTCGCAGACCGGTTCGTATCTTTCTCGCACCAATAACTTAGCCGTCGGCACACCGATCGCTTACCTGGTCGCCCCGCCAATAGAGGGACTGGTGGCGCTAGACGCAGCCCTGAAAGCCGCGGCTGTTTCCATCGTTGCGCTTACGATGCCACCTTCTGAGACCAATTACATGGGTGCCATTCTCACCGGCGAGCAGCCAGCCTGCAAGGCGGCCGCGCAGATGTTCCAGGAAAAGGTGCTGGATGTGGTCAGAAACCCGTTCAGTGGCATTTAACAATAAAAAAACAGACGACAAGGTGACAGGATGGAACTGACCAAACCAATCACGTATTTTTTGACTACCGGAGAAGTGAATACCACGCGGACATTTGAACTTGCCCGCGCCCGCGCGCTTGAACTGGGGTTGAAAACAGTACTAGTGGCTTCGACTTCGGGAAAGACTGGCGCCCTTGCGGCGGAGTTTTTTAAAGGTTTTGAAGTGGTGGTCGTTTCGCACTCTGCAGGTTTTCGAGAAGACAACCTGCAGGAATTGACCAGTGACTCCCGTCAGAAGATCGAAGGTCTTGGCGGAAAGGTTCTCACCGCTACGCACGCCTTTGGCGGTATAAACCGGGCGGTCAGGCGTAAATTTAACACCTACCAGGTCGACGAGATCATTGCGGGTACGCTTAAAATATTGGGGCAGGGGTTGAAAGTGGCGATTGAGATCGCACTCATGGCTGCGGATGGCGGCGCGGTGCGTACGGATAAACCTGTACTGTGTATCGCTGGCAGCAACGCCGGCGCGGATACTGCGGTTGTGCTTATCCCTGCTTATTCACAGTCTTTTTTTGATATTCGCTTGCTGGAAGTGATCTGTTTGCCTTCGCCAGAGCATCGCGAATTTCAAAAATAAAACCATCAATGGTTGCACCCTCTATGATTTAAACCTGAACGTTCACGCACCAGGAGAGCCACGCAAGGACGCGAGGGGATGGATTGCGGCTTCAGCGGTTTTGTTTATTGCACTCAAGCGCGCGTTTCCTAACCGGCATCATCACCACTGGGGCAGGTGGTTCGCGAATCTGATTTAATCTCCCAACCGAAACCTCAAGCGCTTCTTTTCTTTAACATTCTTTCCAGGTATTTCTTGCCCTCGGCAGCCACTGATGGGATCAGGATGAGCGGAAGGATGATCTCCCATTGGGCCCAACCCAGCGGAACGGTATTGAAGAGAGTGTTCAGGAAGGGCACATAAATCACCAGGAAGACGAGCATCAGCGAGATGAACACACCGACATTCATCCATTTATTTTTGAATAATCCGATTTTGAGCACCGGGAAATATTCTGAGCGTGAAGTGTAAGCGCGCAGCAGTTCTGAGATAGAAAGAGTTGTAAAAGCCATTGTCTCAGCAAATTCAGGCAGTTCGGGGTGAGCGCGCAGACCGATAAAATAGGCCAGCAGAACTGCGGAGGTGATGGCGATCGTCTGCACGATGATCCCGCCGCGCATGTATTTATTGATGATGGATTCATTTGGCGGTCGGGGCTGTTGTTCCATGATGTCAGGGTCACCGGTTTCGTTGGCAAGCGCCAGCGCCGGGGCGCCATCGGTCACCAGATTCAGCCATAACAACTGGATGGCTGTGAGCGGTGATTTACCGGTGAACAGAGTGGAGAGGAAGATGATTAAGATTTCCGCGATATTGCACGAGATCAAGTAATATACGAACTTGCGGATATTGCTGTAAATGATGCGTCCTTGCTCAATCGCGGAAACAATGCTGGCGTAGTTATCATCCGTAAGCACCATATCGGCCGTTTCTTTGGCCACATCTGTACCGGTGATCCCCATTGCCACGCCAATATCTGCGCGTTTGATCGCCGGGGCATCGTTCACTCCATCGCCGGTCATGGCGACCACCTGGTTGTTGGCACGCAGCGCTTCGACAATCTTCATCTTATGCTCTGGCGAGACGCGGGCAAAGACGTCTGTGGTTTTTACGGCTTCGCGGATCTCTTCGGCGCTCAGCAGGTTCAATTCTGCGCCCGTGCGCACAGTATGCCCAGGTAAAAGCAGGTTGATGGATTTGGCGATGGCAGCGGCGGTGTTGGGGTAATCTCCTGTGATCATAATGGTGCGGATACCCGCTGTGCGCGCCTTTTCCAGCGCCGGGTTGACTTCTGGGCGTGCCGGGTCGATCATCCCCATCATGCCTACGAACACCAGGTCTCGTTCAAGGTCTTCGATATCCAGCTCAGTGTCATTGACTTTGGGCGCGTTAGGGACGAGCTTGTAAGCCAAACCCAGAACCCGCAACGCGTCCCTGGTCAGGCAGTCGTTCGCCTCTAATATTTGGCTGCGTACTTCTTCATTTAAAAGTATCTCTTTATCATCAATCTGCGTGTATTTACTGCATAGATTCAGCACAACGTCTGGCGCGCCTTTAACGATAATCGCGTACCAGTCCTTTTTTGATTCATCATGGATCGGCGAGGCGTCATTGAACTGCACCCCTCTGGTGGAATGAATGGTGACCATCCTTTTGCGCGTTGAGTCAAAAGGAACCTCGTTTTCGCGCGGATATTTTCCCTTAAGTTCGCCCAGGATAACCCCCGCTTTTGCCGCTGCTACAACGAGCGACCCTTCGGTCGGGTCTCCTATGAGATGGTAGCTTTCACCACCCGCATCGCTGACGGTCTCGAGGTATGCGTCGTTATTTAGCACGCCTACCCACAAGGTTGTGGCCAGCCCTGGGTAATCCTCGACTGTTATTTTTTCCCCTGCGTAAAGAAAATCCCCCGTCGGCGTGTAACCGGTGCCGGTAATTTCAAAATCCATCCCATCGACCCAGATGCGGGTAACTGTCATTTCATTTTGGGTGAGCGTGCCGGTCTTGTCAGAGCAAATCACCGTTGCGGAACCGAGGGTTTCAACGGAAGCAAGTTTGCGGATGAGCGCGTGCCGGCGCACCATTTCTCGCATACCCATGGCCAGGCTGATGGTCACCACGGCAGGCAGACCTTCAGGCACCGCGGCAATCGCCAGGCTGACAGCGATCATAAACCCGTCCACCAGTGTCTTGATCAGGCTGGATGAACCCTCCGGACCAAGCAGGTGGCGCACGACAATAACCACGAAAACGAGCGCGCAAATGCCCAGCGAGGCCCACCCCAGCACTTTGCCAAGCGAATCCAGGCGTTTCTGCAAGGGGGTTACTTCCTCTTCAACGCTTTGAAGCATGTCGGCGATCATCCCCAGCTGTGTTTTCATGCCTGTGCCGATGACGATGCCCATACCCCGCCCGTATGTGACCGTGGTGCCCATGAAGGCGGTGTTCTTGCGGTCCCCCAGGGGGATGTTATTTTCCAGGCGGAAAGACGCGTTCTTTTGCACCGGTACTGATTCACCGGTAAGTGCGGCCTCGTCAATGCGCATATTGATGGATTCCACCAGGCGCAAATCCGCGGGAATGAAATTACCTGACTCCAAGAAAACCACATCGCCCGGAACCAGTTCAGGGGCGGGAATATTGACGCGATGACCGTCACGCAACACAGAGGCCTCTGGCGCGGCCATCTTCTTCAACGCAGCCAGCGCCTCTTCGGCTCTGCTTTCCTGCACGACACTTAAAATAGTGTTGAGGATAACGATGGCCATGATAACTGCGGATTCAATATAGTCGCCCAGGAGCGCGGAAATGATGGCTGCGACCAGCAGCAGGATTACAACAAAATTATTCAACGCGTTGAGCACGCGCTGCAGGAAGGAAGTTCTTTTTTTTACAGTGAGTTCGTTTTTACCAAAATGAGCGAGTCTCCGCGCGGCTTCCTCTGAGGTCAAACCACAGGTTAACTTCGTTTGTAATTTTTGTTCGACTTCGGAGGAATCGAGCGCGTGAAAACCAATGGTTAAATCGAGAATTGCAGGAGACTCCATATCCAATACTCCAAATTTTCAATGGAACGGTGGTGAAATCCCATAAATTTCGATGAAAGGGGGTCAACTTTCTGGTAGACACCCTGCAGCATTGGGGGATCAGGTTTACCCATCAGCCTAACTCCGGGTGATTGGATTTAACGAACCAGGATCACAATGGCGCCGATGGAAAACAGCCAGGTCTTTATGTGAGGTAGTATATATCCGCGAAATTGTCGTGTCAAGTTGAACATATGGAGGGGTGTGAGGGGGTCAGCACATCGTATACAGGTCTTGGAGCGTATGAGAACAGGTTTCCAGAATGGGTTGGATAAAGCGTAACCGCTTGGAGGTCAAATACCATGAGGGCCATCCCTCTCGGAGTAACTACCCTCGCAGCATGGAGGGACTGTGTATCTGGCATTGTCGCGTCTTTCGATAAAGCGGCGTATCACCGCTGCCGGCAACCCCGCTGAACGGTCGATTTTTAGGCTTTGTGGACACGCAGAAGGTGCTCTGGGGGAAAGGCGCCGCTAACTGAGCGTATTTTTATGAGGGTTGACTGAACGGAGGAACGGACGTACCAGTTACCGGGTTGTGGAGAACCTTCGGCTCTCTATCCGCGAGCATCCTTGCGGTAATGTCAGCACGATGTTGGAACAGGTTTTATTTCGCGATTTTTCGCAATTTCTTGATGCCTTTCAGGAAATGTCCGTTCAGCACATCTACCAATCCCTCCACCTGCAAGATAGACATGCTGTCACTGCCCATCATGGTGAGAAAGCGCAGCGGCATATCATTGACGATCTTCTCCGCCATCATCTTCAAATAAGGGTCTTTCGCGCCTATCTTGGTCACCTGCTGGTTGATCAGATGCCTTATCAACCTGCCAAACCATTTATCCTGGATATCAGTGATGGTGGAGTTGACCGTGTGAGGAGCACCTTTCACCCGTTCGCGAGCGGGTATGCTCCTTCCGAGGATGGTGGAAAAATCGGCGTCACTTACCGTCCACCTCGCTGAGGGGTGGTAATATCCTGGCGCTTGAGCGCGGAGGTCTGGCAGGGCTGCCTTAACCCGCGTTGTGCAGGTGAGGACAGCCTTTAACTGAATGTCGCGGCTGGATGTGCCGATGCGGACCTCATACTCTCCCTCTTCAACGTGCCAGTCTGCCAGGTTGACATTGTAATAAGCGAAATCTCGTTGAAAGAGGGTGAACTCAACCTGCTGGCTTTCCCCGGGAGATAGGCGCGCCTTGATAAAACCTTTAAGTTCCTGCTCGGCACGGATGATGACGGATCCTTTTTTCGCGATGTACAGCTGAACCACCTCGCTGCCTGCGCGGGAACCAGTGTTGCTCACCCGGCAGGTAACCTTTAATGTATCTGAATCGCCCATCTTATTTGATGAAAGCTGCAAATCACTTAACGAGAAGGTGGTGTAGGATAGACCAAAACCAAAGGGAAAACGCACAGGCACATGGGCGCTGTCGTAATAACGGTAACCGACAAAAATACCCTCACGATATTCCACGGTAAGCGGGTAACCGGGGAAATAATTGAAAGAAGGGTTATCCTACAGTTGGAACGGCCACGTTTCGGCGAGTTTTCCCGAAGGA
>JAAZNW010000089.1 GCA_012798065.1 Chloroflexota bacterium
AAATGCGGCATAAACCAAAGCGCCGCAGGTAACCGCGCGGTCTACCGCAGCGTTTACAGCGGTTGCGCACCTGATTGGGATATTCCCGTCTTAATTCACGATATTCCATGCATTTCTTTGCCATACTATTCCTTCCTGAAAGGCATGCCAAGCAGTTGCAGCAGGGCTGCGGCTTGATCATCAGATGGTGCGGTAGTTACGATGGTGATTTCCATACCACGTACTTTATCGACTTTGTCATACTCGATCTCAGGGAATATGATTTGCTCCCTTAAACCCAGTGTGTAGTTACCTCTGCCGTCAAAAGACTCCGCCGACACGCCGCGGAAATCACGCACACGGGGCAAGACAATGTTCATCAATCGATCCAGAAAAGCCCACATCTTTTCTCCCCTCAGCGTGACCGCAGTACCAATTGCGCGCCCTTCGCGCAGTTTGAAGTTCGCGATGCTCTTGCGCGCCTTGGTGATCACTGGTTTTTGACCGGTGATGGCGCTCAGGTCCTGCACTGCCGCATCCAACGCTTTGGGATTTTCCATCGCCTCGCCCATGCCGATATTGATGACCACTTTCTTAATCCTCGGTATCTGCATCACATTGGATAAGCCGAGTGATTTCATCAACGCCGGTGAGACTTCTTTAATATAACGTTCTTTCATTAAATTCATTAGAACCCTCTCTCAATCGGCTTATTCATCAATCAGTGCGCCGCATTCCTTGCATTGACGCTTTGTTTTATCGCCTTCGCGTACCAGGCCAACGCGCGTAGATTTATTACATTTTTTGCACACGATTGCCACGTTGGAAATGCTGATAGGGGCTTCAAAACGGACGAGGCCCGGGTTGACTGTGCGACCCTGTGATTGGACCTGGCGCTGATGCTTGGTGCGTGTGTTCACACCCTGAATAACCACGCGGTTCTCATCCGGCAGCACTTTGATCACTTCGCCGCGCTTGCCCTTATCATTGATGGTGCCGCTGATTACTTCCACCTGATCACCCTTACGAATTTTTACTTTCATAATAATTGCTCCTATCCCTCTGTTAGAGTACTTCTGGCGCCAGAGAGATGATCTTCATATAGCCCCGTTCACGCAGTTCGCGCGCGACAGGACCGAAGATGCGTGTACCCTTCGGGTTCTGACCATCCACATCAAGGATCACCGCGGCGTTGTCATCAAAGCGGATGAATGAGCCATCTTCGCGGCGCCACTCTTTGGAGGCGCGAACGATAACCGCTTTGACGATTTCGCTCTTTTTCACCGACCCCTGAGGGGCTGCTGACTTGACAGTGGCAATAACCACATCTCCAACCGCACCATATTTCCGCCTGGAACCGCCCACCACCTGGATGACAAGAAGTTCCCGCGCGCCGGTGTTGTCGGCGACCTTTACACGAGTCTCCTGTTGAATCATTCAACCGCCTCCTCAGCCACATCAAGCGTTTTCCCTTCGCGCTTGAGGATGGACTGCACCATCCAGGTCTTTTCTTTCGACATCGGGGCACATTCCACCACCATCACTTTATCGCCAATCGCGCAACCCAGTTCATCATGCGCTTTGATTGTTTGCCGGGCGTGCACCACTTTGTGATATAGCGGGTGTTTGTACGTGCGAGCAATTTCGACAACCACTGTCTTCATCATCCGGTTGCTTGTGACGATCCCTGTCAATCTACGTCTTTGGTTCATTTTGCACCTTCCAGTTTCTTGCCTTGCTCGCGTTCGCGTAAAATCGTTTCGTACAACGCAATTTGCCGCCGGGTGGTTTTCAATCGACTGGTATCGGTCAATTGACCGGTGACCAGCTGAAAGCGGAAGTTCATTAACTCGTTGCGCGTATCAGCGAGTTTGGTCTTGATCTCTTCTGTGGATAACAAGCGAATCTCAGAGGTTTTCATACACCCTCCCCGGCTTCCTGCCCACGGGCCAGCACTTTGGTCTTGATTGAAAATTTATAACCGGCCTGGTTCAAAGCGTGAATGGCTTCTTCACGCTCAAGGCCGCTGATTTCGAACATGATCCTGCCAGGCTTCACCACCGCGACATAGTATTCCACGTTGCCTTTGCCTTTGCCCATACGGGTTTCGGGTGGGCGGTGGGTATAGGGTTTATCAGGGAAGATCCGGATCCACACCTTACCATGGCGTTTCATTGAATGCACGATGGTGCGGCGGGCGGCTTCGATCTGCCGGGCGGTCACCCAACCAGGTTCCACCGCCTGGAGTGCGTACTCACCCACGATCATGTCTGCGCCGCGCTGCGCCTTGCCGGTCATGCGACCGCGCATCACTTTGCGCCATTTAACACGTTTTGGCATCAACATAGCTGCTACCTCTTTCACAATACCCGGGAGTTTTCCGGGGTTAGAATCTATTCACTCACGTACACACCCTCGGTGGGTTCAACCTTCTCTTCAACACCGGGGATCACTTCACCTTTATAAACCCAAACCTTCACACCGATTCTTCCGTACGTGGTTAACGCTTCCGCGCGGGCAAAGTCGATATCCGCACGCAGCGTCTGAAGTGGTACGCGCCCCTCACGCAGCCAGACGATACGTGCCATTTCAGCGCCGCTCAGGCGACCAGAGACCGAGACCTTAATTCCCTCGGCGCCCTGCCGCATGGCTTGCTGCAGCGCGCGCTTCATCGCACGACGATAGCTTACCCTGCGTTCGATCTGACCGGCGATGTTCTTAGCAACGAGAAACGCGTCACAATCCGGCGCTTTGATCTCCTTGATCTCGAGGTCAATCGCCTTGCCAGTAAGCGCTTCAAGATCAGTGCGGATCTTTTTTACAGAATCTCCCTTGCGCCCAATAAGGATGCCGGGTTTCGCGGTGTGCACCACTACCTTTACCTTGCCCGGGAACCGCTCGATCTCAACCAACGAGATTCCCGCCTTTTCTCCCTGGCTCTGAACCATCCTGCGGATGACCAGATCCTGGTGAAGCTGGGTGCGGTAATCAGAACCCTCGGCGTACCAACGCCCTTCCCAGGGCTGGTTGATTCCAAGACGAAAACCAATTGGATGTACTTTTCGACCCATAATTTCTCCTGGTGTCCTTTTTCACTCAGACGGAGGTTTTCCCTGCCGCCCTCCTGGTATCTATTCCTTCTCTCTCAGCACAACAGTGATATGAGAGGAGCGTCTCAACAACGGCTTGAAGCGTCCGCGGGCGCCAAATCGGCGCCATTTGCGAAGAGGGGCATCATCAGCGCTGATCTTGTAAACCACCAGATCATCACGGTTGACGCCGAAGTTCTCTTCAGCGTTCGCCACGGCGGAAGCCAGCAATCTACCCACATGCCTTGCAGCTGCCTTATTGGTAAATTTGAGAGTGGTCAGCGCTTCAACTGCCGGTTTGCCGCGGATCAGATCGATAACCAGGCGCGTTTTCTGAGCAGAAACACCACAATTCTTCAATTCTGCGCGAATATCTGTTGCCATAATTATCTCGCTCCGGTAGATTTATCAGACATGTGTCCCCGGAAATGACGCGTGGGGGCAAACTCACCCAAACGGTGACCGACCATATTCTCTGTGATGTAAATGGGAACATGCCGGCGCCCATCATGCACAGCGATGGTGTGGCCCACCATTTGCGGGAAGATCGTGCTCGCCCTGCTCCAGGTGCGAACCACTTTCTTCTCGCTGCGGGTGTTCATGGCTTCAATTTTTTTCAATAGTTTCGGGTCAACGAACGGCCCTTTTTTTAGCGATCTAGACATATTTTCGTCCCTTCTTCTCGGTTAAGCGCTGCGGCTTGTTTTACCGATTGCCGGCGTTGCGGCGGCGCACAATATACTGGTCGGTCTTTTTGTTACGCCGGGTGCGATACCCGCGCGTTGGCTTACCCCACGGGCTTTTCGGCCCAGACATACCGACCGGCTGGCGTCCTTCACCACCGCCATGAGGATGGTCGCGGGGGCTCATAGCCGTGCCGCGCACGGTGGGCTTGATGCCCATATGGCGTTTCCTACCCGCCTTACCGAGCTTGATGTTGCTATGGTCTGTGTTTCCAACCTGCCCGATAGTGGCGTAACATTTTTGGGGAACCAGGCGGACTTCGCCTGACGGCATACGGATTTGAGCGAAATCGCCCTCTTTTGCCAATAACTGCGCAGACGCGCCCGCTGAGCGCACCAACTGCCCGCCTTTCCCTTCTTTCAGTTCGATATTATGAACAAGGGTGCCGACCGGAATGTTGGAAATGGGCAGGCTGTTGCCAGGCCTTACCTCAGCCATTGGACCGGCTACCACTGTATCGTTTACTTTCAGACCAACCGGCGCGATGATATAACGTTTCTCACCATCAACATAAGTCAGCAGAGCCAGTCTGGCAGTACGGTTGGGATCATATTCAATCGCGGCCACGCGTGCGGGAATTTCCCGCTTATCACGTTTAAAATCGATGATGCGGATATACTGCTTTCTGCCGCCGCCCTGGTGGCGCACAGTCACTTTTCCATGATTGTTGCGCCCAGCCCGGGCTTTGCGGATCACGATCAAAGCGCGCTCAGGCGTGTCTTTGGTGATTTCTTCAAAGCTGTAACCGGTCATTGCGCGCCGGCTGGGTGTGGTTGGTTTGTATACCTTAATAGCCATTACTCCACCCCTTCAAAGATGGGAATACGGTCTTCAGGGCTGAGCGTGACGACCGCTTTTTTGTACTCAGCGTTGCGGATCAATAGCCTTCGGCTGCGCGCGCGGCGGGACCTTTTCGCCGGCGCATTGATGATATTCACCCGCAAAACATTCACGTTGAACAATTTTTCAACCGCGTCTTTCACCATTGTCCGGTTGGCATCATCTGCCACCTCGAAGACGTACTGATGAAGTTTCGTGACCATGTAATTGGTTTTTTCGGTCACAATCGGGCGGCGGAGGACATCGTAAATAGTGCTCATCTTATTCTCCTACCCCTCCCAGGTTAGCCGTAATTAACTCAAGGGCGGCGACAGGCATGATCAGCTTATCAAAGACCATAATGTCGCGCACATTGATGTAATTGGCATTCAATACCTTGGCGTCAGGGATGTTATTGGTGGAGCGCAGCACATCCTCGTAGGATTCTGCTGAAGGAATCAACACAAGGGCTTTGGCATCGCCAACCAGCGTATTCAACGCGCTGGCCATTAAACGCGTCTTGGGTTCCTTAAGTTTGAGGGCGTCCACCACCACAATTGAGGATTCAGCCGCTTTCACAGAGAGAGCTGAACGCAGCGCGGCCTGGCGCATTTTCTTCGGCATGTTTTGAACGTAAGAGCGCATATGCGGGGTATGAATCTTACCGCCGCCTTTCCACTGAGCCGATCTAGTAGAACCCTGTCTGGCACGCCCGGTTCCCTTTTGCCGCCATGGTTTTCTGCCACCGCCTGAAACCTCGCTCTTGACCTTGGTCTCGTGCGTTCCAAGGCGAGCGTTCGCCATTTGCATCACGTAAGCCTGATGCATCAGATCAATATTGATTGGGGCTTCAAAGATCGCCGGTGGCAGTTCCACCTTACTGACCTTTTTCCCTTCCATGTTTAAGACTTCAACTTCCATTGTCATGAGCTCCCTTAGTCCAGGTAAACGGATAAAAAACCTCGGACCTAACCTTTCCGCGATTCTTTAATGAGAACGAGGCCACCGCGTGCCCCAGGCACGGAGCCATTGACACCGATGACATTGCGTTCCGCGTCCACCAGGACGACCTTCAAATTCTGCGCGGTTACAGCGTCATTGCCCATATGACCGGCACCGCGAGCGCCTTTGAATACTCTGCCAGGTGTGGTGGTTGAAGAACGCGAACCCGGCGCCCGCATACGGTCTGACTGACCATGCGATTTTGGACCACCGCGGAAATGATAGCGTTTTACACCGCCTGCAAATCCCTTCCCCTTGCTGATTCCCGAGACGTCCACCTTTTCACCAACCGCGAACAGGTTCACATCCACTTTGTCGCCTTCAGCAACCTGAACCTCTTTGGCCCGAAATTCGCGCAGGTATTTTAATGGGGGAAGGCTATTGCGTCGCAAGTGACCTAACTCGCCGCTGGCCAGACGCCTGGGTTTTACTTCTTCGTAACCCAGCTGCACCGCGGAGTAACCTTCCTTCTGCACGGTTCTCACCTGGGTAACGAAGCATGGCCCAGCTTCGATTAGCGTGACAGGGTGCGCCGCGCCATTTTCATCGAAAATCTGGGTCATGCCGATTTTCTTTCCGATCAGCCCTTTAAACATTTCAGTTGTTCTCCTTCAGTACTTTAGTAGAGACTGTCAGCCTGGGCTTGGCTGCATCATCCCTGAACAATTCAGTTAGCAGTTTGCTGCGACACTATCGGTTTTTGTCTGGTGCGCCCACAAGAACCGCTCTTGAATTGCCTGCTTGGGCTTACGCCCAAAACCGATACATTATACCGCAAGTTCCGGTATTTGTAAGGGTTTTTTTAATTTTTAAGGTGATCTACCGCACAATGCAAAGTTCAGATGCGCAGTAAGGTCTTAGATCTTGATCTCAATATCCACACCAGCCGGCATGTTCAAACGCATCAACATGTCAATCGTCTTGGCGTCAGGATCGAGCACATCGATCAGGCGGTTGTGCGTTCTGATCTCAAAATGCTCGTGAGAATCTTTATCGATGAATGATGAACGGCGAACAGTGAACCGTTCAATGCGGGTCGGCAGTGGAACAGGTCCTACAACCTGCGCGCCACTCCGCTCCGCGGTCTCGACAATCCTTTTGGCAGATTGATCGAGCACACGATGATCGTAGGCCTTCAAGCGTATCCGAATTTTTTGTTTTGCCATGTTATTAACCTATGCAATGATTTTTGTGATCCTGCCGGCGCCAACCGTCAGTCCACCTTCACGAATCGCGAACGTTGACCCCTGCTCCAGCGCCACCGGGATGATCAATTCGCATTCCATCGTAACGTTGTCTCCCGGCATCACCATCTCTACCCCT
>JAAZNW010000107.1 GCA_012798065.1 Chloroflexota bacterium
GGAAGATGCAAAGGTGTTTTGGCAGAGCGAGGAAGCTTACGCCGTCACGCCACAACAAAAGCATCAGCTTAGAGAAGCGCAACGGATTTATCAGTCCCATCCGATTAAGTTCTAATGGCCCCGATCAAATGGGATGATATCAGCGTTGAGCCATTGAATGGCGATCACGATTTTAGTGATTTCTATTGTGTTAGTGAAGATCTAAACGATTTTATAAAAAATGATGCCCGGCGTGAGCAGGAGTGCATGTTAAGCAGAACCTACCTATTCCTTCATGAAGGTTCTGTTGTTGGCTTTGTCTCGCTAAGCGCAGATTCCGTTTTAGCGCCACGCCTGAAAAAAGAAGATTGGGTAAAAAAAAGGGACAGCAACAAACCGATTTATTCAAGTCTTCCCTGCATTCTAATAGGCCGCCTGGCGGTTGTAAGAAAACGTGAGCGGCAAGGCATCGGAACAAATATTCTATACTGGGCAGTTGGACTAATAACCAATGTGGTTTGTAAATCAGTAGGATGCAGATACATAACAGTAGATCCTAAAAAAGACGCTCTCGATCTCTATCTAAAATCTGGTTTAGGATTTACCCAAATGGAGGCAATAAAGGCAGGAAAACCTGAGACAAGATATTACATAAATATATATAAACTTCTTAATGATTGAAACCTGTCTGAGAATCAAGCCCGCTAAATCGATTTTAAACCATAATTTCAGGTCAAAGATATCAAGATCTCCTGAAGATCACAAAGATCACGCATTTATAGCTACATAAAAGCCTAGATAGATCTTTATCCGATCAGCTCATTATCCGATAGAATTGAGGGGATCTTTCGTGAGGATCTATGCTGAGCCGGACGATCTAACCATCTCCGAGATGGAGCGGGCCGCGACAGAGAAGGGAATAACAAAGAAGCAATTAGTGCTAGAAGCTATTGATCTTTACTTACATCAGGATAGATCTGAGCTGGATCAGGCTATAAAAGACCGCGATCAAGCTAGATCCGATGCAGATCAGAGATGGAAGGAAGCCAACCAAACCAAGAGTGAACTAAATCAGCTAAAACGAGACCTAGAGGCCGAAAGATCGCAGGAAGATCAGCTTAGATCAGAGGTAGAACAGGCCAGATCCGAGAAAGATCTAGCATCCTCCGAGGCTGTGGCCTTGCGTCGCGACTTGGAGCACTTCAAGGAGACCCTTCGGCTGAAAGACGATGAGATCAACTTTCTACGTGGCCATTTAAGCCAGCTCTCGGAGAAGATCCAGCCGGCGTTGCCACCATCACAGGAAGAGGCCAAGAAAAAAAGATGGTGGCGGTTCTGGAGGAGGGATTGAAAAAGATGGCGAAAAAATTCGACAAAGAATTTGGGGCTTTGATGGCCGAGATAATGGAAATTCCTGAGCCGATAGCGGCTATGAAGATCATGCAGGCGGCCTTTAAATGCCACCGATGCGGGGAGTGCTGCACGAACATCAACGGCGTCGGGCTCATGGATGCAGACATAAAGCGGCTGTGCAAACACCTCAAATGTGGCACGAGGTGGTTTGAGACGAACATGATAGAACCGAAACCAGGGCATCAGTCGAAACCCTTCTTGAAGGGGTCCGTGACCAACCGCAGATGCCCATATTACAACAACGGCTGTACAGTCTATGAGGCGAGGCCCTTAGTCTGCCGGGTTTATCCTCTGATGAACGACGACGAGCGAGGCTACACCCCCCATTTATATGACAACTGCCCCGGAACAATCGAGCTGGCCCAGGAGATCCAGGTCCAGCAGCTTTTGAACGGCGGCGGAAGGCCAACAGTCGAAGACAACTTGATATTCGGAGCAATCCGGGTCCAGGCTCATCTGAAGGTGATAGACCTCTGCGGCTTCAAAGACTTGGCAAAGCGGTATGCTCGCCTCTGCAAAGCCTTCAAACCATGGGACGAAGTAGAGGCTACTGTCAGGCCGCAGGCTATAAGGTACTTGGCGTTCACGATTCCACCAGAACATATAGACCAATACCTCTGCGCCCAGATCTAGGAGGAGGGTTCTGGCTAATGGCGGCCCAGAAAAGCTTGCTCGACTTCTTGGTATCAATTCTGGAAATAATATATTTCTGTAATGCCTTATAATCAACGATCTCCTAACCGGACATATAAAACTATGCCGGGAAGGAGATTATGCAGATTTCCGTTATGTGGATAAGGCAAGAGAAAGCCTGCCCAACCGTATCATTTGGCAACGATCAGATTTGAATATCTATCTTGTACCAAGAATAATATTCACTTGCTATTATAATAGAAACGAGACCGAAACGGTATTAGCAAGTAAACTAAAGCAAGCATCAAACGGTTATTATCCTTCTCGGATTTATAAAGGTGCAGTAAATTTTTATGTATTACCTTATATTCTCAGCTCATAAAAGGCAGCACTTCAGTCATTCTGAACCGTTGCCAATCGTCACGTTCACGGTCTTCTTTTATAGTAGTGCAATAATCTAAATCATCAACTTTGGTGATAAGGCGCATAGTTGCTCGGCCATCATTAGGTGTATGTTCGCATTTCAGAGCCGGAAAAAGTCTTTCTGCCTTCTCCATTGCCCGGATTGCATCACGCCGGCTAGGGGCTTGGCCTTCTTTGCCCGCCAGGAAGGTGCGAACGTCTGGAGAGCTAAAAGCAAAATCCTTCTTCCTATTCTCTCCCTTCGCGATGGTCTTTACATGCTCATAGAGCATCACGGCGCGAAGTTTGATCTTTGTGGAAGCCTGGATTATCCTTTCTGCAGCATTGGCGGCGGGCCTTCGGCTTATGGCCTCTCTAATGGGCTTGAATGCCTTTCTTATGTAGGCATTGAGCAAAATGAGCTTCTCGATAGGGCTTTTCTCTTTCTTGATTGTGTTTTGGGCATTTATCAGCAATTCGGCTGAATCCTTCTTGTCTATTAATCTCTCTTCTCTGGCAATGTCCAAGATGTCATTGAACAAGGCCACAGAGGAATTAAAGAGGGCCTGCAATTCTGAAAGAGGAATTTCAAGAGTAGGATCATCAGGCGGTACAAAATCAGCTTTGGGTGGCTTGCTCCCAAAGGTATTTATTCTAGCATTGGCTATTTCTGACATACGGTAACACTCCTGGGGTGGAGTTTTCTCCTGTCAGGTGTTTGCAGCACCTGACTGGAAACCAGTTTTTTTAATTTCTATTGGACTAGGCATTATCTTTCTTCTATTAATAGTTGTTTTTAATAGCCAATTTTCGGAATTTTCATTTTAATAAGCCAATTTTCATTGTTATATCCTGTCTATTTTTCTCCAAAATCCCATCTTAACTTATATCCTTTTTTTACGAAGCTAATGCACTTGCCCCTCCAAAAACGCTATGCTCAAAACCGTTATCAGCAAAGAGAAAAGCTCTTTGGAGCTACTTTCTAGCTCGATAATCATGGGTGTGGGCGGCCAATTTAGTTTATTCTCATAGTATGTAGAATGGATGAGTTATCAGAATAACAATTCCATAAGATTTATTATTTGCGATAAACTGAAACTTAAAATTTGTGAAGTTTGTTAAAGGTTGGGCAATTGAATAAAATTGTCTTAATTTGGGATATATCGATTTCCCGGCTATAATTCTATCCTTTCACCATTTAAATGTGCAAATTCGAATTTTAAGTAAAATCATTATTCAAATGAAAGAATGAATAACTATTGTTATCTTAGTGATATGCGCGGCTTTCGGTTCTTTGACACCTGCCTAAAGTCAAAAACTGCCAAGTACTCTTGGCAGGGGTAAACCGATATGCATCAAGGCCACCTGCCAAGAAATCTCAGCCGTCCCAGCGGATGGTTTTTGGCCCGGTCTTGGCAGGTTCCTCCCCCTCTCCGCACCTCACCCCCTCTTCCCGCCAGCCGGGCTGGCGCGCCAGCTTTCAAGAAGGGGTCACTTTCTTCTTTTTCTTCTCCCTCCTGGCTGGAGCAGGCCAAAGCCTCTGTGGCCCAGAGTAGAGCCTAGGCCCGCGAATACCAGGCCCGACAGAGACAGTTCAGAGCCCAGGTTAGGGAGATCTCCAGGAGATAGAAATGGAGCCTCTCATTCAAAGAGGCGGCTTTAAGCCCTTCCTGGAGGCCTAGAGCCTTCTTTCCCCATTTATCGAGCTATAGGCCAGGGTTTGAAGGAGATTACCTCAGGCTCTGAGCGGTATATGTCCTATATCATGGAGCTGGATACGCTCATATCCTCCATGCTCGCGATCTGAAGGGGCCGGAATATGTAGCCTCTATCCAGGCCCAGCTCCTTCAAGTAGAGCGGTATCTGTTGGATCAGAAGGGAAAGGCCCTCGGAGGGATGGAACCTCTCTCTCCCTCCTTCCCTCCTAGGCTGTAGAGGGAGCCTCCCTCTAGAAATCGTTAAACTAAAACAGATAGCTATAGCTTTATAAGACCTCAACGCATAACGATAAACAACAACTATATATATTAGCGAGGTTATCAGGAGAGTATCTGTCCAAAACAGCGTTTAGCCTATAGGATTGGTTTGACGCATTACAATATCCAGCAATTGAAGAGTTTGGATGATTTGGAGGATTTAGGCAATTGACAGAAAAAGGCAGCAATAGGCTGTTTTGACAGATGAGGTAAAGCGGTGACAGCAATATTAAGCTTCCAAAAAATTGGTGAGTATGTACCAAGCGGAAGCTACCGATATTTTGTAAGCTTTTTACTTGGAGGGCCACCCTCTGAGCAAAAGCTAGCCGCAAAAGGAGTTAATACATGCCTAAATCATCTATCAAGTCTGAAGTTACAGGGATTAGGCTAAGCCCTCTAACTAAGCAGGATGTAGCTAAACGAGCAGCTATTTTAGGAGTACCTACAAGTTCATTCATACGGGTTTTGGTTAGGATAGGTTTGGATCAGGTAGACAAAGATCCCTCTATCCTTCTGAAAAACTCTGAAAAAATTGGTCTTTCGAGCAGTTAATGAGGCCGAAAGATGCAACAAAAAATCAACAGCTCCGTTGGAAGCGGAGCCCAGGCACGCGACAATAACGAATCGTTCTCATTCGATAAATACATTGCTCTACAGAAGGAAAACCAGAAGCTGAAGCTACAAATTAGAAGCGTATACGATGATCGGTATTTCTGGGAATGGTCAGCATTAGAGGCCCAGGTGAGAGAAACATGATCACCCTGGCCCATAGCCAACGGCTCCAGTTCAATCATGGACTCCCAGAGGCTCTGGTTAAATCCCTGAAAGAGAGCGGAGAGGTATGCTCCCTTTCTCCCTCTGAGGTTCGCAACCATTTAGGGAGGCTGGATATAGACTCCTCAGGCTTCCTTATCAAATACCCAGGAAACGGATTCTCTACAATCAGGCTGGATAACCCTCCTTCTAATGAAAAAGGGAGGCCTCAGAAGTACCTTAGAAGGGCCGGGGAGCCTAACTCCTTATACATCCCCTCAGGCCTAGACCTGGCCCAGGCCGGGGAGATCTGGATTACTGAAGGGGAGCTTAAGGCTCTCTGTGGCCATGCTTACGGACTCCCTGTGGTTGCTCTTTCTGGAGTCTACAACTGGAGGACCTCAGGAGAAGAGGCGGCTCTTCTGGCTGAAGATGAAAATCTCTCTGATGAGGAGGCTCTCCTCCCTGAGCTGGCTCAGGTGGACTGGAGCGGGAAGAAGATCAATCTCCTCTATGACAGCGATATAGTCCCTGGCCATAAGGCCTATGATGCATTCCCCAGGCTTGCAGAGCAGCTCTATCGGCTGGGAGCTGAAGAGCTACAGATTCTTTCTCTCCCTCCAGGAGCCCATAGCCAGAAGGTAGGTTTAGATGATTTTATCCTGGCCAGAGGCCCAGAGCAGGCTCTCCAGGATCTCCAGGCCATGAAGAGCAGGAGGGAGCCCTATCTTCCATGGAGAGATGGAGGCATGGCTTATGCAGAGCGGCTTATCAAATCTGAGGATCTGGAGGATAAGAAAAGAGCTGCTATTGCCGTGCTGGGAGCTAAAGGGAAGTTCATAGCTGGGGCCTGGCTCAAAGAACATGGCCTACTCCAAAAAGACATAACTCCCCTTCTGCAGGAAGCAAAAGAGAAGCTCCCCCAGCTTCAGGCAAAGCTCAGGACCTCCTCCAACTCCCAAGCCGGGGAGGATCTCCCAGAGCTGGGGGCGGAATATGATCCGGTTAAAGCTCTCCTGAAAGCTACAGGAGAGTATGGCCTGGATACCCTCGGGAGACTCTGCAAAGAGGGGAGTAAATTCAACGAAAAAACCGGGGAGCTTGATTTCTTTCAAACTCCTCTCTGTAACTTTGTAGCCTGGCCGATCAGAGACATACTCAAAGATGATGGTCTTACTAGAGAGCGGTTTATTGAATTCCAGGGTATCCTCCGGGGAGGAGCCATACTCTCTCCTGTAAAGATCTCTGGTAAAAACTTCATGGAAATGAAATGGCTAATCGAGGCCTGGGGAATACGGCCAGCAATAGAGCCTAAACTAGAGCAACACGTAAGACATGCTCTCCAGCTTATGGCCCAGGCCGGTATTTCAGAGAGTACCATTTTTACCCATCTTGGATGGAGGAAAATAAAAGGCTCCTGGGCCTTCCTCCATGCTGGGGGCGCTGTAGGCTCTGAGGCTGTGGAAGTAGAGATCTCTGACAGGCTCAGGAAGTACTCTCTTCCAGAAGAGACAGGGGATATAAAGAAGGCTTTGGAGGCCTCTCTCTCCCTTTTGGAGCTGGGGCCTCCAGGGATAATGTATCCTCTGTATGCTCTGGTTTGGCTAACCCCTCTCTGCGAACCTTTAAGGCAGGCCGGCATAGAGCCCAGCCATGTAACCTATCTTTGGGGAACTACAGGCAGTTTCAAAAGTACTCTAATAGCCCTCATGCTCTCCCACTATGGCAGCTTTGAGCCTAAGGGCCTTCCTGCAAACTTCAGAGACTCCCCCAAGTCTATTGAAGAAATGGCTTTCCAGGCCAAAGATACCCTTCTGGTAGTTGATGATCTCTACCCAGCCAAAGACCCCAGAGAACGGGCAAAGCTGGAGGGAGTACTGGAATATCTTACCAGAAACCAGGGAGACAGGCAGGGGAGAGGCCGGTTGAAATCAACCATTGCCCTTATGTCAGGACATCCTCCAAGGGGCCTGGCCCTCTGCTCTGGGGAGACTATGCCCTTATCGGGCTCCTCCCTGGCCAGAAATTTAGTACTTCATCTTTTGAAAGAAGACATCAAACCAGAGAAGCTTACTCAGGCCCAGGCTCAGAAGTCTCTCCTCTCCCAGGCCATGAGGGGATACCTGGAGTATTTGGCTCCCCAGCTCGATACTCTCCCCTCCCAGCTCCCAGAAGACTTTGAGCACCTAAGAGAGCAGGCAAAGCAGGCAGCTAACAAGACAAGAACCAGACATAGAAGGCTTGATGAAACCGTAGCTTTCCTTTTTCTAGGCTTTCAGCTCTTTCTCAATTATGCTGTAGCCCAGGAAGCCCTTACCCAGGAGAAGGCGGTTAAGCTCCTCCAGGAGGCCTGGGAAGCCTTCAATCAAGTAGCTGATGAGCTGGCCCAGGTAGCGGAAAGAGAAGAGCCAACTAAACGATTCTTTGAGGCTCTCCTGGAGCTACAAACTCAGGGTAGGGTTTACTTTGCCACTATGGAGGATGTAACCCCAGCCATAGCAGAGCGAACCCCAGGGGCTCAAAAGGTGGGCTGGGGACCTGATGATAAGGGAGTCTATTACCTCCTTTATGGCCCGGCCTGGGAGCAGGTGGTAAAGTATCTGAGAACTCAGGAGGAAGGGCTCTCCCTCTCCAAGAACTCCCTTCTGGATTCGATGGAGCAGAAAGGCCTCCTGGATAGAAGCCAGGGAGATCGGCGATCTATAGTAAAAAAGATTGCAGGAAACCAAGTTAGGGTCCTTCCCATATTGGAGAAGGCTTTTACCCTGGAGTAGGGAGAAAATGAAGCTTAAACTTCAAGGGGGAAGCAGAGGTAACCAAGGTAACCTAATGGGGATAGAGGTAACCTCTAAAATCAATATCAATAAATCAATAGTTACCTTGGTTACCTTAGTTACCTCTATTATCTCACGCGCGTGTGAGGGAGCAAAAAACATTAGCATACATGTAATAGCTCTCTCAGATACACCTCTCTTATGTGAAATAGAGGTAACCAAGGTAACTGAGGTAACTAGACATCTAATGATAGCGGTTTTTTGGTTACCTCTCCTCTGCAAAAGTTACCTCTGGTTACCTCTACCCTTCAGCCTGGAGGCCTCTTTATGAAGGAGGTCTTTCCTCCAGAGCTGGGCCTTACCCAGGAGGAGCTTTTAGAGAGGCTCCTCTCCCAGGGCCTGGCCAGGAAGGTAAAGAAGAGAATCGGGGGCCGGGTTTACGAAGTGTTGGCCATTGATGCTAAGGTCTTGGAGGGGCTCAGGAAATGACTACCTTAACCCTATGGGCTCCAGGGAGATCTCTCCCAGCTTCTCCCATTGATCGATCAATCAACGACAAAAAGGAGACCGATCAATCAGCTACAGAGAGATCTATTCCGCCTTTACCTTTCGATCGATCGACAACAAAAAAAGAGGATGATCGATCAGCTCTAAAAAATGGATCCTCCGAAATCGCACGTTCGGCTCCAAAAAAGAGATCTTCCCAGGCTACCCTCCTCCAGGATCAGGGAGAGGTTTGTCCAAGTTTGTCTAATTTTGTCTATTTGTCTAACGTGTCAACTTTGGATTATATCGAGGCTGACACTCCTCAGGCCTGGGCTCTGGCTCTCCAGGAGATAGAGGCGGCGGGGATCTGTGGCTTAGACCTGGAGACAACAGGCCTAGACCCTCTCTCCTCCAGGGCCAGGCTTTGCCAGCTCTCCCTCCCTTCAGGGCGGGTTTATGTGGCTGACCTCTGGGAGCTGGGGCGGGAAGGAACTACCCCTCTCCAGGACCTGGGCCAGCTCTCGGAACGTTCCGACATAAAAAAGGTAGGCCATAACCTGAAGTTCGACCTCTCCTTTATCCAGGCCTCCCAAAACCGAAGGCTGAAGATGTCAAACCTCTTTGATACCATGCTGGCCTCCCAGGTATGCTGGGCCGGTTACTACGATCTCAAAAAGGCTCCAAAGGCCACAAAGAACCTTTTCAAGAAAAAGACCCCAGAGCAGAGCCTCAAAGCCCTAGCAGAGAGACACTTAGGAATATCTCTTTCCAAAGAACTCCAGGCCTCCAACTGGGGAGCGGATACTTTGAGCCCAGAGCAGAAGGCTTACGCGGCCAGGGATGCTATTATTCTCCTTCCCCTCCATGACATACTCCAGAATCTTCTCCAAAAGAACAAACTGGAGCATATAGCAGAGCTGGAGTTTAGAGCGCTTCCCTCTGTTATCGAGCTGGAGCTGCAGGGCCTTCCTCTGGATACCCAGGCCTGTAGATCCATGATGGAGCAGAAGAAAGGCCAGGCCCAGACCATAGCCCTGAGCCTCCAGGCTGAAGCTCAGAGAACAGGCTTTGAGCCCAGGAGGAAGAAGGGAAAGAAGTACTCTCCCCTATTGAATCCAGAAAGCTCTCAGGATGTCCTAGCCTTTCTCCAGGCCCAGGGGCATAAGATCAGCTCTACAAAGGAGGAAGACCTAAAAGAGCTGTCTCTGGCCGGCTGCTCCTTTGCTGGAGATCTCCTCCATTACAGAGGCCTCTCTCATCAAGTGGCTTTTATGGAGGACTGGCTCCTAAAGCTCTCTCCCATGGATGGCCGGTTACACCCTGGATACTTCCAAATTCAGGCGGCAACTGGCCGGTTTTCCTCCAGGGAGCCAAATGCCCAACAGATACCAAAGAGGGGAGAGGATGGCCAGGCCATAAGAAAACTGTTTAGGGCTCCTCAAGGAAAGAAGCTTATCAAAGCTGACTTCTCAGGTATCGAGCTTAGAATTATGGCCTGTCTCTCCCAGGATAAGACCATGCTTGAGGCTTTCCAGGCCGGCCAGGACCTGCATAAACTGACAGCTTCCAAAGTCTCAGGCCTCCCCATAGAGCAGATTACAAAGGCCCAGAGACAGGGAGCAAAGGCTGTAAACTTCCTCCTCATCTATGGAGGCCAGCCTGAGCTTTTACAGAGGAGAGCCAAAGAGACTTATGGGGTAGAGATGAGCCTGGAGCAGGCCCAAAGCTCGCATAAGATGTTTTTCCAGGCCTATCCAGGGGTAGAGGCCTTTCATAAAAAGCAGAGAGCTCTAAAGAATTGCCCTAAATCTTTCTTCTTCCATAGCTCCGAGAAGGGCCTCTACTCTTCTCCTCTGGTATGCTCCCAGACAGTGACAGGCCGGAAAAGGGTTTGGGGCTGGAATGCAGGCCGATCTCTGGCCTCCATAAATCAGCTCTATAACTCTCCCTCCCAGGGTACGGGGGCAGATCTCCTGAAAGCGGTAATGGCTGAAGTCCACTCTTCCCTCCCTGAGGAGGTTAAGATGATAGGCTCAGTCCATGATGAGCTTATCCTGGAGGCTCCAGAGGCTCTGGCCCAGGAGATGGCTACTAAGCTCCTGGAGATAATGAGGCGTGTAGGCTCTGAGCTGCTCTCTCCTGTCCCTGTAGATGCTGAGGTTGAAATTTTAGATAGCTGGGGAGGTGATTGATATGTTTACAAACCTTACAAATCTTACACATAAAAAAGGAGCTTCCAAAAGGAGGTACTCCCTCAATGCTACCCTCCAGGAGCAGGAGGAGTATCTCAATGAGTAAACGAACCTCTAAACCTGCTCTTCCCAGGATAAAGGAACCTCCTCCTCTTCCCTCCATTGATGAATTGATAGCAGAGTGTAGAGCTGTAGGCTGGGATGATTTGGCTAAATCTATGGAGAAGATCAGATACTTGGATTCTCCAGAAGGCCAGAAAGCCCTAGAACGTAGGGAAAGGAGGATCTCCAGGTTATGATTAAGTTTTCCTCTAAGGATATTAGATCTTTGGAGAAATGGGCCAACGGATTAAGTAAATTAGCCTATTTAGACCCATTATTAGTTAGATCAGCTCAAAATACTGTTAGGAGCCTTAAAGAAGACTTGAAAGGTGATTCAATGAGTAAAGACGTTGATGAGTTAAACAAAATGGCAGATAAGCTTTGGGATAGATCTCCAGCTCCTGGGCTAACCCCAGAGCAACTTAATGCAATCGACTTGTTAATTTTAGGTAAAACTGATAGAGAAGTAGCGGAGATAGTCGGTGTCAGGCGTGAAACAATCACAAAATGGCACAAAAACCCGTTTTTTACAGCGGAATTGAATGTCAAAAGAGAGGAATTATGGACTGATTCAAAGCTCAGGCTCAAGGCCTTGGCCCATGAAGCGGTAAATGTTCTTACCAATGGCCTCCATAGCTCCGATGAGAAGATAGCAATCACGGCGGCGGTTCACATCCTGAAGGTCACGGGCCTGTATGATGGTGAATGGAAGGGCACTCTCAATTTACCAAAGACTCCAGAAGAGGCGGTTTGGGCTCAAGCGATACAAGAGAAGACCAAACTCTACAGAGGAGTTAGGCCGGATGCGTTTACTGATTGGTCTACCAGAGATTGGACAAAGGATGTAGGTAAAGATCTTGCCATTAAACACATTGACCTCGAATATGAGAACGCGGTTTATGAGCAGAAGAAGGAGCTGAAGGAGTACAAGAAGAAGGCAAAAGCTCAGGAAGAGCAACCCCAGCTCCCCCAGGTAGAGCCTGTGCCTATGACCATTGAGGAGATCAAGGAAGATCTTCCCCAGGGCCAGGGAAACAGGCCAGAACCGATTAAGGCCTAGGTAGATTCCATTTTCTATTTTTCTAGATTCTAAAGAATTCAAACCAAATGTTTCGGCCTTAGCTATTACGGTCTCGGCTTAAGTTGCAGTAGACATGTGTTAATCTAGCATTATCTTCGATAGTCTTTCCTCCTCTCCAGTACTGGTCAATATGATCGACGGTAGCGTCTTCTAATAGCAGTATTGCATTACCACATATTTTGCATGTAGGATTCTGATCGAAGAGCTTCTTTTTAAACTCTTGACTAAATAGTCGATCTTCTGTTTTAGGGATACCGATGATTTCTTGAAGTGCTTCATCCCATATCTTGAACCTATTCGTCACCTTGTCAACATTCGTTGTACCGGTTCCGCTTATACTGTTGGTAAAGCTTTGGTTGGATCCCATTATGTGGATAAGTTCTTCCCTTATTACATCGCTTAAAGGAATAATTTGATTTTTTTTGTATTTACTAAAACCACACATTACAACTTCAAATAGCCCCATATTAACTCGCTTTTCCCACTTACCATTGGGATTTTCTTTATTGCCTAGCACAAACCTTCTAAACGCGTTTTTCCCAAAAATTGTTTTTGTTAGAGAGATCGAATCTTTAAATTTTTGACGTAGCAAGTTTAATTTTTCGTCGTTAATATCTTTATTATTTTCCATCTCGTTATTTAGGAATTGTTTCATTGGTTGTCTGTACTTCGAAAACGTTTGATTATAAAAAGCTAAGAAATGAAGAACGATATCTCGTTGTTGCATCCTTTTTTGAGCTTCATCTAATCCCAATAATAATAAGAAATCTCTATTTTCCGAAAGCTCTTTTATTAGATTGTTGTATTTCCCTCTGTATATGCAGTTCCTTAACTCTTGGTCGTTTAGTTTAACTGAACCCACATTTAATCTTTCGAATATCTCAAATTTAACGTCAGGATGGGTTTCTTTTCGAATTTCAATGGTACGCAAAGTTGCGTCTTCAACCTTTATTTGACTGTCCTTATCAAGTGTTTTAAACGTTTTCCCATCGAAATCAGATAGAACTCTCAATTTTCTTAATTTAAAGTCATTATTAATAAATCTAAAAAACGACCGAAGTCTCTGTTGCCCATCGATTATAGTAAACTTGCCGTCGTCCTCCTCTGCCAAGTAAATAACTGGAATCGGTATTTCTAACAAAACTGATTCAACCAATAGGCTAGCCCTCTTATCGTCCCATACATAATTTCTTTGAAATTCTGGATCGAGATTCAGATCACCACGTTGATATCTGCGATATAATTCAAAGATACTACGATCGTTTTTATCACTATATACTCTGCGTTTTTCTTGTGAAAGGTTTAGAGGTGCTTCTTCTTCTTCAATGTGCTCAATAACTTCTTCTTCTGTGACCTCCGAGGGCTCTTTGACAGGCAGCATGTTTGCATCATTCATATCGATCATCCGCTTATATTTATGAGGAAACACGCCGGAGATTAATAGTTTTGGATTCATTTTTGAACCAGTCAAGGCGCAACCATTTTGTATTGAGAATTTGCCTCACATAGTGAAACGGCGGCGGCGCACCCGCGCAGCAAGCATCGGGGTATTGCGATAAAAATAAGAGTACGTGTAACTTACAGGCCCTCAGAGGGAGCCTCCCTCTTTCCCCCCATCTCTGGCTTTGGAGCTAAAATCCTCTTTGCCTAACCGATTATTCCAGAGACTATAAGCTCAATTGCAAACCTTCTCCTCATATCGGTTAATTGTGTCGCAGCATAGCGATTACGAAAATATGAAACATGGAGCGCAAAGGTAGAGGGTTTGACCCTGGAAGTGGTCTTATAATAATATGTTATGGCTTCTCTCTCCCTTTCCAGACCTTGTCAGGACCTTCTCTAGGTGTCTAAGGCAATACATATAACTAACAGGTTGAGTCGGTAAGGTATGCCCGATAAAAGCCGTTAATCGAACAGAACGGTCTAAAGAATAAAAATTATATTAAGTTTTTACTTTCTCAACGTGGATCGTCTCGATTAGTTTTTTAAAAGTAGATTCACAACACTCTGACCCCGATATGATCATGACTATTTCTTTCGTTGTGGTTCCTAAATCATCTATTGGGTACCATGCTACAAATTTAGGTATTTTTTGTCTCTCACCTTCTGGGCCAAAACCTTCTAAGAGCTTAATCCCCACAAATCCAGTGCGGTTATCTATATTTTTATTGTAAAGCATCGTTGTCATGGGAAGTGATTCATTTCTTACAGTTATGGAGTTTGATAAGCTGTATATATCAATTGAATTGTCGGTGGTATCCCCATAAAGGGACCAACTAGTAGAAGTAGGGCTTAATCCAACGAATGATTTTATTTTTAAGCCGAAGTCATCACTTGAATAATCTGCGAATGGATCATAATAAACACTAACGTCTTTACGATCCGGCGTATAGAATGATACATTGTAGTCTCCTATCCTCAGTTGTACTTGCTCAGCCGTGACGATACTGCACAAGAGCAGAAATGCAATAGATAATATATAATATTTCATGCATACACCCCTAAATTGGTACACCGTCTTTGTCTAGCCATCTTAATACGGTGATCGATCCGGTACCCGTGCAGATGTTTGTTGGTTCAGTCCAAAGAAAATTATCACCGGCTTTTGCATATGTAGAATTTAGGCATATTAGCCCGTTTCCTATATCGGTTACAAACCCTTCAATGACAACCACAGTTAGTCCCTCACCAATTAGTATTCTTACGTTATCTCCCTTCTGTGGCATCTTGGCATCAGCCATAGTACATAGGATTGCTATCAATACGGTTGCTACTATCACTTTTTTAATCATTTGTTCCCTCCTCTGTTTGTTATTATCTGTGACAGTTCTTTAAGTCACCGATCTATTTCATAACCACACCTAAGGAGATACTTCCACGATTTCGATTTTAGTTCTATGACACTATAGAAAGCTTTAAGTAAAATGTCATAGAACTAATTGATATGCACAAAACCAACGCAGGGGAGAGAGCAAAGGCTCTGAAGAAGGAGGCCCAGGAGCTGGCTAGGAGAGCAAAGGCCCAGAAGGAAGCGGCGGCAACCATGAGAGCGGCCAGGGTTACAGTAATGAACCTTCAATCTATGGCAGCTAAGAGGCTCTCCCAGGCCCAGGCTCAGAGGCTGGAGGCCAGGCTGGAAGATCTCCAGGTATGGGAGCAGAAGAAGGTTAAGGATACCAAGAAGGGAGTAAAGACCTACACCTACTTTATGGCCTCCTGGAGAGAAGGAGAAAAGCTAAGGAACGTTTACCTGGGCTCTTCCCAAAGGATGAGCAGAGAGGAGGCCCAGGAGAAGGCCAGGGCTCTAAAGAGGGAGGCCTTAGGACTCGCTTCCCTTACCTCTCCTGCGAACGGTAATTAGTTCTATGACATTATTGTAATTATTCTTAAAAATGACATAGAACTAAACTGGAGGTGGGGGGTAAGGCTATTTTCGATATGCATAGGCTTAGAGCGTTGTAGCAAAAGGCCCTTTAAGGCCTGTAAAATGCATCAATGCAACGCGAAAAATGCAACGTTGCAATACAAAAAAAGAAGTATGTAAAGGCCGGGGGAGCCTGGCCATCTCCCTCTATCCCTCTCTCCCTGGGATACCAGAAAGGTTATTTTCCCAGAGAGGGATAGTACCTCTTATGTCTGCTCCAAAAAATCCAAGAATAACCCTAGATCCAGGGGCTTATCATGCTCTCTGTATTCAGGCCGCGATAGAACAAACCTCCCCAGGCGCTCTGGCCTCCAGGGTGATCCTCTCCTACTCCCAGGAAGCTAGACAGGCTCTCCAGGCTACAGGGAGGATGGCTCCATCTACGAAAGAGGCCCAGGCACCCAGAGATATCTCCTTCCAAGATCCCACAATGGGAGAATCCCAGGCTCCCCAGGAGGGAGGCTCCCATAACTCCAGGGCTGTAGTAAGGGAAGTAGGGAGATCTCCAGAGAGAGAAGCTTCCAAAGAGGAAGGTAAGAAGGTTAGGCTCTTCCAGAATCCCCAGGCCCTCGCGAAAATTAAGGAGCTTTGGGAAGGAGGCCAGCGAAACCAGGCCGAAATAGCCAGGGTGATTGGCTACGATAAAGCCACCGTAAACGATAACATAAGGAAGATGCTGAAGGCTGGGACTCTTTCCCCTCAGGATCAATAACATCCTTCTCGGGGGCATTCACTATGGGAAGCTATACGGGCTGAGCCAGCTCTAGCCCGCCTCTCTCTTTTCAAGGGTGTAAAACCCTTGACCCACAAAATGAGAACGCTATGGTTCTGGCGATTTAAAAGCTGAAAA
>JAAZNW010000090.1 GCA_012798065.1 Chloroflexota bacterium
GTCGTACGACACGCCGCCTGCGGGGATTTTTCCTGATTCAACCAATTCCACATAAACTTTTCGATAGAGTTCAACCTCATTGCCACCCATTGTGCCTATTGCCTTACCCGCGCCTGAGTGAAGTCTGTGCTCTTCCATGGCTTTTTTAAACCCGGGTTCATCCACGTCCAGGCCAACTTCGCGCGCGATATCCCTGGTAATTTCCAGCGGCAGCCCATGAGTGGCGTAAAGTTCAAATGCCTTGCTGCCATCCAATACCTTCTTCCCGCTTTTTTTGAGTTCGTCCATCAGCTCTTCTAATTGGCTGACGCCGCCTTCTACTGTGCGCTGGAAACGCAGTTCTTCTCGTGTAAGGTTGTCCAGTATCGTTTTCCGATTTTTCTCCAGCTCGGGATACGCCGCCCGGTATTGATCAATAACAATACTGGCAATTTGCGCCATAAACGGCTCGGTTAAACCCAGCTTGGACGCGAAACGCGCCGCGCGGCGAATAATCATGCGGCAAATGTAATTTCTGCCGATATTTCCCGGAACGACTCCATCGGCGATCAAAAAAGAGGCCGCGCGCGTATGGTCCGCAATCACCCGGTATGGCGTGAAATCTTCGTTCATCGCTGCCACGCTCATCCCTGTAAGCTCGCGTATCTTATCCAATAAGGGTGTGAAAAGGTCTGTTCGGTAATTGGAGTTTACATTCTGTAGAATCGCTACAATACGTTCAAACCCCATACCGGTATCCACGTGCCTGGCAGGCAGGGGTTCAAATGTGTCTTGATCAAGGCGATTGTATTGAATAAAGACCAGGTTCCATATTTCCAGGAAGCGAGGGCAATCTCCATTAACCTTGCAAATGTGCCCGGGGACCTCTTTCTTATTACAAAAGGACTCTCCTCTATCGATGTGAATCTCGCTGCAAGGCCCGCAAGGACCTGTATCCGCCATCTCCCAGAAATTTTCTTTACGTCCAAAAGAAAGTACATGCTCAGGGCTCATTCCGGGTTGCTGCCGCCAGATTTCCGCGGCCTCTACGTCAGCCGGAATATTCCCCTTGTCGTCTTTAAATACTGTGGCATATAAATGCTCAGGATGAAGTCCCCAAACGCCTGTCAACAGCTCCCAGGCCCAGGTTATTGCCTCTTTTTTGTAATAATCACCAAACGACCAGTTACCAAGCATCTCAAAAAAGGTGTGATGCGAATCATCACGCCCGACATCGTCCAGGTCATTATGTTTTCCGGCTACACGCATACATTTTTGAGAATTGACCGCCCTTGTGTAATCTCGCTTGTCAATGCCGAGGAACACGTCTTTAAACTGCACCATTCCAGCGTTGGTAAAAAGAAGGGTTTGGTCTCCTCCAGGCACCAAAGAGGAAGAAGGCACATAGGTATGCCCTTTTTGCTTAAAGAAATCAATAAAACCCTGCCTGATTTCCGCTCCAGTCATTTGTTTCATATCCATTTCACCTGTTCTTTCCTCAAGTATATGCGCATGAATTATATTCGATATTTCTCCCGGTTAACAAACCACCGCGGACCTTGATGATCCGCGGTGTAGACTGTGCGGCTCACTTACCGCGATACGGCGATCTTGACGATTTTTCCATGTTTATCCATGGTAACCCTGGCATATTGTTGATGTACACGATTCGCTTGTTTCAACTGCTTGCTAATACTCACCACCACCTTCCCGGAAGGCTGAGTGTATTTCTTGTTGTTTAGCTGGTTATACTGTTGATTCTTAATCCGAACCTCGGCATTTTCGATGCCTGGCAGGTAATCCCGGGCAATTGTTTTTGCCTGCGCGATCATTTTCGGTGCCAGCATCTCAGTTTGCTGGTCAAGGTTCAAGGAATCGCTGATAGTCTTGATCACCGGGTGAGCCAGGTCCCGCGGCATCATCTTTTTCATCTCGCGATTCTGGTCATAAGCCACCAAAGGATCGCCATAAAGTACAAATGAAATGAGCGTCTTCTGGTCTTCTCCATCCATATAACCTTGCCGTCGGTTCATTTCCCGAACAAATTCGGCTTTCGCCTTCAACATGGAAGCACCGATTGCCAGCCCATCACGCAGATTCTTCAAAACCAGGTAACCGATCAAATCTGCCCCTATAAGCGGTGTGGTCACAGAGCCATAGGAAATCGTCGTTGAGCCAACCATCGCCAAAACGCCCTTGCCGAGCATCGTCAGGGCAATGGATTCATCCTCCGCTTTTTCAAGGATATGCCCTCCGTAGCAGGCTTCACAAAAGACGATGCGAGGTGTCCGCGTGATCCTTTGGATGTCCATCGGTCGCAACGCCACCGGAAAGTCGGGTCCGCTGTCATTTTCGGTGGGATCCTTTTGCCCGTACCATTCTCCGGCATCCTCCACACCATGCACATTAAAGTAACCAACCTGGGCATCGGCCAATTTTCTAACATCAAAGCTGGCATTCTTTCCATTTGGAGAAAGGTAAAGATACTTGCCTTCACCAATGGGTCTGAACGCAACCAGAGAAGAACGCCTCCACACAGATGCGGTGTATCCTAGGTTGAAATGCCGATCTGCTAATCCTTTATTCCAGAAAAATAAGAGGTTTAGAATACTATCGATAAGAGAAGTTGAAGTGGCGGGGCTTCCATGGTAACCCATCAAATTCCTCATTTGTTCCATCAGCAAGCCCACATCAGCGCTATATTCACCCGGAAGCCTTCCCACGGGCCAATCCGTCACAAAGTAGTTGGTATCCAGTGCGCCATAGGGGCTATCCGAAGGCACTGATTCGTCTGAATCATCGGTCGGGTTGGGCAGGCGATGAAAAGGCACTACTTCATCACCCCCTACAATTAAAACCGCGCCAATCCTTTCGCCACTCCGGACAAGTGCTTTATCCAGGTCAACCAGCGAGAGCTTAATTTTCCAGGGATCCAACCTATCGACCGGGGTGATATTATATTTACCGCAGCTTTGCAAATCATCAGGCAGGAACACAATCGACGTCCAGCCGGCGTTCTTCTCAACGGTTTTCGCCAGATTCTTCAGCTCTTCAATGACCAATCTGGCGCTCTGTTTTCCATATTGCTTTTCCAGGCCGCTTTTCATGGTGAGAATCACGTACGCCGGGAAACGCTCATCCGTTCGGCTGAGGGATGGCTGAGAAATATCCAGGGCAACCTTTTTTAAGGTCGCCTCAACTTCAGCAATGAATTGTTTTTTTGGACTGGCCGATTCTTGGTTTACTTTGGGGTGTTCCGGATAAAACTCGTCTTTGGTGGGCAGAACCCTGTACCCATCAAATGATGTAACCTCTGTCGCTGTCGGGCTGGTTGGTGGTACACCAGGAACTGTTTCACCGCCGGCGCCAAGCTGATTTAACCCAAGTTTGCCAGAAACTTCCGCCGGTATAGGCAAATCAAAATCAATCTGCATATTGACCGGGTACAGCGGTTTGAATGAATGCTTATCCCCCCACAACCTGGTGATAACCTGCGCTGAAGGGTCATTTGCCGCGCAGTAATGCAACAACTGCACTGCTTCATCAGTTTCGCCGCCTTCAAGCAGTGCGCCCGCCAACAGCAAGGTTATTTGGATATTTTCAGGCCAGCGTGAGTGGTAAAGCCTTGCGAGTGTGATCAGCGTATCCCGGTCGCCAAGCCTTTTCGTGAGCAGCAAATGGTAGTAACAGGCAAGTTCCACTTGCTCTGTTATGTTGATGATCTCCATCAATTGTTGGCGTGCTTCTTCGTTCTGTCTTCGTTGGATCAGCTGCCTGATGCGGTTCAGGCTCAATCCCCACTCCGGAACTTTCTCTCCGTGTACTGGGGTACCGCCGAGCGTTTTGATCGTGCCTGAAACCACAGGTAAAAAGGCGGGGTCGCTGCGGGCAAAGACTTCCTCACCCAATACAGCCGCATCCAGGTATTCGGGATCTGCACGCAGTATTTTTTGTATCACCGGCACAGCGTGAGAAAACCGCATCTCTTTGACCAGCGCATGCGCGTAAAGCAGGTTGATTTCCAGGTCTCCAGGGTAAGTGGTCATCCAGGCGAGCGCAGCCTGCCGGGTAAAGCGATATGAGCCGGTAGCCAAACCCGCGTTCAATATTTGCAGCATTCGCTTTCGATCAACAGGCATCGTTTTTTTCGCTTTCGATTGCATTTGAGGGATCATGGCTGTGAACTCACTTCCTGTGATTGATGCACCAGGTTCAATGCAAGAACCGCGCCCAATTGGCGATGAATATTCACATTACGCGGTTCCAGTGAAGAGGCTTTGCGCAGCATCTGCTCAGCTGCCTGGTAGTCCTTCGCTTCTTTCAATAAAGCAGCGCAAGCAAGGTAAAGGTCCAACTCACCTGGGTTTTTCGTAATTCCTTGCTCCAACGCTTGGCGCGCTTTTAAATGATCGCGTTGCTTCAGGTACACCTGGCTGAGAAGCAGGTACGCATCCTTTCTCCTGGGTTCAAGCGCAATTGCCTGGCTGAAATAGCTCACCGCCTGGTCAAGGTTGCCCACCTTCTCTTGAATTTTTCCCAGAAGCATCTGTAAATCAACTTCTTCAGGTTGGATAGCGAGCGCTTTTTTGGCTACCATTTCTGCTTTCTTAATATTGCCGCATTGGTCTTCCGCTTCAGCCAGTAAGCGAAGTAATTCTGGGTTCTCAGGGTACCTATCACTGAAAGACGCGATGAGATCGCGCGCTGCTGACGCGCCTTTGATATCTTTTAACAAACTGGCGTGTTCAACCAGAACCTGCACATCGGCATTTTTGCTTTGAGTGGCTTTCTCCAACATTTGCAGCGCTTTGCTCTTGTCACCCTGATCGTTCAGTAATTGCGCCATCAATACATAGCTGCTGGCGTCATCCTCGTTAAGTGATATCGCCAGGTTCACCTGGTCAAGCGCTTTCTCGAGTTCTCCCCTTTTCCAGCGCACCTTGCCGGCTTGTAATCTGGCTTTAACCGCGTATGGATCGACCTGCACCGCTCTTTCTGCCGCTTCCAGCGCTAAATCCAGGTCTCCGGACTGTTGATGCGCTTCTGAAATAGACAGCCAGAGGTCCGGGTGACCGGGTTGTTTTTCTACCGCCGCGAGCAGATATTTCAGCGCTTCGTCAGGTTTTTCATTCCGCAGCAAGGCTTTCCCAAGTTTTTCCTGAATTTCAGGTTCATCTTGCGCATACAGGTTCGCCAGTCGAAGAGACTCTACAGGTCTTTCAGCATTACCGAGCCGCTGCCATAACTCAGCGTATTTTACATGCCAGCGGTATTCGTTTGGCCATAGTGCAAGCGCCTGCGCCAGGCTTTCGGCAGCCTCTGTTAAGTTGCCAGTACGTTCAAGTAAATCGGCGCGTAATCTTAGTGAAAGAGGCTGCAGCGGCTGGATGCGCAGTGACCGCTCGAGAATTTCAAGCGCTTTGGGCACATCATTTTCGGCAATGCAAAGACATTGTTCAAACATCACCAGCGGGTGTTCTGCGAATTTCTTGGCAACCTGAAGGGCAGTTCTCGATTGCCCGATGCGCCGTAAACCGGATGCTAACGCGGCTACATCTTCTGCCGTTGGTGTCAGCAGAGCCAGCTCGCGAATATTCTCCCTGGTCGGCTCTTTGGCCAGTTGATAACGCAGAGTCCAACGGCGCGTTTCTTCCTGCACCCAGTTATTGGTTATCCTCTCCATTCCGGCGTTATCAGGAGCTGGCACCTTATGGTCACTCAAAGCACAGTGCCGTTCAACACCAAGTGATTCCGTCCTGTTGACTATTTCTTGCGCCAGTGCCTGGTGTTTCAAGTGCATCAGGCGGTTGGCATGGTGGCTTGGGACGAGCCCTGTCGCTCGCGCGCCAAGTTGTAATGCCTCCGGCCATCGTTCTAAAGCCGCTGCCGATTTAGCCAGGTTTCGAAGAATCCCGATTTTTACAATAAACGAGAAAGCCTGAACTTCTGAAAACACGTTGATAGCCATTTCAAGGGAGGTTTCGGCCGCCGCATAGTTTCCCTCATTTGCCAACAGCCGAATGAATGAAATCTTTTCTGGTTCTCCAACGCTGACTGAATCGAAAATGTCACCTTCCACCGGCTCATCTCGAACCAGTGTACCGTCATCCAGTTCTCGCTCACTCTTCAGCAAGTTAAGATAACCAACCAGTGGATGTTTTGGGTCCAAGCGGATCTCATCCAGGAAATGTTGATAATCCTCCTGCGAACAACAGGCGAGCGCCGTTTCGATCCCATAGAGATGAGCCTCGAGGTTTTCTGGTTCTGCGTTGATCCAATCCCGAACATCGTTCATCAACTCCTCAGGGCTTCCCGCTGTCATGGCGATGCGAGACTTCAAGACAATTTCGGGTCTTGAGGAATCCAACAGTTCCTTCCAGTCCATCGGCAGGAAGACCTCATCAATCATGATGTCCAGGGGCCTTAAGTGTTCATCGAGGTCTATATCCAACCACGTCCCCTCGCCTGAATGGGTGAAGGCGGTCTCTCTCTTGAAAAGTTCCGTCATTCCAGTTGTTGGCTGTACCGATTCCAATACGGAGAGGGCTTTTTCCAGTTCGCCCGACATACGATATAAGCCGGCAAGAGAAAGTTGCGCCTGCGAGCTCCCCTGGGCAGCGGCCTTTTCAAGGCAAGAGATGGTCTTCTCAGGGTTCCCCAGGTTGGAAAAAATCATCGCGGCTTTGATCAACGCGCCGGCATCGTCCGTTTTATCAATCAACGCGAGCAAGCATTGCTCGATTTCCAGAGATTCTTCATCCGTGTTGATGCCAATTCGATTTTGCGCCTGGAGTAACCTCAGCCCAAGGTGGTCTGGGTATTGTGTAACTGCGCTTTTTATGTGCTTTTCAAGATTTCCAGTTCGCCCCAGCGCTGTTATAAACTCAATCAACCAGACGTGGTTCTCAGGATGGTCAGGCGCAACTTCAAGCGCCGATTCTGCCTGCTTTACCGCTTCGTTCATATCACCTGATAGGTTTAAGAACTCTGCTTTTAGACGAAGCAATCCATGCCAGGAAGGCTGAAGGCTGATCGCCTGCTCTAACGCAGCCATCGCGATTTCATGTTCACCATTCTGCGCAGCGGATTGTGCTAATCCGGCAAAAAGCCGGGCGGAAGGCAGTTCCCGTCCACCCTGACTTTCATCCATAATCGCATCAAATAATTTTCTCGCTGCAGTATATTCTCCTGACTGGAGCAGCCACTCTGCTTTCAGCATTTTGGCGTGTAAGTTGTCAGGTTCCCGGATAAGCAAATCATCCAGGAGCTCTTTGGTAAATATCAACTCACTTTTAGCGAGCCTGGCAGGGCTCACCAGGTGAACATAGTCCGGTTGCAGAACACCTTCCAAATACGCCATCGACCAGACAGTATCTTCCTTCAGGTGATCGGCAATTGACTTCAAATACCCAAGCCCTTTTTCCTGTTCGCCCTTCCAGACAAGCCTTGACCCGAATTCACCGATAAAGCGATGGTCACCCGGGTACCGGTTGACGAACCCAGCGATGGTTTCATCGATATTTTCCATGCCAAGCTGCTTCATGGCAGCGACCAGCTGAAGATCAACTTCAGCAGAATGCCCTTTCACAGAGAGTTCCAGTAAGTACGGAAACGCTTCAGACACCAACCCTTCATCCATCAATCGCTGAGCGTAAACGCGCTGCAATTCCGCATTACCCGGATTGGCAGCCATTCCTTCTTTGAGCGTCGTCAAGGAGGATGAATGGTCACCACCCGTCCAGGCGATTTCTGCCAACTCGATCCAGGGTTTGACCTCCCCTTCGGCAAGAGCGATCGCTCTGCGCAATTCATCGATCGCTGCAGCATCCTGTCCTTTACGGTGATGAGCCATGCCAGCCAACGTCAATCCTCGAGCGCTGTCCGGGTTTCTCCCGAGTATTTCTGCTGAAGCCGTCAGCGCTTCATCCGCTTTCCCAACCATTAAGGCGATTTCACCAAAGCGGTTCAGGTCTTTTTCTTCGGGCAGGTCTGCCTGGTCAATAAGTTCACGATATGTCTGGTAAGCGGCGTCATAAGCGTTTCCCCTGATTTGCGCATCTGCCAGTTTACGCATAACGCCTATCGAACCTGGGTCAAGGGCGTTCAGTGTTTCAAGATACCCCAGCGCGGCAGCATGGTCTCCTTTTCCTTCCGCCGCAGCCGCTAACGCCGCAATAACAGGTTCACTCGAGGGGTTACGCGCTATTAATACTTTACCGAGGCGCTCTGCTTCATCGTAAGCGCCGCTTTCTACAAGCAAAGTCAGCAGTGTGACGGGCTCCCAACTTTGAATGTGTTCCGGGCCATCGACAAGCAGCCGTTCGAATTCGCTTTCAGAAAGCAGTTTTAGGTTTTCTCGCAATTCTGCCCGGGCGAGATCAACGTTACCCGCTTTCGTCATTTTCTTTGCTTGCTGCATAATCTTCGCAGTCGCGGATTCACCGCTTAGCTGTAAATCACCGGCTGCGCTTGTGTACGCGAGCTCTGCGAGTATTTCCGGATCAGCCAGTTCTTCGGTTGAAAAAAGTTCACCAAGCGGAATGCTCTCAGCGGCTGCATCGAAATGGATATCGGCCTTCTTGACCTTGCTCATTTTGAGCAACGCCGAAATAACCTCGAGCGCTTTTTCATTAAGGTCCGCGGCAACAGCCGTGTTGCCAGCCAGCTGTGCGATATCCGCAACCGACTGGCATTGAAAGGCGTAATGCATAGACGAAACCGGGTTTTTCCAGTAATCTCCGGTGGACTTTTTTGCGCTTTCTGGTGGTTGGTATTTTTCCAGGATTTTGGAGGCAACCTGCGCGTAAATGAGACCGTCACTGGTTTTCTTCAACTGTTTCAATGCCGCTACCTGTATCTGCGGGCTTAGGGGATAGAGGTAGCGGCGCAGGACCTCAACTTTTTCCTGCTCGTTCCAGGGCAGGCACAAAACGAGATGGGTGAAGATTTCTATACTGCTTTCCGCCTGCTGAAAAATCGTGAGGTCGCGAAAACATGAGTCTTTATCTTCAATCAAATTCGTCACCACCACGAAGACAGTCCCCCATAAGAGGAGAAACCTATCTCCGTGGTTAATTTTCATCCTGGTCACGATCTCTTGAATAATTTCTGCCCAACTCGCGGCCGTTTTCCGTTTTTCCAGCAAAGACAACGCCAGCCCCCCGACCTGCGCCAGGGTCGCCGGTGGTTGATCACCCTGGATGTACTCTTCGTAACTGAACATGACCTTTTCTAACTTTTCTCGGGAGGTCATTCTGGCGTTCAAAGTGGAAAAATCGAACTCAGGGTCATAAAGGAGGACTGTCAAAGTACCTGGGTTGAGCGGCATTCCCTGCCGGGTTAAAGAGGTTATAACCGGAGAATCTTCAGTGAGTTGTTGAAATTCTTCCCAGATGAAAGGATCCTGGCGCAATGCTTTAAACTGAACGACAGCCTCTTGTTTTTGCGTGAGGTGGTTCAGCGTGGTTATGAGATCGAGATAACGCATTTCGTCTCCTCTCCTGGCTATCAGAGTTGGATTACCCGCAGACTTTATATTTTCGTTACCAGCAAATAGGCGGCCGCTATCAGCAACAACCCCAGAATTACCAGGAAAATCCCGATTCCCGCGGTGGTCTTTACCATCTGGTCAAGCGCTTCAATCAGAGAACGCGCATTGCCCACCAGGCCCGAAATTTCATCGGCAATGCCCTTTTGCGCGAGTTTGGTGGTTTGGTCTGCAATGGTGCGAATTTCCTTCCCATTGAGCTTGCCAATCAAAGTAAAAACGCCAATCCCCAGTACCACCACGCCGCAAAATAACAACACGCTCGCCATGGTCAACAGGAAGTCACTTACAGTCATTGAAAACATAAAGCCCTCCAAAATAGTTGCTCTGGAGGGTTTGATGCAAGTATTATGCCATCATTATTTGCTTACGTTGAGGTCAGGTCCTTAGGAAGGTCCGCCAGGTTGATGGTCATTCCATCACAGAAAAGCATAGCCCTTTCAATCGCGTTAGATAGCTCCCTGATGTTGCCCGGCCAGGAATACTGCTGCATTACCTCCATGGCTTTCGGCGAAACCTCAACCACATTCATACCCTGCCTGGCGTTATTTTCGCGGATAAAGAATCCCACCAGTTCAGGAATATCCTCTTTCCGTTCTCTGAGCGGAGGCATATCCAGGTCCACCACCTTCAACCGGTAATACAGGTCTTCTCGGAAGTCGCCTTTTTTAATCATCTCTTTCAAGTTTCGATTTGACGCGGCGATTATCTGCACATCCACCTTAATCAAAGCAGTGCCGCCTACCCGGCGAAAGGTGTGAGTTTCGATTGCGGTCAGCAATTTTGCCTGAATATCCACCGGCATTGAAGCGATTTCGTTGAGGAATAAAACGCCGCCATCTGCGATTTCCATCAAACCCGGTTTTTTTCGGTCAGCGCTGGTGAAAGCCCCCGCTTCGTGGCCAAAAAGTTCTGATTCAAGCATTGTGCTTTGAATGGCTGCACAATTGATAGAGATAAAAGGCTTGGTCGCTCGTGGTCCAATAGAATGAATATACTTGGCGATGACATCTTTTCCTGTTCCGGTTTCCCCGGTGATGAGCACGGAAACCTGTTTTTCAGACGCCACCAGTGCCTGTTGAACGGTATTTTTCACGACTTCATTCGTGCCAATCACGAAATTCCCTTTTTGCATCTGCGCTTCACGATAGTGTTCTAACTCACGGCGCATGGCTACTATCTCACGAGCGCGTTGCAAAGATTTTTCCAATTGCGACATATCCAAAGGTTTTTGAAGAAAATCAGTTGCGCCATTCTTCATCGCGTCAACCGCCATATCGATACTGCCAAAGCCGGTAATCACGATGATTGGTGGGCGCGCGGGCATCATCGCTGTTTCATACAGCAGGTTTAAACCATATTCTCCATGGAGCTGCACATCCAGCAGCACTACATCGCCATCCCCTTTCTTCACCCTTTCACGAGCCTCATCCAGTGTACTCGCTTCGAAAACCTCATACCCCTTCTTTTTGAGAAAGGTGCTAACGAAGCTCCTCGCATTATCTTCATCTTCCACAACCAAAACAGATAAACTCATAGGTCATTCTCCGATGTCCGCAGGCAATTGTACAGTGAATACTGTTCCTCCGGGGAAAGATTCTACCTTGATACTGCCTTTATGGGCGTTTACGATTTGCTTGGTGATCGCCAGCCCCAGCCCTGTGCCCATTTTCCTGGTGGTCACAAATGGCTCAAAAATACGCGTTTTGATATCCTGTGGGATCCCTGGCCCATTGTCTGAAACACTGATCTCCACTAGCGGGTGATGGTTTATTTCCAGAACCTTTACAGCCTTAATCGCCAGCGTGTCGCCGTTGTCTGTCATCGCTTCAAGCGCGTTGGAAATCAGATTAGTGAAAACGTTCTCAAGCGAGCGTGGATCTCCAAAAATTTTAGGCAATTGGTCTTCCACGTGCAATATGGGTTTCACATTCACCCTCGACATGCGCGGCAACCAACGATCAATGATGCGCTTCAGAAACGGCTCAACTTCAAATGGCTCGTACTTCAGTTCCATCGGGCGTGAAAACGCTAAAAACGACTCCATCAGGTGGTCAAGCCGCATGCAATCTCCCTGCATGCGGTTTATCACATCCTGGCTGGGATCATTTTCATCCAATGTCGCGGCAAGCAGCTGCAGACCCGTGGATATGTTATTGATGGGGTTTCTCACGTCATGGGCAAAAGCCGCTGTGTAATCACCCAACACCGCGCGATGTTCGAGCTGCTGTGTAACCGCCTTGCTTTCCTCGTGTTCGCTGATATCCATCATCAGTATTTCAATAGCCGATACGCTCTCACCCAGGTGTACTGGTATTACTTTCATCAGAACTGGAAATGCGTGCCCATTCCTGCGGTTAAGCACGGCCTTGCCCACGTTGAGCGTTTCCTTTCCTTTTTGGGCATCCACGAGCGCGGGTAACAGGCGGTCACAACCGATCAGAATGTTTTCATAACTTTGCCCTTTTACCTCCCAGGCTGCGTACCCCAACATAAACTCAGCCGCCGGGTTAATTTGCTCAATTTTCAGCAGATTATCGAGTATGATCACACCTTCATTCATCGACTCAAAAACCTGGTTCTTCAAGTTAACCGAGTACATGGAACGCTCAATTCTTTCATTGAGATTATTCACCAGCACTTGCTGTTGAAAAAGAGCAAGCAGCATTGAAGCGAGCATTTCCATCCCGTCCAGGCTCAAGCTTACGGGAATACCACCCTTGCCCGCCGCGACGAGCAGACCAAAAGCCCCCCCACCCTCCAGCATCGGCGCGGAGGCAACATACTCAATATTCTTCACCCTGGCTTCGCGGTGCAGTTCAGTCATAATTCGAGAACCGGTCACCCAGATGGTTGGCTTTTCCAACTTCATCAAGTCGGTGGATGGAAGCTTACGAGGAAAATCTTCCACATTCCCCGAAACCGCCACTCTTTTCAATTGCGGGAGAGAAGAGTCCGCTTGATAAAGGCATACCGTCTCACAACCCAATATTTCACAGATAATATCCACGCCCTGGTAGATTTTTTCGGCGATATCTCCGGTGTCTGCTAAGCGGGAAAAGCGGGTGAGCAACCGATACGTATCTTCGAGATGGAGTTTCCTCTCTTGTTCGTCCAGTGTTTCTGGCAGAACCCGAATGACGGTCCATTTCCCACCCTTGTCGATGAAGTCAAAACGAACGCGCGCCTTCAAAGGAGTGAGGTCTCTCCGTTTGATTTGCGTTTCCCTGATCTCTCCAGAAAAAGACGTGGACAAATCCAATCCGGGGAACAGAAAACCAACATTTTTACGAAAAACATCGCGATGAGAATAAGAAACCACCCTCATCAACCGGCTGTTAATGAACAGGATGCTTCTCGTTTCGTTCTCTACCAAAGCGGCAGGGGTTTCATCAAAATTTAATAGTGCAGTGATCTCCTCGAGACCGGGTTCATTTTTCCCTTTTAGCACGGACGAGAACCTGCCTGAAATCGCCCTCATTTTCTTTTAATCGTGACCCTTCGTAAATGCGCCGGTAAAATGCCCTCAATCGCTCGATACTTGGCAACCGTTCGCCTCGCCACTTGAAAACCTCTTTCAGTCAACATTTCAACCAATTCAGAATCACTGTACGTTTTGGGTTCTTTCTCGATAATTTCCTTGAGAACACTGCGCACGTTCAGGCTGCGGTCAAAGAAAGAAGCCAGCGGAACGATCCTTTTATTGGGTAATTGCACCGACTTATTCGCGACAGCGCGTGAGATAGTAGATTCGTGCACTTCGAGTTCCTTCGAAAGCTGCGCACGCGTCACCGGCTTGAGATACTTATCCCCTTTTATAATGTATTCGCGCTGCAAGCTTACCACACGGGTGAGCAACCGTTCCATGGTGTGGTTGCGTTGTTGAAGGCACTTCACAAATAATGAAGCTTTCTCCAGGTCCTTGCGTAAATCAATCCTGGCATCTTCATCTGCCTGGCGTATCGCCTGTTTAAACAACGGGTTAACTTGCAGCGTTCCACTTAGGGGCATGATGATTTCTACCACCAGCGGTTTTTCAGGATCTTCATTTAGGAAACCAATCAGGATATCCGGCTGATGATACACATGCGTCGTTTGAGCAGCCGGTTGGCGGGCATCTCCCCAGTGCGAGCGTGCTGGAAAAGGATTAAGGTTTTCGGCGATGAATTTCGCGGCGGCAATAATTTTCTTTTGCGGTACATGATGACGATGCGCGAGTTCAGCGTATTGATGATGACTGAGATCGTCCAGCCCGTCTTTGATCAACTCTTCTGCCAGTTCCGGAACCTCACCCGTTTCACGTAAAGTTTGCAATTGGACCAGTAACGCTTCTGTCGTGGAGACCGATCCAACTCCTACGGGGTCTGCCATTTGGATGACACGCTGAATTTTTTCGACCACAGATAACGGGAAATGAGTGTACCGGGCAACCTCGATCAGACTGGTGGTCAGCAGCCCATCTTCATCAAGATGGGTCAGCATGAAGGCAGCTAATCCGCGCTCCTCTTTCTTTAAATCTGGAGCGATTTGTCGCAGTACATAAGTCGGCAACTCCTCCGCGGCTGGGGCAAAAGGCTCATCCTCCACTTCATTATCCACATAATCTTTCCTGGGGATAAACTCTTCGCGCGGTGAAAGAAATACCACCGGTTCTTCGTTTGCCGGGTTGCTCGGGATGCTGCAAATAGGGCATTTACCTGGGTCAGACAAGATGCGGTGGCAGGTCGGGCAGCGCCTTTCTTCAACTAATTCCAGAGCCGGGTTTCCTGCCAGCTCAGAATCAATTTGCTGCCGTAGTTCCTCCGCGGTAAGCGCAAGCAGCGACATTGTTTGGGCAAGGTGCGCAGTTGTGAGCGGTTTTTGAACCTGGCGGGTTTGCTGTATCATAGTATTCAAATCCTAATGAAGTATAGCCTTTTTAAAGCAATCGTGCAAGTTCTATGCCAGCGTTTTTCGGTTAAAATGGTCGTGAAATCATCGCTAAAGCGATGATTAATAAAGGCGCAATAATGAGAACTGGCCTAATCCGTTTGATACTGGTTTGTTTGCTCCTCCTGGTTGTTGGAGCTCTGAGCACTTCTCTTTTCTATAAACCTTTAGGCAGAGAGGGTTTCAACGCCGGACGCGCGTATCAAGATGTCCTCTTTCAAACAGCGCTTGGTCCTCGCGTGCCTGGTTCTCAGGCGCACGAAAAAGTTATCCAATATTTCATTCAGGAGTTAAAACGAGCCGGGTGGCAGGTGACGCTTCAGCGTGGTGAAAGGTTGGGGCACTCAGCCACCAATATCCTTGCAAGCAGGGGCACCCTGCAGCCGCGGGTGATCGTTGGAGCGCATTACGACAGCCGGATGACAGCCGACCGGGAGATTGACCAAAGCCTGCGAGGTACGCCCGTTCCTGGCGCAAACGATGGCGCATCAGGCGCAGCGGTGCTGCTTGAACTGGCCAGAACAATCCCAACTTCTAACAGTGAGGGAGTCTGGTTGGTTTTCTTTGATTTAGAAGACCAGGGAAATATTGAGAGTTGGGACTGGATTCTGGGTTCGCGTATTTTTGTTGACCATCTAACAACGGCTCCAGAAGCAGTGATCATCATCGATATGATTGGCGATCGAAATTTGCTCATTCCTCGAGAAATGAACTCAGACCCCGAACTGACCGCAGAGCTCTGGAAGCTGGCTGCGGAATTAGGTTATGAAAATACTTTTCTTGACTTGCCCGGGTACAGGATTCTTGATGATCACATTCCTTTTCTTGAACAGGGTATTCGAGCGGTCGACATCATCGATTTTGATTATCCCCACTGGCACACCCTCCAGGACACTCCCGATAAGGTCTCTCCAGCCAGCCTTGAAATAGTGGGCAATGTACTGCTGGCCTGGCTGAAGCGTTAAGTGATTGTCAATTGACCGTAAATGACTTACACTACTGATACTATTAAAACAACCGAAGGAAAACAACAACTATGAAAAATAGCCATGTCTTCATGCCTGCTGCCCAACGGATTTCATCGTTTGAGCCCTACTTTTTTGCTTCTTTGGGGAAAAAGATAAACCAATTGAAACAGCAGGGTATGGATATTATCCGAATTGACATGGGGTCGCCTGACCTCCCACCCGCTGATTTTATTATCGAAGAGTTGGTGACACAAAGTCGAAAATCTGATACGCATGGTTATTCTCCTACTGGAGGGACACAGGCTTTCAAACAGGCGGTGGCTGACTATTACATGGATCGTTTTGAGGTTGCGCTGGACACTTCCAGTGAAATTATCGGCTTGATCGGCTCAAAAGAAGGGCTATTTAACCTCAGCCAGGTTATCCTCAACCCTGGAGATATCGCATTGGTACCTGACCCTGGCTACCCCGTTTACAGCGCCAGCGGTATCATCGCTGGCGGCGAGGTGGTCTATTTCCCCTTATTAGCTGAGAATGGCTTCCTGCCCGACCTAAAGGCGATTCCTGAAAGTGTGCTGCAAAAAGCCAAAATCCTCTGGCTGAACTACCCCAATAACCCTACAGGCGCTGTCGCCAGTATGGCGTTTTTTGAGGAAGTCATCGCTTTCGCCCGCAAGCACCACATCCTCGTGGCTCATGACGCCCCATACGTGGATATTTGCTTCGATGGTTACACAGCCCCCAGCCTCTTGCAGGTACCAGGCGCCAGAGAGGTAGCCGTTGAATTTAACTCACTTTCAAAAACATATAACATGGCAGGGTGGCGTTTGGGTATGGCAGTGGGCAACGCGGAAGTGATCGATTATCTCTTCACTTATAAAAGCCAGATGGATACATCCACATTCTCTCCCATTTTTTCCGCAGGGGTCAAAGCGTTGACCGGAAGCCAGGATTGGTTGGTTGAGCGCAATCAGGTCTACAAAGACCGGCGGGATCTGGTTGTGAACGGATTGAAGCAGGCGGGCTTCACCTTTGAAGCTCCTAAGGCCGCCATTTACGTGTGGGCGCAACTCCCTGCCGGCGAGACAGATTCCATCCATTTTTGTAACCGGTTGTTAGAAGAAACCGGCATCAGTACCACGCCTGGTATTGTCTACGGAAAACATGGTGAAGGCTATTTGCGGGTTTCTTTGGGTACCGCAACCAATCGCATCCGCGAAGCGATGAACCGCCTGGTTGATTGGAAAAGATAAGCATGGCTCACAATACCATACCCACCAGCCCTCCTGTTGAGCGGGCTTTTCTCGTGGGAGTGGAACTTCGTAGTGAAAAACCGCTGATCTCAATGGAAGATTCACTGGGGGAACTCGCCTTGCTGGCCAGAACGGTGAACCTGGAGATAGTAGGCGAGACCTCTCAAAAAATCGATGTTCCCAATCCCAGCACGCTGGTTGGAACTGGAAAGGTCGAGGAAATTGCCTTATTGGCGGAAGAATGCCTGGCAGATGTGGTCATCTTCGATACTGAACTTTCTCCCAGGCATCAGCGCGAGCTGGAAGAGAGGTTTGGTGTTAAATTACGCGTACTTGACCGCACGGCATTAATTCTGGATATTTTTGCCCAGCACGCGCGCACAAGTGAAGGTATCTTGCAGGTATCGTTAGCGCAATACGAGTACCGCCTGCCCAGGCTGACCCGCGCCTGGACCCACCTGGCAAGGCAGGCGGGCGGCGGCGGTGGGCGCGCTGGTTCGATTGGCGGCGTCGGCTTACGTGGGCCCGGAGAAACCCAGTTAGAGGTGGACCGGCGGGAAATTCACAAACGCATTTCAATGCTCAAGAAGGAACTTGAAAAAGTCCGCGCTCACCGCCAGCGTTACCGCGCGCAGCGAAAGCGTTCACGCATCCCTCTAATCAGCCTGGTTGGATACACCAATGCTGGTAAATCCACCCTTCTAAACCACCTCACCAACGCTGGCGTGTTGGTCGCAGACCAACTTTTTGCCACCCTTGACCCGACAACGCGAAGAATTGAACTCCCCGGCGGGCACCAGGCGCTGATTACTGACACGGTCGGCTTCATCCAAAAACTGCCGACTCAGTTGATCGCAGCCTTCCAGGCAACCCTTGAAGAAATAAGCGAAGCGGACCTGTTAATCCACGTGGTGGATGTGACGCATCCCAATGCCATTGAACAGGCCAGGTCAGTGGAACAGACACTGCGCGAGATCCACGCCGAGCAAATCCCAGTGCTTACCGCCCTTAATAAGATAGACCGGCTGCCAGAGCCTGAACTTACCAATGAATTCCTATCCGGTCAATCACGATCGGTGGGAATTTCCGCATTAAAGGGATTGGGAATTGAAGAATTACTGAGAGCGATTGAGGAAGATTTGTTTGAGAATTTCAGCCAGGTTTCCGCTCAGATTCCCTATACGGAAGGACAATTAATTTCTCTGTTTCACGAGCAAGGTCAGGTGGTGCGTATTGAACATGGACGTAAAGGCGTCTTTATTCAAGGATATATCCCCGGGCGGTTGCTGGCGCGATTCTTCCCATACCAGTCAGCGTCACCACAAGACGATGATGAAACTGAATCATGGTCAGAACCGAATTAAATCAAAAACGGGCTTGTGTCGCCCGTCATTGATGTTTTTAATCACTTTTTCTTGGCTTCTTTTTCAATATGGATGACTTCTCTTCCTTGATACTGCCCACAGTTGGGGCAGACCGTATGCGGGAGTCTCATCTCTCCACAATTGCTGCATTGAACAAGATTCGCGGTCTCGAGCCCATCATGCGCGCGACGGCGGTCTCTTCTACCCTTAGAAAGCTTTCTTTTTGGAAGCGGAACCATTTCTCTTCTCCTGTCAAAAATTCCTCACCCGTCATGTTTTGACAGGCCGGGTGATTATACATAACTTGCCCGTTGCCGTCAACCTCACCTCACCGTGTTAGTTGTTATACCAAAGTTAAAATGTCCCCTTTTACCAAAGTTAAAATGTCCCCGTATGTGGAGGCTGAAAGTGGACAGAATCTACAACATGAGTGCCAAAGAGATACGCAGGACAGAAATCATGAGTCAGATGGCGAGGAAACAGATTACGCAAATAGAGGAGGCCAAACGGCTGGGGATAAGCGTGCAGCAAGGCGCATCAGGTAATCAACGGAAAAACAAAGAAACAGTATTTTGATGTAAAATCTATGCATGCAAATCGATATCGCGGTG
>JAAZNW010000135.1 GCA_012798065.1 Chloroflexota bacterium
AGGAGGAAGGCGGGCTGGGTCAAGGAGAGGTTGGACTGGTTTGAGCAGATGAGCCAGCTAGCTGTCGACCGGGAGTATGTTAGCGGCGAGACCTTTCTTTATCTGGGCCGGCAGTATCGGCTGAAGATAGTTTACGGTTCAAAGAGATCTCCTGTCAAGCTGCGGGGAAAGTTCTTCGAGGTCAATCTATCGCAGTCCATGCCGGAGCAGGACAGGCGGGAGGCTGTGCGACGAGCCATGTGGAGGTGGTATCGCGCTCATGCCTGGGAGAAGATCCGAAAGATCGTCGAGCACTACTCCGCAAGGCTAGGGATTGAGCCACCTGAGTTCAGGATTAAGTACCAGGCCAAACGCTGGGGCAGCTGTTCACAGGGCAGCGTGCTGAACATCAATCTGCGCATAATCATGGCTCCGCTGAGTCAGATCGAGTATGTGGTGGCGCATGAGCTGTGCCACTTAAAGTACAAGGATCATTCTGCAGCTTTCTGGGATCTATTACGTCTGGTCATGCCTAACTACGAAGTTCGCAAAGAAAATCTAAGGCGCAGTGGGTGGCAATATTTGTTATAACCTTTTTATTGTTTAATTGATTACTAAAATAAAGATCAATTAAGTAAGTATCTACTTAGAATTAGATTTATATAGATGGTGAACTATATCTGTTTTTTAGGTTAGGAGGTTATACGAGAGGACAAGAAAATGATGTAGAAGGGTTGCGGTAGTAATGGTCAGGGAGCTGGAACCTCCCTTTCCAAGAAGTATCACCATAGCTCTGCAGAGTGTGTTTTGCATCCTAAAATCGATCCTAGTGTGACCTCTGAGTCTAAGGTAATGTGGTGATTGAATAGTCGAAAATAGGTCTTTAACTAAAAATGTTTCGGAGAACGAAGATAAGACTGCACCCATAATCCCTGTGCTTCTCAGGTACTCTGAGGCCAAAAGATGGGGAGACGCCAGACAAGAATGGCGATTGGATCATATATGGTATGCTGATATTGAAGACGCCAGGGCATGTGAATGCGGTCACTATCCCATCTGCGAGATTTGTGTTGTCGAGAATGAAGTCAATGGCACCGTTTTAGAGATCGGAAACTGCTGTATCAATCAAGTCTCAACTGAATTCGATACCCTGAAACGGATATTCCCGGCATTAAGAGAAGGGCGCATCAATCCGGCCATCATTGACTACGCCTTTAAGCAGGGCATAATCAACGATTGGGAGAAAGATTTTTTACTAAATGTCTGGAGAAGGCACTACCTTACATCCAGACAGGCGGCCAAATTCAAGCAGATACGGTATAGTATATACGAAAATATCCACATTTCCCCGAAACAACGCCAAGCAATCGACAAAAAGTGGGGCGTAGTCAGAGATCCTGCAATAGAGGCCAACAAAGAGGCGACAGCACAATGAAGGATATCAATCCTGAATTGGTCGCCGCCGCCTCCGAGGTTCTGAGTTCTGGGAGCTGCAAGGTCTTCAAGTCCACTCGAGCCGGGTTCACCACCTCGGCCGTTCTGGCGGCAATGGAGGCGGGGAAGACGATACTGGTGCTGAGCCCCACCAGCAAGATCCTCTCCGAGACAGTGATGAAAGCCAGCAAGGGACGAGCTATCATCGTCCCAGCTAACTCTTTCTGTCCCATCTTGCAGGAGCAGGTACAGCAAGATCATTTCCTGGCAAAGATACCCCTTCCCCTGCCGGACTGCCAGGAATGCCCTTCAATGGGCAAATGCCCTGTAACCGAGATCTTAGAGGCCGATAAACCTCCCGTGATCTCGCTAACCTATGCCAAAATAAATGCCCTGATGCTCGCCAAGTCGGAGATTGCCCGGCAGATAAAACACAAGTTAGCCCAGGTCGATGTAGTGCTGCTGGACGAGGCCCACACCGTCTCCTTGCCCCCGGCCGCAAGGTTGCAGGCGTTTTACTGTGTACCCATCCCAGAAGGATACCCAATGCTTACAGAGATCTGTCAAAGCTGGGTGGATTTTTGCAATGATAATCTGGAGACCCTAACCGCCCTGAAGGCAGAAGGCGATGCTGGGTACGTGGGCAAGCACCTCTCCAAGCTCGTCTCAATAAAAGCGGAATTGGGGTTCAAGAGATTGTCTGCGGCCTGGAACGAACTGTTCTCCCTGGCACAGAGAAGAGATGAATTAAGCTTGAGAGACGATGAGATCCTGGCCATCCGAGACATCGTAAGCATTATGGGTGGATATTGGGCGGCCATCTCTTATGTCCGTGAGAACGAGGGCACAGAAGGTATGACATACATCTCAGGCAACGTGGGGGCTCTCCATCGCTGCCTGAGGGACTTCCTTACAATGTACGTTCCTAATGCGGACCATATATACAGCTCTGCCACACTAATAGAGCCATCTTCGGAGTTCTTCGAAGGTCTATCGGGAAAGCTCGTGAAGGAGGTGGTGTTCCCAGATCTGAGGAACACCAATGCCAAGATGAGCATTTACCCGGACAGGTGGAGACTGAACTCTCGTAACTTCGCCCGCAGCCTGGACCGGATTGTAGCCAGGATCGTGGAGATCTGCAAGGAAGAGGCAGCAGTATACATCCTGGCGCCAAACATGCGTAAAGCAGGCGTGATAGAGAGAAAGCTCCATGAGGTTCTCGGCGCGGCTGCACCCAAGGTTGACTTCTATCGCAGTGACATGACCATGGGCGTGGCCAGGGATGATCGAGTCTGCATCGCCATAGGACTGGCGGAGATTCCGAGCAATGCCTGCGATCACCTGGCATGGGGCAATGATTCAGAGGCCCGGTGGTTGCATTCTCAGTCTCTCCGAACTCAAAACGTTCAGGCGGCCAGCTGGCAGGCATGGAGCAGGGTCAAAGATCCAAAAGGCGAGGTGGAGAGCAAGGTCTACTGCATAGGGATAAGAGCAGAGCAAGTTGCTGACGTGGTTACCTGGGGAAGCGGGCGGCGGCTTGAGCTGCTGGAGATCCATGAGAACAAGCTGCCCGGCGGATCTGCAGCACGAACACCAAAGTTCAAGGTGCAGGTTAACACTTTAATCGAGCCGCCTAGGGTTTTCGCAGAGGATCGAACGGCAAGCCACAAAGAACGGCATTCTGTGGGTGAATATATTGCTGGAATCGAGGGTTGCGAGGACATTATCGCCCTGAAGCGAGGTAAGGTCGACATTGAGAACATTCTTAACCGTGCTACTGAGTATCAAGGTGAGGGAGAAAGTGCCCAAAATGCCTATACTAATAGTTATAGGCAAAATGGGCAGTTTCTCCCTAACTATGTCAAGGTGTGGCAAGGTGACCAGGAACAACTAGCCTTGTTCCTGGGAATCTACTTTGTCAATCGCTCGGACTGCTATGCCAAGCAGTATTGGGACGTTCGGCATGAAAAATGGAGTTACTATAAAGAGGTCAAATCGCTTGATGACATAAATCTGGATGCCATCAAGCAACATGTCCGAGGTCAGCTCATGCCACAAGGTTACCGTTTCTGCATAGCCGTCTACCAAATCGACAGAGATGATAGAGTTTCATGGATATGCTATGATCTCGATAACCACGACAACAGCAACCCTGAAGTTCAGGAGGATGTCAAGAGGCTTCTCGCTGTGCTGGACAGCTATTCCATTCCCTACCTGTTAGAAGCATCAGGCTCAGAAGACTCCTATCATGTCTGGGTGTTCTTGGTTCCCACGAGGACCTATAATGCCTTCAAGTTCAGCCGGCAGATAGCAGCAGAGGCTGGAATCAAATGTGAGATCTGGCCGAAGCAACAGAGCATCAACTCGGACAAGGCAGAGTTTGGCAATCCTGTCAAGCTTCCGCTGTGCTTCCACAATAAAACTGGCAGACGATCAGGATTTCTCGATCCTCAAACCTTCAAGCCTCTTGAGTACGTGCCTCTGCCCGGGCTGGTGCGCTTGTTTGAGATTCCTGAACCCTTGCGAAAGCCTGCACAGAAGCCAGTTCGTGCACCTATCTCGGATAATGGATCTGCGCCAGGACCTTCCGGGTTCCACCCATGTCTGCAGCACCTAATTGACAGCCGTGTCCAGCTCAGCGGTGGTTCCGGCCATGCGGCCAGAACGGCTATAGCGATTGATGCCTGCAATTCCGGGCTGTCAAAAGAGGCAGCTATTGACCTATTCAGGCATCAAGACGACTTCAAGCTGGAATATACCACGTACCAGATAGAATCAATCTACAGCAAGAGCCTCAAGCCATTCAGCTGCTCAACCCTGCTTGATAAATGTGGAGATCTGGTCAGATGCTACTGCGAGACATGCCCACGTGGTAAGCATATCCGCTACGGGAGCGAGGTAAGTGCCTAACGTCTATTTGGACAAATGTCCACTTAATATACAAAATATACCTTTTTGTACAAAGATTTAAATATGATTAGTGGACAATTAGGACATACATGGGTGATTCTTTGCACAAAACGAACTTGATATATAAAAGAAAGTTGGCCGAGGATGGAAGAGGCCATTACAGATTATCGATACCCTCGGTGTTGGCCGAGTTCTTGGGCTTAAGCCAGGGCGGTGACTTGGCTATTGTACTGGATACCGATAAAGGAGAACTGATCCTTAGGTCTTGGTCTGAAGTTGATGAAAAGGGGGTATGATGATGGAAAAGGCGACAAAACCAGACAAAACCCGACAGCTTTCCCAGGAGCAGATGAACGCCCTCGAGCACTTGCTGCAGGGCCGGAGCGATCGAGCCACAGCCGAGGCCGTGGGCGTGAGCCGGCAAACTGTATCGGAGTGGAGGAACCATGATCCTCTTTTCATAGCCGAGCTGAACCGGCAGCGTTCTGAGCTGTGGAACGAAGCGCGTGAGAGGCTGAAGTCCCTGGCCAATCGAGCTCTGGATGTGGTGGAGCAGCAGCTAGGCAGCGGCGATCCCAAGGCCGCCCTGGCCGCTTCTAAGTATATTTTGCAGGGCACCAAGCTCCTGGGAGATACCGATCTACCAATAAATGGGCCGATGACTCCTGAGGCAGTGATCCTTGAAAGACTGAGGGGTGAAGCCCGGAAGGAGTTAATTGCCAAAGAGCCGGCTAAGCCGAGACATTTGCTGGAATTCGATCCTCTTAGAGAGATGAATGAGGTCTATTTTGAGAACAAGGTCGAGGATTTGGCCAAGAGCAGATTGAAGAAAGCGATGGCAGAAGCAGGGCTCTCATGAGATCGGAGGAGATAGACAAATCTAGGGTTTGTTTTTCCCAGCGAGAGGATCTGTCTGCAGAGCATTTCATAGAATTGATCGGGAAGGAATTGATCGGGAAGCGGGTCGAAGACTGTGAAGCCTGGGAAAGAAAGCTCAGATCCCAGGGCAATTTGAAAGATGCTGAAAGGATGCGAAAAACCAAAGTGCAGATGCTTAAAAGCCTCAAGAGGTTGAATGACGTTAACTCAAGAGCAAATAAGTAAGACCTACGAACAGATGCAGGAGCGATCCGAAGCTCCTAAGCTGACCCCGGAGCAGCTCAATGCTATCGATCTTCTGATTCTAGGCAAAACCGACCGCGAGGTATCCGAACTGGTCGGTGTCAGGCGTGAGACGATCACAAAATGGCACAAAAACCCGTTTTTCAGCGCCGAATTAAGTGTCAGAAGAGAAGAGCTATGGGTAGACGCGAAGCTCCGGCTCAAATCCCTAGCCCATGAAGCGGTGAATGTCCTTACCAAGGGGCTCTCCTCTGGGGATGAGAAAGTAGCGATAACGGCGGCGGTCCATATCCTGAAAACCGTGGGCCTATACGGGGAATTAAAGCAGGACTTCGGGCCGGATACGCCGGAGGAAGCGGTTTGGAAGCAGGTTGTAGAGCAGAGACTCCACAGATACATGGCTCTCAGGCCGGATGCATTCTCAGATTGGTCGGAGAGGAACCATATGAGCGACCTGGCACATGAGGATGCAGCGAAAATGATGAGATACTGGTACGAGCAGGCCGTTGATGAGCAGAAGGCCGAGATTCGGCAGTACAGGAAGAAGCGGAAGGCTCAGGAGGTTCTCATAGATTCCGTACCACTGACTATTGAGGAAGATATTTCTCGGAGCCAGAACGATGGTCCAGAGCCTATTGATGCCCGGTAGTGGCCCATCCACTTTTTTAGCATCCTTTCCATCTGCAGATCGCTCCATAGTCGCAACTCTGGCAATGCTGCCCGGGTTGTGGCGTGAAGTCTTTGGTGATTATGCCTGCAATATGCCGCTGGGCAGCCTCTTTTGCCTTGACCAGATCGTTGTCGCTGACGCCCACCTCCCGCAGAGAGGCATCATCCAGATAGGCCACTGATCCCTTGGAAACCACCTCCCCTATCATGCTCATTCCCAGGGCGTACATCTGCACCTGAATGGATGAATCGTCGTGAGTGGTGCTATCCTTGGAGGTCTTATAATCCCGGATCTCAATGCAGTTGCCGTCATGAAGCAGAACATCGATCCGGCCGGTCACTGTGGCCTTTTGCAGTGGGAACTCCACCCTTGCCTCCACCTCCTTGATCTGCTTCATGTCTTCTGCCCTCTCTTTTACAAACCGTATCAGTTTGTCTCTAGCAGCTTGTTGAATCCTCTCGCTTCGTTCGCTGAATATGAATGGCAAAAAGAAGTGATCGTCTAATGCAGTTTCGATAGCATTTACAGGGCTGCATCCCTGGTTCTTTATCATATCAGACGCCAGCCGTAGACAGAAGTGAAGGGTCTTGCCATACCCAAGATACTCGGAGAACCCTGGCTTATATCCCCAAACATGATTCAATCTGTAGGAGTAGGGGCAAGTCTTGTAGGCGATTATCTGTCCTGCGCTGAAGGTCTGTATGTCCTCAGGATCGGCCCCTTTGGAGATCTCATAAGCAGGCAGCAAGTCGTGCTCCGATAGCTCAATATACGATCCCCTGGGCAGATCTGAGACGAACGAGCTCTCGAATACATCCCTCTTCGCTCCTGTAAACGAGCTGAAAACGAGCACATCCTTGGCCCGGGTGGCGGCCACGTAGAAGAGCCTGCGTTCATCCTCGACTGTGCCCTCGTATCTCGCTGCATCGAAGAGATCTCTGTCGATCAGGACCTTCTTTTGCTTTCCTGTGTTCTTTGAGGGGAACCTGTTTGACGTCAGAGCCGGCATGAACACAATCGGCCACTCCAGCCCTTTTGCCTGGTGGATGGTGGTGAGCTGTACGGCATTAATCCCTCGGAGGTCATCCCCTATCTTCTCGTCATAGGTGCCGTTGGCGTGGCCTGTGATATACTCGAATAGGCCAGCCGTGTCCCTGACCCAATCCCGCTCGTTTCCACCAAGCATGGCAGCGGTCTCGTAGTCTGTGAGGATGGTATTGAACCTGCCCAGGTTGGCCATAATAACGGCCTGATTTGGGTCCTCGGGATCAAGAGCTAAATAACCCAGGATGTTCAGCAGCTTCTGATAGGCTTCTGTGAAGTGCTTGAACTTGCCTGAGAGTGTCTCGCTCTTCCATATCTTTAGCTTGTCCGCCATATCGTTTGGCAGGGAATAAGGAACTGCAGCCCTCCAGGCATTGATGGCAAAAGGAAGCATATCTTTTCCATCGATAACAGTGTCTGCTCTCCGTGGGTCCAGCCTCCAGTGGGATTTCTCAAAAAGCCAGGAAAAGAGCATGCCTACTGCCCGAGCCTCATCCTTTCTGAATAGCCCCACACCACCTCCGATGATCAAGGGTATGCCTCTGTCCCGGAACACATCGATGAAAGGCGGTGCGGATGTAGACACGCTCCTCAGAAGTATGCCGATATCGCTGTATTCGCAGAGCCCCTTGTGTACGTAGCTCTCTATTTGGGTGGCAATCCATCCAGCCTCTTTTGCATCGGTGCTCGCAACCATATGAGCCACTATGCCGTTGTCCGTTCTCGTTGGCACTATGTGATCGTACTGGATGGTCTCAAAGCTGTCTGCGAAGGAGTTTGCCAGGTCGATTATGTCTCTTCCGCTTCTCCTGTTTTCTGTTAGGTAGATGGTTTCTGCATCTGGATAGATCTCTGCAAAATCCTCGAAGCAGGTCTCATCAGATCCACGCCACTTGTAGATCGTCTGCCTCGGATCACCTACTATGAATATGCCGGCGTTTCTGCCTATGAGCTGGATCAGCTTTTCCTGGGCCCGGTTTATATCCTGGTATTCATCCACCAGAAGATACTTGATGTGCTTGAAGGAGTCTGGTTTTTCTTCAAGATTCTCGACTGCCAGACTCACCATTCTATCGTAGGTCAGGCGCTTGTTCTCCTTTAATTTGGATTTGTACAGGTTGAGCTTTTCGAGGAAATCCGGTGAATTTTCCTGGAGGACTTCGTCACTGATGAGCTCTCCTTCGACCACCTTTACGGTCTCAAGGAAATTTTTGCAATTTCGGATATAATTTCCTGCATTTGCAAGCCCCAGATCCTTGCCTACTATCGATAAGAATGCTCTCTCCTGGTTCTCATCGAATACATCGTGGTTGCCGTAGTTGAAATAATCTGTAAGAAGCCGGAAGCAGTAGCCGTGGATTGTGCCCACGTACAGGTCTCCGATACGGGCACGAAGATCATCCCGGCCCAGGTCTTTAAGCCGATCGTAGATCCTGCTCTTCATGCCCTCTGCGGCCTTGTCGGTGAAGGTGAATGCCACTATGGCAGCCGGGTCGATCTCTTCGTAGATGAGGTGGTAGACGATTCTTCTGGTTAATGTCTCGGTTTTGCCAGCACCCGCACCAGCGATGATCCTGATGTGCTGCTTGTCACTGAGGACGGCTCTACGCTGATTTGGCGATAATGGCTTTGGGTGGTTTAGTATTTTCTCCCTTTGTTGCTCCTTCTCCATTAGAATTCCCGCAGGAATAGCTTAGGGATGGCCATAGATGCATCTTTCGGTATTCTGGCAAGTCCTCAGCAAAGCTGCATATATTTTCGGCAAAAGCATTTTATCTTGTGAGTCTTGATGAAACTGACATGAGCAGTGGAATGTTCCTTATCCAGGCCGATGGTCAACTTGTGGAGATGTCCGAACAACCTTACCATTCGGAGGATCTTCTGCAAGAGCTGCTCGCAAAATACCCCAATCTTATGGCCGGGGATCAAATAGATGATACCAACCCCAGGAGATGGCTTCTGATTTCTCGTGAGGCTGCATTGCCATCTGAAGAGAATGGGGCTAACAGGTGGTCGGTAGACCACTTATTTCTCGACCAAGATGCCATACCAACAATAGTAGAAGTGAAAAAGAGCAGCAACACTGATGTGCGGCGCAAAGTCGTGGGGCAGATGCTGGATTACGCAGCCAATGCCGTAGTCTATTGGCCGATAGATGAAATCCAGAAAATGTTTGAAGCTACCTGTAGGCAGCAAGGTATCGATCCCCAATTAAAAATCGAAGAGTTCCTTAATGCTTCAGACGACCAAGAAGTGTTCTGGCAAAAAGCTAAAGCCAATCTCCTGGAAGGCAAAATACGCATGCTCTTCGTGGCCGACGAAATTCCTGTAGAACTTCGTCGCATAGTTGAATTCTTAAATTCCCAAATGTACCGGGCAGAAGTGCTCGCAGTTGAGATAAAACAGTTCGTAGGACAAAACCAGCGATCTCTAATTCCAAGGGTTATTGGTCAAACGGAAGAAGCGACTGCGAAAAAAGAGATCCGCACTAAAAAGCAGTGGGATTGGGACTCTTTCTCCAAGGATTTGGAATCGAGACGAGGTCCTGATGAAGTAGATATCGCCAAGAAGATCTTGGAATGGACTAAGGATAAATTGCCGCGTTTATTGTGGGGTAAAGGCAATTTCGACGGGTCTTTTTTCCCTATACTCGATTACAATGGTATAGACTACTATCCGATCGCGATTTGGTCTTATGGCAAAATAGAAATTCAATTCAAATGGCTGCAAAGGAGGCCACCATTTGATGCAGAATCAAAACGCAAAGAGCTTTTAGATCGTCTGAACCAGATTCCTGGTTTTGATATCCCTATAGATGCTATTGCTCGTTTTCCGAAGGTTGATTTATCTGCGCTCAAGAATGAAGATTCGCTAAAACAGTTCCTTGATGTCCTTGATTGGGTAGTTCAAGAGGCCAAAAAATCCTAGTAAATAAGTCAAGTACGTGTAACTTGCAGGGCGCATCCCTCTTTTCTTCCCATTACTAACAAGCCCTATTTTTGCTTCTGCCTACCTGATTTATTCCATAGACTATGGAATGATTTATCGACAATTGCCCGTTATCGAATAACCAACATCGTCTAGAATCAAATTACGCTGTAGTATCTGGAGCGCCACCCTATACCTTACGACCTTGAAAGCATATTTATAAAATTGTGCTGACCGCTTATAGCGGCCTGGAAGGCTGTATAAAAGTAGTACGTATAACTTTTCATTTGAGGCCTGGAAAGCCATAAATATATATGGTATAAATGGGTTAAATGGGTAAGATGCCGCTCGCTAAAGTAGACGATAGAGGAAGGGTACAACTACCCAGCAACCTCCGACACAGAATGAAGCTGAAAGAGGGAGACGAGTTCGTAGCTGAGGACCTTGGAGAGGATACGATCGTCCTCAAGAAGATCAACCTGCGATTGCTGCTTGAAGATGCAATAGAGAAAGCTAAGTCAATCGATCTTGATAAGCTAGAAAACGAAATCGAGGAGGAGAGCAACCAGCTTGCCCGCCAAAAGTTCAAAGTATCTTCTCGATAATACCGTCTTCATCGCAGCAGTCAAACGCGGATGGACCAAGAGCACGGAACTCATCTATTATCTTCTGGATAGCCCAGCGGAGCTTTTTGCCAATGAACTCCTTATTTTTGAATATGAGAAATATGCCAAGACGTTGGGCGCATACGAGCTTCTGGATTATCTGAAGAAGGCAGTGATCCAAGTGAATCCATCTCAGGAGGAAATAGATGCCTGTGCAGCATTCTTCCCAGAGAGCGAACTTTCGGATATCGTTCATGCTGCGACCTGCCTTTATGCTGATGCAGTCCTGATTACTAATGATAACCATTTCAACAAAATCAAAAAAGCCGAAATCATCGAAGTCTGGAGCAATACCAAAGCGATAAAGAGAATACTCGATGGAATACGCGACTTCGAAGATTTTAAGTGATATCCTGATGATCAATCTGCTCCGTCTCGTCTAAGAAAAAGTGCCTCAACCTAGCGATCTCTCCGTCAGTCCTTATGACATAAAATCCTATTTATCTGTATGCTGAAAACATGCCTCCTTTATATACCCAGAATCATCATTTCCATAGCTCACAAATCATCCCATCTATAGGCGTTGATGTCATAATATGACTTAAGATGACATGCACAATTTCACGAAGACGGTCAGACCGTTCTGGATTGACGAAGAGGAAAAGGATCGAGAACCTTTGGAGGAGGGAGTATCTTGGTGTTCAAGATCCCTGAGTAGTTCCTATATTAATGTTATTCATCGCTAATCCAGATCCATATGCTTCAGCATCCTTGTTTCCGATCTATATATCCTCTTTTTTTATCATTGTGTTAGGAGTAGGTGTAGGGCTTTCATTAACTTTAAGGGGGAACTTTATCGTATCCGCGATGACTGGTGGATCATAGACCATCGGTGTCTCATCGTCATCATCCTCGTTAACATGGGCGACAAAAATCTCTTGTGCTGTTGCCGTATTGTGTGCCGGATTAACAGTGACTTTGAGATATCCTAATGTTTTATTTACGCCGAATTTGTAACCAGCCGGCGAGGCATTCCCCGTAAGGTCAGCACACCTACCACCAGCATTGCCGACAATGAAATAGGGAATCCCCTTTATCGAGTATCTCTGGTAATTATGCGTATGGCCTGCGAAAGTTGCGCTAATATCATAGGTATGATAGAGTTTCTCCCAGGGTTCAAGATTTGGGTTCGCTGTAGTATTGTAATAATCCCAGATAGGGTGGTGGTGAATGGTAAATACACCTAACAGATTATCATTGTCAAGTTGCTCCTCAAGCCAGGGTTCCTGACTCAGGGCGAGGGCCAGGGAGGTGTGTGGATCATCGCCATTGGCATTATTCGGATCCGGGGAGCTAAGAATGACAAATCGGATACCGGAACAGTCAAAGGAGTAATTTAAGGGCTTATCCATACCGATACCATATGCCCAATGGTATTGATCGGCTGCGGTGGGGCCGTTGGTTGTACCGCCATTGTGATATTCATGGTTTCCGATGGCGGGAAAGATGGCGAATTTCGCGAGCATCCCGTCGGCCACCTGGAAAAATGTGGTCCATAAGTCCCTGGAATCATGCCCTGCATAATCCCCGCCATGAAGGATAAAAAGCACGTTGGTCTCTTTCGCGATGGCCTCGCCCACGTACTTGAACCGTTTCATCTCGGTATAATTATGACCTTCCTGTGAATCGCTGATGACAATAAAGGTAAAGGGGCCGCTAGCCGGCATCGTCCGGAACGTACGGTTGCTAAATAAATTATCATTTCCTGAA
>JAAZNW010000106.1 GCA_012798065.1 Chloroflexota bacterium
AAAAAGACAATACTTTCTGGATGATGAGGTTCAAGAAAGAACCATACTCAACAAAGTCAGGAAGGAAGAGGATTTTAAGAAGTACTCCTACAATAAGTTGACACTATCTGATCTGAAGCCGGTTTTCAATTTTTTAAGTGATGTTGTATCCTGATTGAAATGATTGAAACAAAAGGAGGAGCGTAATATATGGCAAAAGAGGCATTTAAGCGTGTTAGCTATAAAAATCGAGATATTTTGATAACACTCCAATTTATTATACCATCAATTGCTATCATGAGTATATTTATCCTGTTCCCAATTATACGTGCTATTATCATGGCATTCCAAGAATGGGTCTTAACCATGCCCTCGCCCACTCATCCTTTTATTGGTCTTGATAATTTTCGTGAAGCCTTTGGTCTCACACATTTCCCTATTATGACAGTTAATACTCTAGTGTATACCTTTTGTAACGTCGCTGGGAGAATGGCTCTAGGTCTTGGGGTTGCATTATTGCTAAACCAACGTTTTTTAGGAAGATCTTTTGTCCGTGGACTTATGCTTATTCCCTGGGCTATGCCAACGGTTGTAGTTACTAATGTTTTTCGTATTTCTTTAGATCCTAACTATGGGCTACTCAACGCTTTAGTAAGTAAATTGCCTTTTGTCCATGGTCCAATCCAGTTTTTTGCAAGTGGTCCACTTGCTTTAGGCACTATCATCTGCATAAGTATTTGGAAAAACTTTCCATTCGTCTCACTCATGCTACTTGCAGCTCTTCAGAGCGTAGCCAAGGATTATTATGATGCAGCATCAATCGATGGAGCTAGTGGTTTTATACAATTTAAGAAAATTACTTGGCCACTGATTAAACCGATATGGAATATATTAGCAGTTCTACAAATCCTTTGGACAGTAAAAGAGTTTGAGCTGATTTATCTAATTACTCAAGGAGGCCCTAATAATGGAACAAACATTATAGGAATTGATATATATTTAAATGCCTTTCGCTTTTATAAGGTTGGTGTTGCATGTGCCGAAGGTGTTCTTTTATTGTTATTCTGTTTATTATTCACATCTATCTATTTCAAAAGTATTCAGAAGAGGGAAAATCTATGATGATAACCAAAGTCAAGAGATTGATAAGTAAAAGTGTCTTATATTTTATGGTAATTATCGTAAGCTTAGCAATTACGGCTCCTTTTGTGATAATGCTCTCTTATTCTTTCAGGTCTTCTCACGATATATTTTCATTAGAAATTGGATTAATACCTAAAAATCCAACGCTATCAGCTTATTACAATGCCCTATTTAATTATAAATTTAGTGGTTACGGTTTTATTCAGTGGAGTATGAATAGTATCGTGACTTGCGGGATAGCAACTTTTTTTGCCATTTTTTTTGCAGCTATGTCGGGTTACGCAATTAGCAGGTTTAAGTTCACAGGAAAATGGATATTATGGTTTCTCATAGCTTTCACTCAGACTATCCCATGGGTTATCATTCTGGTCCCATATTATATTACCGTTTCAAGATTAGGCCTGGTCAATAGTCTTTGGACTCTGGGGGCTACTTATTTAGCAGTTTTTCTCCCAACTAGTGCATGGTTGTTTGTCGGATACTTTGACACTATACCATACGAGATTGAAGAAGCAGCCAAGATCGATGGTTGTTCAACTTGGCAGATCTTTTTACGTATTATCCTTCCTCTTTCGATTACATCAATTTCGGCAATTGCTTTAGTAGCATTCGTAACTGGATGGAGTGATTACCTTTTTGCATCTGTATTTCTAAAGGAAGCCCGCTTGTGGACCCTTCCATTAGGATTAACAAGCTTTAGAGGTGAATATATGATCCAATGGGCAGAAATCATGGCTATGTCTGCAATCGTAACAGTTCCAATAGTAGTCTTGTTCATTTATTTGCAAAGATATCTAGTCGATATGATGGCCGGTGGTGTAAAACAATAAAAAATATTTTTCTTTATGTCAAGGGACAGAGAAAATGTCACCCCCTTTGAGTAAGAGGTAAAGAATTATCCATAGCTAAAGCCACCCCTTTTTAGTCAGGTTAATAGGCATCCGGCGCCAGGGATAGTCTGGAGCAGGCTTATAGGCCTTATGGGCCGGAACCTTTTTAATCTCTCCCGCCTTTGCTCCAAGCACAGAGGTAAACTCCTGCAGGGCATAGTAATTACCGCCATACAGGGCACCCAAAGAACCATCCAGCTGGGTAAGTACCGTAACCGTTGCCCTTGGGCGCAAAGGAACGACCGCACCCTTAGTGTCCACCAGTTGGTAAGAGCGACCTAGATAGGAGATAGAAGAACTGCAAGACGCCTTACGATCCTCACGGATGGCAAGAATTTGCTTCAGTCTATTTGTCAATCTAAAAGTTGACCACTTTGCTAACCGAAATATTGACCACCCTGGCAAAAAAATAAATGCTACTTACTCACTTAATTCGAAAGAGGTTTGTTCCATCACCCCCTGTTCCTGACGTGCCAGACTTTCTCTGAACCGATAAGATTCTCCTTCAAACAGAAGAATATGAGAATGATGGGTAAGCCGGTCCAGTAGCGCTGATGTTAGAGCAGGATCGCTTAATACCTCTACCCATCGGGAGAACTCCAAGTTGGATGTGACAATTAAGCTGCCTTGCTCGTAGCGTTGGGAAATAAAATGGAATAAGAGCTTTCCGTTATCCCCCAGAGGGACATAGCCTAATTCATCTAAAATGACAAGGTCAACCTTGTTCCAAGTCTTTAGGTATCGGGGCAATCGGTATTCAGATTCTGCCAGCTGTAGTTCTTGCAGCAACTGCATTACGGTAATAAACCGAACCCGGAATCCCGCCTGTATCGCTCCCATACCTAAGGCGATACCAATGTGGCTTTTACCGGTACCGGCTTTTCCGATGCAAATAACGTTTTCCCGGCGTTTTACAAAATCAGCTTCTGCCAGTTTCAGGATCTTTGCTTTCGGTAGTTGAGGAGCCTTTGTAAAATCAAAGTCCGCTAGTGTTTTCGTACTCGGGAACTTGGCCTGCCGCAGAAGTGTTTGCTGTTTTTTCTGGCGCCGATCATGCAGTTCTTGCTCTAAACATACTTTGAGAAAGCGGGTGTGATCCATTTCCTGATCAACAGCTTCTCGGATTAAAGCCCGAAATTGCTGTCTAATACCAGGTAGGCGAAGCTCCTTACACGAAATCTCAATTTGGGCTTCCATAATATCTGAAATCATAGTCTTACCCCCTGTATCAATTGGTCATACCTCTGGGTATCCGTTACTGTTATCAGTGGCTTGATTGAGACGAGTAAAGGGTCCTTGGGGATTGACTGTAATTCTCGTTGTGCGTTTAGATGTTGACGCAGAGAGGTATCGTTAGCCTGGAAGGGACCAACCGCTGTAATCGCTTGACAGACATCCTCCAATGAATAATCCTGTGTTAACAAAAGTACCTTTAAGAAGTCTTTGTAGCCAGTGCTGTGTGAACGTTCCATTCTCTCTCTTACTTGTTGAAACGGTTGAGGCAACTGGCGTACAACCGTAGCATGGGTAACGGCATGAGGTTTGCGCTCAAGTGCCGTTAAATAATGCTCTAACTGTAGTGAGGTATGGCCTCTGCCGTAATATCGGGTGTGGGTAGCAAGGACCTGACTGCGGCTTAGGATCTCAATGCGATCGACATAGGCTTTTGCCAGGAGGTTCTGCCCAACATATTCTGTAGGAACAGAGTAGCGATTTCGATCCACAACAACCAGGGAATAGCGACTTACCTTAACGGCCAGTGGCCGTGCTGCGCAAAACGGTTTAGACGGTAGCGGTCGTAAAGCTCGCTGTTCCTCTTCCCATTCAGCGCGATGCTTGTCCTTTTCTTTATCACACCACTTAAGTAGGGAAGCATTAAGATCCTCCCAGCACTGATACCTTGGGACCGGAACTAAAACATGGTTTCGAACATATTTAACTAAATTTTCAACAGCACCTTTTTCATTTCCGTGCCGGGGCCGGCAAAAGTGACTGTCAAATAAGTAATGTGCACGCAGGCTTGAGAACCAGTCATGTTCTTCACGATTGGGACCCTCAAGTATTTTAACAACCTGTGTTTTGGCTTTATCATATAACCCTTCACGAGGTACTCCACCTAAGTAGGTAAAACCCTGCACGTGTCCTTCTAAAAAGGCCTCTAGACGTTCCGTAGGGAAGGCTATTACATAGGGGGCTTGACTGTATTTGAGCCGCATACAAAACAGACAGACTTTTGTCTCAACACCGGCAAGAATGACCTGGGCATGTCCAAAGTCCACCTGAATCTGTTCGCCGGGCGCTGCTGTTAGTGGAATGAAGACCTCAGGAACAGACTGCTTTAATTGTGCCACCACACGTCGTACTGTGGAGCAAGCTCCGGCAAAACCATACTCTTCTTGTAACCGCTCAAACATCCGAGTTGCTGTATGCCGTTGTTTAGGCGGAGCTAATTCATCCTCCCGAAGCCATTGTTCTAGAATAGGGCGATACTCATCCATTACTGGAGATGGGCGTGGTTCGACTAAATTATATTTCGGAATCCCCTCATCCGAAAGCATCTTTCGGATAGTTGGACGAGATACGGGAAGCTGTCGGCTAATCTTGCGAATCGACCAGCCTTCCAAGTAATGCAGCTTTCTGATATACTCTTTATCGACCATCTTGTGCAATTCCTTTCCCCCTGTCTGATGTTGTTTTGCAAACCCATCATAACAGGGATGGGGCTCAGGGTGGTCAACTTTTTGTTTAGCACGGGGTGCTAAACTGGTCTAATTTTAGATTAGCATATACACTTCAGCCGGGTCAGTGACGGGCCAGGGGCGTAAGCTGATGTTGGGTCAGCCGGGGCAAGGGCAAAACGTCGGTTAAACCTCTCAATAAAGCCCGGCAGGAAAGCATCAATCTGAGCCAGGAGACCCTCCTGGGGCATACGGTCACGTGACTTCTGGCGCTTGGGCGCCCTGTGAGTATGGGCCAGGGGAATACCAGCCTGCTTCAAGATCCGGCCCACGCTCTTAGCTGAAAGAGTAGTCCCATAGAACTCTTCCAGGAGCTCAGCCACTTGCTGGCAGCTAGCATCTCGGAGAGGGCCCCGGGCCAACATCGCCACCTTTTCTTTAGTTTCCTTAGGCACGGCATGCTTAGGAATCCGACCTCGGTTTTTATGAGCCAGGCCCGCAACTCCTTCCGTTTTCATCCTCTCTTTCAAGCGGATAATCTGGCGTTTAGTTAAACCCAAAACCTCAGCAGCCTGCCTGTTAGTAATTTTACCGTCAACGACTTGCTCGATGTCACAGCCGACATATAATTGACCCAGGAAAGCCGGAATAAAAATGACCCACCCCTTAGAGATATAATCCCTCTGATAG
>JAAZNW010000091.1 GCA_012798065.1 Chloroflexota bacterium
AGTCATTTGTACTCCTTGATCTTTTTAAGGATACCTGTCTAATTTTCAATTAAAACAGGAGCTACACGGGAGTGAACGTCCTTGCTCCAATTCTCATCTAACGATAAGCCAAGCCGTTCGGCGAGTTTGAGTAAAGTTTCACGCACGGAGAGTACATCTTCAGCAGGTTTTAAGGACTGAAGGGCTTCTTGAACATGACCATCAGCGCTGATGTAATGCCCCGTTTGCTCTAACCAGTTGGTCGAGGGGAACAGTACATCCGCGCCAGCGGTCAAAGCGGAAGCGTAGGTCGCCTGAACCACCTTGAAGGGGATTTTTTCGATTTCTTTGGCCATTTTTTGCGTGATTTCATCATCTCCCAGGGCGACATAAACCGCGTTAACTCCAGCAGGGCGGAAAGGTTTATCCAGATGAAGTTGAGAAGCCGCCAGGCTGTTCGCTTCGCCTTTAAGACTGACCAATTTTGCATTGATTAAAGAAGCGAAATCGCGCAGAGCAGATGAGAACGCTTTACTGGCATAGACGATCACCGGATTGGTGGCTGAAGCAAGCAAGAAAGCGGCGTCCAGAAAATCTTCTGTAGCCAAGCCGGTGGCAGCGGCGGCTTTCGCAAGTGCTTCGGCTGAAATGTTTTTCTTTGAATTTGCAAGACCCAACTTGGCCACCGCAGAAGACAGACCGACAAAGACATCCTCAAAGCTTCCAGAGGAAGGATTAAGGTTTTTATTTGCCAGTTTGCCAAGTTTATTTGTTACCGCATCCACTACAACCAGGCTGGTGCCCTTGGGAAGATTGCGCTTGATGAAGAAACCCGCAACCTGATGTTCTAACACCAAGTCATCGGCGACAACCAAAACAGCGTCGCTGCTTTTTAATTCTTCCAGTTTACTTTCAAAAGGCTTCCCTAATTCATCAGCAGAAGAAGCAAGCAAGGCAGTTTTCGCACCCTCTTCAAGCGTAGTTACCAGTTCGGCAGATAACTTATCAGCGAAAAGTTGCTTGAAAAGGTGCAGCGATTCGACCGGTTGCCGGGTTGAGATGAGCGCCGCGATCTTAGGTTTCGCACTCTTTAGCCCTGAAGCCGCAGCTGACAGAGCGTCTTCCCAGGTAGCGGCTTTAAGGGTTCCGTTCTTGCGCACCATTGGCGTAAAGATTCTGTCACATTTTTCTACCATTGGTTTAAAACGACCAAGATCGCAAAGGACGCCGCTGCTAATGGGCTTGTCCCAATCGCCATCAATTCTTACCAGGTTATTGTCTCGAGAGAATACCTCGATACCGCAACCAATCGAGCAAGCCACACAGATGGTTTTAGTCGAATCGAACTTAACTTCATGCCCGAGATAGGAGCTCCAACGATCGATCATTGCGCCTGTAGGGCAGACCTGAATACAAGAGCCGCAAGAAACACAGGTACTCTCTCCAAAAGGAACACCGGTATCTGCCACGAGAATACTGCGCGCTCCTCTTTCTTCGAAGCCAAGGGTGAAGTTACCGATCAATTCGTCGCAGGCTCGTACACAGCGTCTGCAAAGAATACAACGATTGTTATCAATAATGATATACGGATGAGAGGAGTCTACAGGGTACGGCTGCCAGTTGGGCTGCAACGGCCAGTGCGTCATACCCTCATGATAGGCGGCGTTCTGCAACTCGCAATCTCCACCGCTGACCTGGCAGTAAGGGCAGAAGTGGTTGCGTTCACTAAAGATCAAGGTCAACACGAATTTGCGGGCATCAAGCACCTTTTTGGTATTCGTTTTAATGACCATATTATTGTTGACTGGAAGGGTACAGGATGGCTGTAGTGTGCGATAGCCTTCCACCTCAACCAGGCATAACCTACAACCGCCGTAAGGCGTGAGATGAGGGTGATCGCAAAGTGTGGGAATCTCAATCCCTGCGCTCTGCGCTGCACGTAAAACTGTGATCCCTTCGGGAACTTCAAGCGCTTTTCCATCGATAGTAACAGTGACCATAATCCAATATCTCCTGTTAATTATTCTAGATTCGTTTTCCGCTCATCGGGCATATTCCCGTTGGGCAAACTTTTAACCGTACATGGGCCTCAACTTCAGCCCGGAAATGAGTCAAAATATCACGAATTGGTGTTCCGGCTGTCTGACCGAGCCCGCAGTTGGATAACTGGTACAGGTTTTCACTTAAGAGCATAAGATCATCCAGATCTTGCATTGAACCTGTTCCTTCGGCAATATTGGTGAGAATCTCATAAGCCCGTTGGTTTCCAATGCGGCAAGGGTTGCATTTCCCACAAGACTCTTTGCGGAAAAAGTTGAGTAATACACGAGCCAGGTCAACAACACAGGTTTCTTCATCGCAAACCAACAATGCGCCGGAGCCGAGGGCCACGCCAGCCTTGGCGAATGAATCAAAATCCATAGGCGTGTCTTGGAGGACGGCAGGAATGATAGACCCTGATGAGCCACCTGTTTGGGCCAATTTGAAAGGCTTGCCATTTTTCATGCCTTTGGCATAAATGGCAAGCACTTCACGCAGAGTGATCCCCATGGGAACCTCGATGAGGCCGGTCTGGTTGACATTCCCCATAATTGTGTAGACTTTGGTGCCGGGGCTGCTGGGAGGACCAAAACTTCGATACCAGTCCGCTCCATGACGGATAATGGGGGGAACGTTGGCGAGCGTTTCAACATTGTTCACCAGGGTGGGTTTGCCCCATAAGCCATTTGTGGTGGGGTATGGAGGGCGCGCGCGCGGTTCACCTCTCTTGCCTTCAATCGATTCGATCAACGCGGTTTCTTCACCACAGATGTACGCACCAGCACCACTGTGCACATGAAGCTTGAATTTGAAATCAGTACTGAAAATGTTTTCTCCCAAAAAGCCCATCTCTTCAGCCTGTTGGATCGCCTTCTTCATTCTTTGCTGCGCAATTGTGTATTCTCCACGAATGTAAAGGTATCCTTCATCAGCACCAACCGCGTAAGCCGCAATTGTCAGTGCCTCAATGATCGAGTGTGGGTCTCCTTCAAGAATCAGGCGGTCTTTAAAGGTTCCGGGTTCACTTTCGTCAGCGTTACAGATGACGTATTTTTTACTCGATTTGGACTTGTAAACAAACCGCCATTTGGTACCTGTCGGAAAACCCGCGCCGCCTCGACCACGCAAACCAGACTTCTCTAATGTGGAGAAGATCTCCTCTGGCGACATTTCTGTGAGCGCCTTCGCCAATGCCTGATAACCGTCATGGATGATGTAATCGTCAATCGATTCCGGGTCGATGATACCAGCCCGCTCCAGTACAATGCGTTGTTCAGCTGGGAGGGTGCCTTTACGGGTATTCAACCAGGCGATTTTCCCTGACAATTCTTTGATGGGCGCCTGCAATGTAGAGGCGATGCGGCCTTTATAGAGATGCTCTTCGACCAGGTGATGAACATTTTCTTTGGTTACCGGACCGTAAATGACCGCTTCTGGATAAACGATCACCAGAGGGACCGCATCATGGCGACCAACGTCGCCTACCATGGTCAAAGAAATTTCATTCTCCAAACCATAAGCATTGATTTCTGACTGCAGTGCCTGGTAGACCTCATTGGCTCCCTGTTCAATACTCGCGGGATCACTGGAGACCAGTACCATTGATCTATATGCTTTCATAGGTCTCTCCTTAATCAGCGATACTTCTCAAGTATATTGGCTACTTGAGCAGGATCAACATTGCCGTAGATGTCATCATCAACGACCATTACTGGTCCGACAGAGCAAAGACCGAGACAGCTGGTAGTTACCAGGGTCCAATGGCCATCAGGAGTAGTTTCATCTTCTTCTATCTTGAGGAAATCCTTAATGGCCTGCCAGACTTCTCTCCCGCCGACCACATGGCATGGAGCGCTTTCGCAAAATTGGATTACATGTTTTCCCCTGGGTTTGGTGGAAAGCATACGGTAGAAGCTGGCAACTGAGAACAACTGGCTTCGCGGAACCCGCAGCAGGCTGCTAAGTTCATCAAAAGCCTCCCCGGGTATGTACCCGATGGTACGGTTGATCTCATTTAGAATTGGGATTAATTCATCCTGGCTGCTTCCAAAATGTTCAACAGCCGCATGTACAGCTTCTTTCACCAACGCGCCATCTTTATCATTTCCTTGCATTTACTTCCTCCTGGTCATTCAGAGTATGGGTGAAGTATCAGTTAATGACGATCGCATTGAAATTACACACCTGCATACAAATGCCACAACGGATGCAAACATCTGGGTCGATCACGTGGGTAGTGCGGCGTTCGCCGGAGATGGCATTTACCGGGCAATTCCTGGCACAGACAGTACAGCCCGTGCAAATTCCATCGATGATCTCGTAACGGATCAAAGGTTTGCAAACCTTGGCGGGGCAGCGTTTCTCTAAAATGTGGGCTTCGTATTCCTTTCGGAAGTGTTTTAGAGTACTGATGACCGGGGTTGGAGCTCCCTGTCCTAACCCGCAAAGCGAGTCTTCTTTGATTTGTGCGCACAGGTATTCAAGGGTGTCTAAATCTTCTGGTTGACCTTTACCAGCGCAAATTCGTTCTAAAATTTCGAGAATTCTGCGCGTGCCAACCCGACAAGGAGTGCATTTACCGCATGATTCGTCTTGCGTGAAATCCATGAAGAAACGCGCGATATCCACCATGCAGGTGTCTTCATCCATGATCACCAAACCGCCAGAGCCCATCATCGATCCCGCTTGAGTAAGGGCTTCATAATCTACTGGCAGGTCCAGGTAAGACTCCGGAAGGCACCCTCCCATTGGTCCGCCAGTCTGGATGGCTTTGAATTTCTTGCCATCTTTTATGCCGCCACCTACATCATAGACGATTTCACGCAGGGTGAGACCAAATGGGATTTCGATCAAACCAGTATGTTGAACATCACCTGCGAGGGCAAAAGTTTTTGTCCCTTTGGATTTCTCTGTGCCCATGCCGGCAAACCATTCTGCGCCACGGAAAATGATTTGAGGTATATTGGCGTAGGTTTCAACGTTATTGATGTTGGATGGCTTGGCGAAGAGACCTTTCACAGCGGGGAATGGGGGTCGAGGTCTGGGTTCTCCACGTTGCCCTTCGATGGAAGCCATTAACGCGGTTTCTTCTCCGCAAACAAATGCGCCTGCGCCCATACGCACTTCCAAATCGAAGCTAAAATCGCTGCCCAAAATGTTTTTCCCCAACAGCCCCAGGTTTCGGGCCTGGTCGATGGCAATGCGCAACGTTTTAACCGCAATGGGATATTCAGCCCGGCAATAAATGTAGCCCTGATTAGCGCCTATTGCGTAAGCTGCGATGATCATTCCTTCAATAACTGAATGTGGATCACCTTCCAAAACGCGGCGGTTCATAAAGGCGCCTGGGTCACCTTCATCAGCGTTGCAGATCACATACTTAGGCGAGCCCTGGCTGGCGCGAGCGAATTGCCATTTCTTTCCAGTGGGAAAACCCGCTCCACCGCGCCCCCTGAGCCCAGATTTTAATACTTCATCAATGACCTGCTCGGGAGTGGATTCAAATAGCACCTTACCCAGCGCCTGGTAACCATCTTCCGCGATGTAATCTTCGATATTTTCAGGGTCAATTTTGCCGCAATTTCGCAGAACGACACGAATTTCTTTTGCGGTAGGCGCGCTTAATTCTTCATCCGCGAACGCTTTTTCTTCCGTTACGAACTTCTGAGCAATACGACCTTTGAGGAAATGTTCTTCGACCAGGAAGGCGATATCATCAGCAGTTAAATTGGAATAATGAACGCCTTCTGGGTAAACCATTAATTCAGGCCCTTGATCGCAACCGCCAATGCGAGAGGTTTCGAGCACCTGCACTTCTTCGATCAAACCCTGGGCAACAAGTTCGTCTTGCAGGGCATCCATCA
>JAAZNW010000136.1 GCA_012798065.1 Chloroflexota bacterium
CCATGGTCTTCCTGGCAAAAGCCATTGCGCTGAGGCCCGATATCCCGGATTATAAAATCGTGCTGGTCACCGACCGGGTGGATCTGGACGATCAGATCTACAAAACGTTCCACGCCTGTGGCAAAGAAGTGGAACAGGCTCGCACTGGCAAAGACCTGGCGGAAATGCTGCGCGAAAACAAGCAGCGCATCATCACCACCGTGATTGACAAATTTGACGCTGCGGTTGGGCGTCAAAACGCGCGCAATGACAACCCGAACATCTTTGTCCTGGTGGATGAAGGTCACCGTACTCAATACGGTTCCATGCACGCCCGCATGCGCCAGGCGCTCCCCGAGGCCTGCTACATCGGTTTTACCGGCACACCGGTGATGAAAAAGGATCACGATACCGTCCGGCAGTTTGGCGGCTTAATCGACACCTATACCATCACCCGTGCGGTGGAAGATAAAAACGTGGTGCCTTTATTGTATGAAGGCCGGCATGTGGATCAAAAAGTGGATGATAAGGCAATTGATACCTGGTTTGAACGCATCACTCAGGATTTGACCCAGCCGCAAATTGCAGACCTGAAGGTAAAATATTCCACCACGGATCAACTCAACAAAGCTGCCCAAAAAGTCCAGCGGATCGCCTGGGATATCAGCGTTCATTATCGTGACAACTGGCAGGGCACTGGGTTCAAGGGTCAGTTGGTTGCTACAGATAAAGCCACTGCTCTTTTGTATAAGCAGTTTCTGGATGAATTTGGCATGGTGACATCAGATGTACTCATATCGCCTCCAGACGAACGCGAAGGCGAGGAAGATTTGTATCAAGAAAATGTCCTTGCAGTCCAGCGATTCTGGAAAGGGATGATGGAAAAGTATGGCAGCGAGCGCGAATACAACAAACAAATCATCAACGCGTTCAAGAACGGAGAAACACCCGAAATTATCATTGTGGTGGATAAGCTGCTGACCGGATTTGACGCACCCCGCGATACAGTACTTTATCTGACCCGCAAACTCAAAGATCATACCCTTTTGCAAGCAATAGCGCGGGTTAATCGCCTGTACGAGGGTAAAGATTTCGGTTACATTCTGGATTATTATGGTGTTCTGGAGAATTTAAGCCATGCGCTTGACCTGTATAACTCGCTACCTGAATTTGATAAGGATGATCTGGTTGGCATCCTGACCGATATCAGCGAGCCCGTTTCGCAGCTGGCGCAAGCCCATTCGGTGTTGTGGGACACCTTCAAAGAAGTCAAGAACCGCCGCGACGCGGAAGCGTATGAAATCCTGCTGGCGGACGATGCCTTGCGAGAAAAGTTTTACGAAAGACTTTCAAAATACGCTAAAACATTATCGATTGCCTTATCAAGTGTTAAATTCCTGGAAGAAACTCCGCCTGAGAAGGTCGAACAGTACCGAAGCGATCTAAAATTCTTCTCCAAATTAAAAGCATCTGTTCAGCGGCGCTACGCCGAGGTGGTCGATTTTTCGCAATACGAACCGCGCATCCAGAAGCTGTTGGACACCCATGTTGGTACCGGTGATGTGGAGCAAATTACCTCACTGGTGAACATCTTTGATCAG
>JAAZNW010000092.1 GCA_012798065.1 Chloroflexota bacterium
CTATGGGCCAACGCACTCACAAACCCTGGAAAAACTTTTCATCGGCATACCGGGATTAACGCTGATTGCGCCGCTGAACCTGACCGGTGAAAACGATGCGCAGCAACCGGGTGGACTGCTGGAGGATGTTATCTTGCGCACTGAGGAACCTGTGCTGTTTATTGAGAACAAGCTGCAGTACCTGCTGCCTGTCTACCAGCCGCAAGACCTCCCTGAACTGGACTGGTTGGTTGAACAACCCGTGAAGAACGCGTCAATGAACACCCCCACCTACCTGGTGAGGGTAAGCGGCGCGCCCGCGGCGCGGGTGAGCCTTACAGCCTATGGGTACATGGCGGAGCTGGCCCGCCAGGCGATGCTGAAACTGGCTTACGAGGATGAGATCTTTGTGGAACTGGTCATTCCTACCCGCCTGGCTCCTTTTGATATCACCGCGCTGGCGGATTCGATAAAACGCACCGGACGCCTGGTGACCGTGGAAGAGGGAAACCTGACCGGCGGTTGGGGGGCAGAGGTTATGGCGCGGGCACTGGAAGAGGTCGGCGGAAGATTGCGAGCGGCAGTGCGCGTTGCCGCGCGCGACCTGCCAGTGGCCGCCGCGCCTTCCTTAGAAAACGAGATCCTGCCTGATGTAGAAGATATTGTTCAGGCTGTAAGAAAGGTGGTGGGTCGAAATGAGTGAACCCCTGCAAATACTGGTGCCTTTGATCAACCCCAATGAGCCTGAAGCGCTGCTGGCAGAACTGCGGGTGCGCGAGGGCGACAAGGTGACCGCGGGTCAGGTGCTGGCCAGCTTTGAAACGACCAAATCAACATACGAGCTGACCGCGGAACGGGATGGTTTTATCCTGAACCTGCGCTTCAAGGCTGGAGATACACTGCGTTCAGGTGAACGGTTATGTTACCTGGCTGATTCAATCGGGCAGCCGCTCCCTCATGAAACCGCCAAACCTGCCGCAGACAGGCTGCCGCGACAGGAGGAGTTACCTCAGGGATTGCGCATCACCCAACCTGCCCTCGCCCTGGCGAAAACCAACCAGGTTGACCTGGAAGATTTACCCCGGGGCGTGCTGGTTACTGAAGAAATGGTCAGAAAAATGCGGCCCATCCCGGTCGAGGATGTGGACCCGTCCGCGTTGATCATTTATGGCGGCGGTGGGCACGCGAAATCGCTCATCGATCTCATCCGCTTGTTGGGGCAGTACCGCATCCACGGCATTCTGGATGACGGCATCGCCGCGGGTACACGCATCCTGGGCATTGAGGTATTGGGAGGAGCAGAACTGCTTCTTGGGCTGCGACGCCAGGGGCTGGGGAAGGCGGTGAACGCGGTGGGTGGGATTGGCAGCATTGTGCCGCGGCTGGCGGTGTATGAAAAACTGGCGGCGGCTGGTTTCGAGTGCCTTACCGTAGTGCATCCGCGCGCATTTGTTGAACCCAACGCCCGCATCGCTGAAGGCTGCCAGGTGTTTTTCAACGCTTATGTGGGCAGCGAGGTGGAGGGTGGGTTTGGCAGCATCATTAATACAGCCGCGGTCATCTCGCATGATTGCCGCTTGGGTAAAACCGTCAATGTTTCCCCGGGGGCTATGCTGGCGGGGGCGGTGACGCTGGGAGACCGCGCGCTTATCGGCATGGGCGCCACCATCAACCTGGGGGTCACCATTGGCGCGGGCGCGCGCGTGGGCAACAGTGCGGTGGTGAAAGCAGATGTGCCGGAGAACGGCATCGTGCGCGCCGGCGCGACCTGGCCGGCGGATTGAACAGGGCATGCGCTTTCTTGATTACGGCTTGAGAATGGTAAAATGAGAGCGCTCAATGTAGTTTTCCGTGAACGACTCTTTCCCCTGTTATAACAGGTGAATCCGCCTGTGGAGGAACTGGATGTTTAAAAAACCAACTCCTGCTACGCAGGAACAAACGGCGCCGATCGAACGTGTTAATTCAGTGCTCGGACCGGGCATCAATTGGGCTGGCAACCTTGGCGGCAGGGGGGGTATCCGCATTGAGGGAACTTTTGAGGGCGAGATTCGCATTCAGGGTCTGGTGGTGGTGGGCGAGACCGGTCGCGTGACCTGCCAGAACCTGCGCGCGAACAGCGTAATTGTGGCTGGCGCGCTGCGTGGCAATGTCACCGCTGAGAAGCTCGAGATCCGCTCCACTGGCAGGGTATGGGGAGACGTGGTGACCATCGCTTTCGCAACTGAAGAAGGCGCTTTTCTGCGCGGTCAGGTGCGCATGGAAGAGAAAGTGGATCTGCACCTGGAGGAACCCTCAGACGCGGTGAAGGATCTGGACGCGCCAGCGGATGAGAAGAGAATGGATACTCCGAAAAGACCTGCCAGGGGCAGACAGGTGGCGGGAGATTGAACTCAATGGACGTGAAGTTCTGGCTGGGTTACCTGAGCGAGTGGCTGGGCGTGATCGCGGTAGTGATGATCGCCGGGACCAGCCCGCTTTTGCGAAAAATCAGGCGCATCGAGTTCCGCTTTTCCAGGAGGGAAGCGGCCTTTGCGCTGACTCTTTTCGCGCTTATCTTCTTCTTTGCCTTTCAAGTTTATGATAATAATCTGCTTGGCTTCCTTAAAACAGCCGCGGGAGCCTTCGTGGGCGGTGATGTCGCGTTACGTATGCTCATCGCCGTCATCGCGTTGCTGCCGGCTATCATTCTCCTCCTTGCGCGCGGTCAACCTCTCAAGAGCACCGGGTGGAGCAAAGAAAACACCCGCGCCAGCCTGATGCTGGGGTTGCTCCTGGCGGTGCTGACCATCTTCCTGCGTGGCAAGTTCACCCCTTTGCTCAAGGGGTTCACCGAAGAAAAGGGCAGCCTTTTGCTGGTGCTGCTCATACTGAGCCTGGCGGAAGAGAGCATCTTTCGTGGGTACATCCAGTTGCGCCTGATGTCTTACCTCGGGACCACCTGGGGCTGGCTGGCGACTGCCTTTCTCTACCTCCTGTGGCAGCTTCCCGGCAGGGCCTGGCTCAGCCATTTCCCCACTGCCTGGCCTGAGGTGCTCATCACGCTGGCGCAGGCGCTGCTATTGGGTTGGATCATGCGCAAGAGCTACCATGTGGCCGCCCCGGCCTTGTACCGCGCCGTGGCTGCCTGGTTAATGGTCATTTGAGCCTTTTTAATTACCTGGAACGACGTATGCGCCTCTCCAACCTTTTCAGCCAGACCCTGAGGGAAAACCCCGCAGACGCCGAGTTCGCCAGCCATCAACTGCTGGTGAGAGCCGGTTTTATCCGTCAGCTGGGGAGTGGCATTTTCACCTATATGCCTCTGGCGTACCGGGTGCTCGAAAGAGTCAAGCGCATACTGCGCGAGGAAATGGAGGCTATTGGCGGGCAGGAACTGTTAATGCCCGTCGTGCAGCCGGCTGATATCTGGAAAGAATCCAGGCGCTATTATCAAATTGGCAGCGAGATGGGGCGCTTTACAGACCGCTCTGGTCACGAAATGGTGCTGGCGATGACCCATGAAGAGGCAGTATCCGACCTGGTACGGGGGGTTGTCCACTCTTACCGCCAGCTCCCCGCGATCATTTATCACCTTCAAACCAAGTGGCGAGATGACCCGCGTCCGCGCGCCGGGCTTATCCGCGTGCGCGAATTTCTCATGCTGGATTCATACAGCCTCGACGCGGATTGGCAGGGGCTGGATACCCGCTACAAGCAACATTACGAAGCGTATTTTCGCATCTTCAGGCGCTGCGGCTTGCCGGTGGTGGCGGTGCGCTCTGATAGCGGCATGATGGGCGGGGAGGAGGCTCACGAGTACATGTACCTCACGCCTGGTGGTGAAGACAGCCTGCTGTTTTGCGATGCTTGCGGTTACTCGGCGAACCGCCAGGCAGCCACCACGCGGAAAATGGAGCCCGCCAAAGAAGCCTTTCTGCCCCTGGAAAAGGTTGCCACGCCGCGCGTTTCCTCAATAGATGATTTGACGGCGTTTTTGAATATCCCACCCGCGCGCACCGCCAAGGCCGTGTTCTACATGGGACTGGTGGAAGAGGACGGCGGAGAACAGAAATGGGCGTTTATCTTCACCGTGGTGCGCGGCGACATGGAAGTAAATGAGACCAAAGTGGCCAACCTGGTGAAAGCCAGCGATTTACGCCCGGCGACTGAAGACGAAATCCGTTCGATTGGCGCGGTTCCAGGTTACGCCTCTCCACTTGGGCTGAAGGGCGTGACGGTTTTAGTGGATGAGCTGGCGGCGAAATCACCCAACCTGGTGGCCGGAGCCAATGAAGAGGGATACCACCTGCGCAACGTTAACCATGGGCGCGACTACCAGGCGAGTATGATCGCGGATATCAGCGCCGCGCGCGAGGGCGATGCCTGCCCCGAATGCGGAGCGGCGCTGCGGCTCTCGCGCGGGGTGGAGGTGGGGAACATCTTCAAGTTAGGCGCGCGTTATTCAGACGCGCTGGGATGCACTTATTTAGATAAAAATGGACAGAGCCAGCCGGTGATCATGGGTTCGTACGGCATTGGCCTGGGCAGGCTCATCGCCTGTGTTGCCGAGGAACATCACGACGAGCGCGGGCTGGCCTGGCCGGTCAGCCTGGCGCCTTTCCCGGTGCACGTGGTGGTGCTCAAGGGAAAAGAAATGGACAGCGAAGCGTTGGCAGCGCGTGTTGAGAACGCGCTGCGCGACGCGGGGCTCGAGCCGCTGGTGGACGACCGCGAGGAATCAGCGGGAGTGAAATTCAACGACGCGGACCTGATCTGGCTGCCGCTGCGGATCACAGTAAGTGAACGTTCGTTCAGAGCCGGTGGACTGGAAATAAAGCCCCGCCGCGGCGGTGAAACGGTTGTCGTGCCAATGGAGAACCTTGTCGTTGAAGTGCAACGACTCCTGAACGCGCTGGAGGAACCACTTTGAACCCGCACAAACGCGCCGCGAAGAGAGGATCATTCACACCATGAAAAATGTTGAACCTGTTGTACCCATGTCCTTACCCGACCTCAGCGATGCGGAACGGGAGGCGGTTATGGAAGTGTTGCGCACGCCCCATCTGAGCATGGGTCCGCGCATCGACGATTTTGAAGCCGCCCTGGCTGAATTTGTCGGTGCGAAGGAGGCGATTGGCGTCAGTTCGGGCACCGCCGGGTTGCACCTGTGCGTGCGCGCCGCAGGTATTCAGCCCGGAGACCTGGTGCTCACCACACCTTTTTCATTCGTTGCTTCGACCAACGCCATCCTCTTTGAAGGCGGCATTCCTGTTTATGTGGATGTGGACCCCAAGACCGGCAACATGGACCCGCTGCTGGCTGCGCAGGCGCTGGAAGACCTGCGAAAGGGCGGTGCCGCGGCGCGGCGCTGGTTGCCGCGCAAAGGAGCAGGCGACACTGCCAGGCTTAAAGCGCTGCTGCCGGTGGATGTGTTTGGACAACCCGCGGATTATGACCTGCTTCAGCCGCTGGCGGAAGAATTTCATCTGAAGCACATCGAGGATTCCTGTGAATCACTGGGCGCGGAGTATAAATCCAGGCGCTTGGGATTGATGGGAGATTACGGTGTTTTCGCTTTTTACCCGAACAAACAAATGACCACCGGGGAGGGCGGTATCATCGTTACGGATGATGCCGACGCGGCCAGGTACATGCGCGCGCTGCGCAACCAGGGGCGCGCGCCCGGTGATACCTGGCTGCAGCATACCTACCTGGGTTACAACTACCGCATGGATGAGATGAGCGCCGCGCTGGGGCTGGCGCAGCTGCGCCGCATTGAAGAATTGCTGAACAAACGCCAGCAGGTGGCCGATTGGTATGCCAGCCGCCTGGCGAACATCGATGGCGTGCAGATACCCTTAATCGCGCCTGAGACCACACGCGTATCCTGGTTCGTCTACGTCATCCGCGTGGCCCCCGGGCTTGACCGTGATGCCCTTGCCGAGAAACTGCAGCTCAGGGGTATACCGGTCCGCCCTTACTTTCTCCCCATCCACCTGCAGCCTTACATGGTGGATAAGTTCGCCTACCAGTTGGGAGATTACCCCGTGACGGAAGACCTTGGAAGGCGCGGGCTGGCGCTGCCTTTCTCAGGTAAGATGACAGAAGAACAGGTTGACCTGGTTTGCCGGGTATTGGCGCAGTGCGTTACAAAATAAGGTTGGAGGTGGAATGAGCCAGCGCCAGGCGTTTTACCCGCCCAAGAAAGCCGGTATTTTGCTGCACGCGTTCCTATCGCTGCTTCTGCTGGGGGGCATAGCGTTTCTCCTCGTGCTGGCATTTTCACAACCGCCGAGCTGGAGGCTGGTCTTTTACCTGCTGGGAGTTATTTTACTGGGTATGCTGCTGCCGCTGGCGGCTTACCGCGGTTACGCCCTGTTAAAAGCGGATTACAGCCTTGAGCGCGATGGGTTACAGGTGCGCTGGGGGCTGCGCTCAGAAGACCTGCCGGTAACCGATGTGTTATGGGTGCGCCCGGCATCTGACCTGGTAAAACCGCTGACTCTGCCAAGGTTCGCGCTGCCCGGCGCCATACTGGGCACATCTCACCACGAAGAGCTGGGGGAGGTGGAATTTATCGCCAGCAGCGCGAGGCATTTGGTGATCGTTGCGGCGCTGGAAAAGACATTGATTCTTTCTCCCGCTGACCCTGAGGATTTCTCCCGCCGCTTTCAGCGGGTGATTGAAATGGGAAGTCTTTCGCCCCTGCCAGCGCACACCACCATTCCAGCCGCGTACATGAACCAGGTCTTCAAAGATCCGCTGGCAAAAGTGCTGATGGTGCTGAGCGCTGTCCTCACGCTGTTGCTGCTGGTGGCAACCGGTCTCCTCATCCCGTCCCGCGAGGTGGTATCCATCGGCTATGACTTCAACACCCTGCCGATGCCCCCGGTTCCATCCAACCGCCTGTTGATGCTGCCGGTGATCGCCCTGTTCTTTGTTCTGTTGGACTTTATAGCCGGTCTTTTTTTGTACCGCCGCGCAGAAACCAGAGCCATCAGTTACCTCATCTGGGCGGCTGGCATCTTCTCCCCGCTGCTGCTGTTGATCGCGGTGTTGCTGACCACCATGGTACGGGTGTAGCATGGGGGTTCCTTTATCCCCGATTCAATTGATTTTTGGCGTGCTGCTGGCTGCGCTGGTGGTGTACGCCGCTTACCGCGCGCGCTCGCTGGACCGCAGCGGGGCGCTGGCGGCTTTTTTGCTGGGCGCGGTCGTGTTCGGCATTGGCGGGTTCTGCTGGGCGGTGGTGCTGCTCACTTTCTTCATCACCTCCAGCGGGCTGTCTCACCTGTTCAGGGTGAAGAAACAGAAGGTGGAGGAACAGGCGGTCAAGGGCGGACGCCGCGACGCCTGGCAGGTAGGGGCAAACGGCGGGGTTGCGGGGCTGGCGGCGCTGCTCTCCCTGGTCATGCCTGGATCGGTTTTACCATGGCTGGCGTTCGCTGCGGCGTTCGCGGCAGCCAATGCGGATACCTGGGCGACTGAACTGGGGGTGCTCAATCGCTCCTGGCCGCGCAGGCTGACCGACTGGAAGCGGGTACCTCCGGGCACGTCAGGCGCCGTGAGCCTGGCGGGCACGCTGGCTGCCACGGGCGGCGCGCTGCTCGTTGCGTTGATGGCGGCGGCGTGTTGGCCTGTGGTCAACACAAGTTTTCGGGAAAAACTGGTGTGGGGGCTGGTCATCTTGCTCGCTGGCGTGTTTGGCAGCCTGGTGGACAGCCTGTTAGGCGCGACCCTTCAGGTGATTTACTGGTGCCCGGCGTGCGAAAAAGAGACCGAAAAACACCCGCTGCACAGTTGTGGGAAGCCAACCCGCCGCGTCAGGGGGTGGGGCTGGCTGAATAATGATGTGGTAAACCTGGCCTGTACCCTCAGCGCCGCGCTGCTGGCGTGCCTTTTGGGGCTGCTCCTCCGTTAACGCCCTACTTTACAAATATGCAATAAAATATTCCTTTCTTATGCATGGTTGTATAATAATCCTGCGGATATGATTTAAAAGGAATATTTGTGATTCAGAAATGGCGATCATCTGAATGAATTTTATGCTTCTATGGCTACGTAGCAAGGATAGAAGAATAGCGAAACCAGCTCAGGGGCTTGTTGAATTTGCCCTGATTATCCCCCTTTTTTTAATGCTGTTATATGGCTTGTTCGAAGTCGGTCGGGCGGTTTTTATGTTAAGCGCCGTACGCAATGCCAGCCGTGATGCCGTTCGCTATGCGGGGGCAAGCGGTACGAACCCGAGTGGTGTTGAACGATACCGGGATTGCGCAGGAATTCGCGATAGAGCAAAACGGGTGAGTGCCTTTGTGGATTTGAGCGCGGTGAATGCCGTAGAAATCAGTTACGACAAAGGACCA
>JAAZNW010000093.1 GCA_012798065.1 Chloroflexota bacterium
CTTATATCCCGGTCAATTACGATGGCAAATTCCATGGCCCTGTTTCAGTAAGGTCAGCTCTGGCGAATTCTTATAACGTCCCGGCGGTCAAGGCGCTGGAATTTGTGGGAATTTATGACAACCCTGCAACAGTTGAAGCGGATGGATTGATTGCTTTTGCCCGCCGACTGGGCATCAGCACACTCGTGCGCAATGATTATGGTCTCTCACTGACGCTGGGTGGCGGTGAAGTAACCCTGTTCGATATGACCAGCGCTTTCAGCGTGTTCGCGAACAACGGCAGAAGAGTCGAGCCGGTTGCCATCACCCGTATTGAGGATCATAAGGGAAAAATCATTTACGAATCGAAACCGCGAGAACCTGAACAGGTGATGCGCGCAGAACACGCGTACTTGATCACCTCTATCCTTTCAGATGCCATGGCGCGCGCGCCGATGTTTGGCTCGGATTCGATCTTAAACCTGCCGTTCCCGGCGGCGGTTAAAACGGGCACCACCAATGAATACCGCGATAACTGGACCATTGGCTACACCCCTGACCTGGTGACTGGAGTATGGGTGGGTAACGCGGATAATTCTCCTATGGTGGGCACTTCTGGTGTATCTGGCGCGGCGCCCATCTGGAATGCCTTTATGAATTCGGCAATACCTTATCTCACTGGCAACGCACCTGCCAATTTCACCCGGCCAGAAGGCATCGTGGAAAAAGAGATTTGCGTCTATTCAGGCGCAGAACCATCGGAAAATTGCACTGAGCGCAGGAGAGAGCTGTTTGCTTTTGATCAACCTCCGCCTTCGAGCGAAGATGACCTGTGGAAGCTGGTGAAGGTGGATACCTGGACAAACCTGAAAGCCTCAAGCGCCTGCGAAGGCTTCGCTGAAACCAAACTGGTGTTGAATGTAAGCGACAAGTGGGCGAAAAAATGGATCGACGACACAGACCAGGGAAGAGCGTGGCTTGAGAAAATCAACTTCTCTCCGCCGGTTATCTACGTGCCTTCAAGGGAATGCCGAGCGGATGATCCCCGCCCCACTTTATTGTTCGTGGGATTGAATGACGGGCAAACCATCACCACGGATAAATTAGACATTTACGCAGTTGTGGACGCCACCAAGAACTTTAAAGAATATTACCTGGAGTACGGGGAGGGGAAGGATCCGCACAAGTGGACGACACTGGTGGAACCCGGCGGAGAAACTTCTGCCGACCCGCAGAAGTTGCTCACCTGGGACCTGCTCAAGGTCAATAATGGGGTGGTGACGCTGCGTCTGTTCATGCTCTCCACCAAAAACGGACACGCCGAAAAACTGCTTAGGCTCAACCTCCAGGTGCCCACGCCCACACCTACCAATACGCCCACGCCGACCGAGACGCCCACCATTACACCAACCCCTACGAGTACGGCAACTCCCACGCCTACGCTTACGTTAACTCCCATGCCATTGTTCCCAACTCTTGATGCATTCCTGCAGACGCTGTTACCGCCCGGGAATTGATGAGATACGGTGTCGCTTATCTTCGCCGCGGGCAGATGTGAATGGGATCTTGGGATGTAAAAAAAACGGTGCAGTGGTTGCCCTTCCAACGAGAGCACTCTGCTGTTGGCAAAAAAGGGGAAGTGAAAATCAGTGAAATCCCCGGCCGATTTTCCGGGGATGGGCATGAGCCTGGCAGTGAGCGGTTTGTCAAGCCGGATGGATATAGCAGCGATGTCCATCAATACTGACCGCAACTGCTCAATGGAAGTATCGCCCGGCAGGGGGATGGTATCCAGGCCGGTACCGCAGTGGGTTGAATAAAGCAGCAGGTCTTTGACGTTTAGTTGTCCCTCAGCCGCCCTTTTTGCCAGGATGGAGTCTTCCAGCAACGGCAGCATCATGCCATTAAAACCTGCCTTACGCCAGTTACCTCTATCTAATGTATCTGCGATGAGGGCAATCGCAGGCAGCGTGCCCAACCCGCCAATATGCGCCAGGCCCAGGCGTTCCGCCGCGCCTGCCAGTGAACACCAGTCTTCTGGGAAAGGCGCTGGAGAGAAATCGAACCCTTTGAATCGGATTCCGCCGCTGTGGATGATGGGCAGAATGACCTCCTCCAACTGGCTGGAAGCGTTTTGTAACGAGTCAAGAAGAGACTGCCTGCATTCCTCCAGGGTGAGGTCTTGCGAAAAAGCGTCGTTTACCGCGTCCGCGCATTCCACAGCGATTGAGATGGCTGGGGCTGAACCAACCTGGTGGTATGCAGCAGGTAGAAAAGGCGTCCAGGGTTCCACGCTGGCGAGGGCAGCGAAGCGAAGGTTGGCGAAGCCATCGGTGGAATTTTGCGCGGTTTGGTGAATGATCTGCGCCCCCGCTAAAACTGCGCCGGGATAAAGCGTGTGGTTCGCGGTAATGACCGCGCTAAAAAAAACGTTTTTCGTTGAGCGGATCAATTGAGGGATGAGCTTGTATGCCCAGGGATGTTCTGGCAGCGCCGGACCCATTGCAAGATATTGCCAACCCAGTGATTGCGCCTTTTGTTCCAATTGTGTAGCGCAGGAGATAACCTCCGCGGGCGGACGGTCATTGAGGTAGCAGGAAAATGGCGAGGTGCCCAGGCGGGTGGACTGCACTTCCAGCTTTTGCTGGATAGCCTCCCTGAGCGCTTCGCTAACCTCTGCCAGGCGCTTTAGCTGTCGTTCTGCCTGGGGGCAAGCGGGGTCGTAGAAACTGGTGATAGAACGGACCTTCATGCGCTTCTCTGGCGTAAAACTTCGTATAGCAATAGAGAGGCAGCCACACCAGCGTTAAGCGATTCAAAGTTGCCGGGCATGGGGATGTGAATGGCGGCATCTGAAAGCGCACGCGCTTCCTTTCCAGCGCCTCCAGCCTCACCCCCAATGACCAACGCCAGCGGTCGGGTGAGGTCAGCCTGCCATATGGGCAAACCGCTGCCAGCATCTGCCAGCAGCACCTGCAACGGCGGCTGCGCCTGCCGCTTGCAGTAGTCTTCGATTCCATCCCAGGAGGTCTGGCAGATGGGCAGATGAAAATGCGCTCCCATGCCTGCGCGCACCACCTTTGGCATAAAGGGGTACACGCTACCGGGGGCCAACAACACCGCTCCCGCCGCGGCTGCGGCGGCGCTGCGTAGAATGGTTCCCAGGTTGCCTGGATCGCGCACCTGGTCAATGATGAGCACAGGTTCTGCCACGCCTGTGAGGGATATCAACTCTTGCGGGAGAACAGCGAGGATCCCCTGGGAGGTTTCGGTGTCAGAAAGCCGGTTGAGGATATCACCGCTCACTTCAAAGGCTTCCACACCAGTCTGCCGTAACCGATCAACCAGTTGTATCCCCCGCGCCGAGAGATTCTCACTGAAGTAAACTGATTGGGGCAGGAAATGACGCCTGAAGGCTTCTTCGACCAATCGCACGCCTTCAATGACGAATTGACCGGTTTCATCACGATAAGAACGCTGCGAGATCAAGCTGCGCAGGCGCTGGACTTTTGGGTTTTTGAACGAGGTGATCACTTCCAAAGCAAGTCTCATTCAATAAATTCTACTCGAATGCAGGTTAAAAACAAAACGGGATGGGGTCAGCCATCCCGCAGTTGAATATGGAAGGTTTACGCCGCCTTGGCTTTTTCCACCACAGCGCTGAAAGCCTGGGGGTCCCGCGCGGCGAGGTCAGCGAGCATCTTGCGGTTGAGCAGGATGTTGGCCTTGCGCAGACCATGGATCAACTGGCTGTAAGTGATGCCGTTTTGCCGGGAACCTGCGTTAATGCGGGTAATCCATAAACGGCGCAGATCGCGTTTGCGCATGCGGCGGTCACGCGAGGCGTACCACATGCTTTTCAGACGGGCTTCGTTGGCGCGACGAAACAGGCGATGCCGGCTGCCGAACTGCCCCTGGGTGAATTTCAGTGTTCTTTTATGACGTTGGTGACTGGTAAAGCCACTTCTTACACGAGCCATTCTTTACTCCTTTGCGAGCCCCTGGGCGCCGGTCTTGTGACCCGTTGTGAACACCCAACAGCCGCACTGATGCGGATACGACAGGTCAGCGCCTCTCCCTACTTCATGTTGGGGTTGAGACGTTTGACACGCTGGATGATCTTATCACCTTGAACGGGGACCATCTCAGTGAACAATGCCTTGGTGCGGTCAGAAGTGCGGCGCCTGAGGTGGCTTTTTCCGCCTTTGGTGCGCAACAAGACGCCTGAACCCGTCAGGCGAAATCGCTTGGATGTCGCTTTATGGGTCTTCAGCTTGAACTTACCGGTTTTCATCTTGTGTGGCACAGCTTACTCCTCTCAAACAAATTACGCGTGCTTTGAGCGCGAACGCGAATTATACCAGAAATCAATTATTCCGGGGAATTTTCACCGTCGTGATAGCGGTCGGTGCGAAAAACTCAGGCTTTTTCAGCGGTCTTCTGAGGTTCCCCTGGCGGAACCTCATTCGCCTTATCCTCGGCGGCGTCTTTCTTTTCCGGAGCAGGAGAAGGTTTTTTCTTGCCGGGTTTGGATGGCGACAGCACCATACCCATGGTTCGTCCTTCCATATTAGGCGCCTGTTCAATGGTGGCGATGTCGGCCAGTTCTTCCGCGATTTCTTTCAGGTCTTCCAGCGCAATTTCCGGGTAGGTGATCTCGCGACCTCTGAAACGGATGGTCACTTTTACTTTGTTGCCTTCCAACAGCCAGCGCCTGGCATCGCGGGTTTTAAATCCGCGGTGATGTTCATTGGTTTTTGGGCGCAAACGAATTTCTTTGATCTCGATCTTGGTTTGGGCTTTACGGGCTTCCTTCTCCTTCTTGGTTCGTTCGTAAAGGAATTTCCCAAAATCCATCACACGGCAGACCGGTGGCTCAGAGAGCGGTGCTACCTCCACCAGGTCGAGCTCAGCTTCACGCGCGATTTGTAACGCTTTCTGGATAGGCACGACCCCGATATTTTCATTTTGGGGTCCAATCAAACGAACTTCAGCGACCTTGATCAACTCATTTACACGGAAATTTTGGGTACTGATGGTCTTCTCCTGTTAGATAGATTGGTGACGTGCCCGTTCTGTTAACGGGCAAAAAATGATTTTGATAATACCATAATTTTGAATGACTAGTCAACCGGGTTGGCAGGACAATTTTCACGTTTACAGGTCGATAAATTCCAGGTGCCGGCGATAATCAGGGTCAATTTCCGCGTATTTTCCGCGATACTCTTCCGGAAGCAAGCGGGCGATTTCGTACATGATGGCGTCGGTCAATTCCCGGCGCATAAGCTTATCAGGGTTGCTGCTCTGCGCCTTTAACCGGAATGGTGCACCGGCCTTAAGCACCATCGGCGTCCGCCGATACTTGCGCAGGTTAAGTTGGATATTTTCGTTGCCGTAGAAAACAAAAGGCATGATCGGCGCGTTGGTGCGCAGCGCTAAAAATACAATTCCTGGGTAACCGGTATTGAGTTTCCCAGTCTTTGAGCGGGTGCCTTCTGGGGCAATGGCGATGATTTTATGCGCAGCCAACGCTTCTTCAGCCTTGCGAAACGCGTTAAAATCAACCTCGCCACGGCTGATTGGGATGGCTTCCCAGGCGTTAAAGAGCAGCCGCAGCCAATAATTGTCCCAGGTTTCGATTTTGGCGAAAGCGGTTATCTTACGCGGGTGCAGATGGCTGAACCCTACCGGCGCGTCAAGCCAGTTGATGTGATTGGTGGCCATGATCAGTGGCCCGCTCATGGGCACGGAGTGGATCCCGCTGTCATCAATACGCATGAAGGCGCGCAGGATGGTTTTAATGGGGGGATTGATGTGCGCAGCGGTGAGCATTAATTCTCAAGCCGAGTGATGATTTCTAGTGAATGGGGCAAGAGTTCAACCGTAATTTCATGGCATGCTTCGCCGACTGTGTTGCCATCTGCATGGACGGGCAGAACGCCGTTTTTTGCGATTAAGGTGATTCTATCTGCCTTGGCAACGCTGACGGCTGGATCAGCCTCATGTGTGCCTTTGATGAACTTGGCCATGAGCCCGAACATGGAGAACTGAGGCACTTCGCGCACCATGCAGATATTTAATTGACCGTCCGTGATGGAAGAGGAGGGCGCCATCATAAAACCGCCGCCCATTCGCCTGCCGTTCATGATGGAAACCATTAAAGCCGGAAGCGTCAAGGTTTTATCTGCGAACTTAACCTCGACAGTGGGCGGTTTGAAATAAATAAAAATCGTCTTTATGGCTGCAACCAGGTAAGAAAGCATGCCTGTCAACTTCATTTTGGCAGCGATGAACCCCACCACCGCGTCAAAACCTACACCGATGCCATTGCCAAAATACATCCCTCCGGGATCGTCACCCCCGCTGACATGGCCGATATCGATCCATTTTCGCGGGAGAGACGCGAGCAATGTGCAGGCTTCATCTAATTCAGTGGGGATATTAGCCCCGAAGGCGAAGTCATTGCCACGGCCAACCGGGAGGATACCCATCACTGGCAAAAACCCTCCAGCGGCGCGGTTTTGCATCAACCCGTTGAGCACTTCGTTTGCGGTGCCGTCGCCGCCAGCAGCGATGACGTAATCCCATTTTTCTTCTGCGGCCTTGCGGGCAATTTCAGTGCCGTGACCAGGATATTCAGTCACCTTGATATCGAACTCAAGGTTATACTGCGCAAGCGACTCTTTAATGTGCGTGAGGGAGCGTAAGGCTTTGCCCTTTCCGGCGATTGGGTTAAGGATGATCAGGTAACGTGACATATGGCTCCGGTTTTCTAAAAAAACAAAAGTGAATGGTTTCTGTCAACTGCGCTCAATGATACCGCCTTTGTTGTACCTTGTTAACACTCCAATCCCACGATTGATGCGATTTTTCCTTGCGATCGATGATAGAAGGAAGCCAATCGTGCATCAATTAAAAAAAACACCCCCGTTTTGGTGTTTTGTGGTGGGCGGTATAGGACTCGAACCTACGACCTTTGCGATGTCAACGCAACGCTCTAACCAACTGAGCTAACCGCCCGGTGCTGCTTATTATAATGGATTTTCATTGATTGACAATAGCGATTGGTGAGCTGATGGCGCGACCGATTAGTTTAAAGGATGTTCACCACCCCGGCCCATAAAACGATGAACCTGGGTTGCGGTAGATCATGACCTGGCGGAGACAGATGACCAATGGCGATGATCAACTTCTGTCCTTTCTGAAAACCGGTGAAGCGCCTTGAGCCATACATAGGAACCAGGTTGGCGGGGTCAATGGTGTACAAGGTGCAATCCGGCTCGTAGGCTGTTGCGTATAGCTGGTCTTTGCCGATCACCAATTGGATGATGTTGGGAGCAATGAAGTCAACCCCAGACGGAATGGTGAACTCATACCCCTTGGTTGAAAGCCGGAATCCATCACGGCCGAAGATGGAGTACTCTTCGCCTTCTTCCCCGGTTGAAGAGACTTTCTGCCAGTGGGCGTCATCCACAACCAGTATGGGTAATTCCAGGTCGGGTACGATGGAAGACATTTACCGCAACAAGCTCCTTATTGAAAGAGGATGGATGGTGACAGCCTGCCTGTCTTTTCTTGTTTAATTATAGAGGACATTTTAAAAAGGAACCTCAAAGAGGAGCACGAAAAATGAAATCCTGGCACTTCTCATTTCAAATGGTATAATATTGGCGCTTAAGGCTTCATGCACGGAGAGGTAGCGCAGTCTGGCCTAACGCGCCCGCTTGGAAAGCGGGTATACCGCAAGGTATCGTGGGTTCGAATCCCACCCTCTCCGCCTCACTAAACCCGTTCGGCTTCCAGGGCGCGAAGAGCGCAGCCCTCTCCGCCTCACTAAACCCGTTCGGCTTCCAGGGCGCATAGACTGAAGTGAATAATAGAAGGGCCAGTGACGCCTATCAACTCCCGCGCAGGCAGACCCGGCGGGTAGTTCGTTTTAATCATATGGGCTATATGAATCCAGTGAACCTCTGCTTAAAGCGATAGGCAGGCATGGGGGGGACATGTCTGCCTATCTATAGGGAGGGAACCCCACCTTTGGTCTTTTTGACCTTTGGTGGAACACACTGGTCTTGCTACCAATAAAAGTGTGTTATAAAGACATTGTATACCTAAATTGTCTTAAAATCAAGTGGTTGTTGAATTTTCTTCGCGGTTTTCTGTCATCAATTTGAGCATCTCTTCAACTTCTTCTTCAGATGGAGGTGTCTCTTTGATATTCATGCTCGCCTGTGGGCTGGAAAAAACCGCGCGCATTTGCCTGGCAAATTCGTCAGAGCTCATCACTTCTGCGTGCAGCATACGGGCTTTATTCTGCACTTCGTGGTCCGAAGAGACCACCAGCAGGTTACGGGCATTGTAGCCTTCTCTGTGGAGGTATTGAATGATGGCTGCGTCGGCGGTGGTTCCCTGCCGCACGTGGTGAACATTGATCAACCCCAAACGTGAAGTAGCGTTTTTCCCGGGTGGAGCGCCATCAAAGAACAGCTCGGCTTTTACCTTCGCCAGGCGGCAATATTCGCTGACCCTGGCGGTGAGTTTGGCTTCGTCTTCAGGGTCCGAAAGGCTGATGCCGCCGACTTTTGGAATGAGGTTGTGCCCGTCAATTAAAATCTTCTTCATTTCACTCTTGTACCAGACATTTTACTTTGAAATTATGCTATGATTCTTTCAGAAAAACGATTGGATTATGCGGAAAATTCTCCCTTACCTGTTACTTAATTTTGTCGTCTCTGCCCTGGCGGTGTGGATCGTGCTGATGGTGTGGGAAGCGAATCATCAAATTCCGAATATCCCCGCGGCTGAACAGCCAGTTACCCGTGAAACAAAATCACCCACAATCACCCAACCTCCATTGGATGAAAAGACCATCACAATCCAACTGGTGATGGGCAGCGGAGATATCCGCAGCGAAAGGGTGCAGCTGGTCAGCGCTTCGGCATCTCCAGTGAACCTGCAGGGTTGGGAATTGGTGGATGAAGACAAAAATCGCTACCAGTTCCCTTCCGTGACGCTTTTTCCCGGCGCCGCGATAGAGCTTTACACCAAAGGAGGAGTGAATACCGCTGGCGAATTATTCTGGAATCGCGAAGAACCGGTTTATACCAGCGGGGAGAGAATCCTTCTCAAAGACACCAGCGGGAATATCCGCTCCGAGTACCAGGTACCTTAAAAGACCTTCAGTAAAGAAGGAAGAGACAGGGTTTCGGGTAAAATCGGAATATCTGTAAAATAATGGAAAGACAGCAAAGATCGGATAAATACATATGACCCAGGCTTTTTACCGTAAATGGCGTCCACGCAGGTGGGATCAGGTAGTGGCGCAGGACCATGTGGTGCAGACTCTCAAGAATGCCATCAAAGCGGACAGAGTCGGGCATGCGTACCTTTTTTCTGGCCCGCGTGGCACCGGAAAAACCACAACTGCGCGGCTGCTGGCTAAGGCAGTCAACTGCCTCAATGAAAACCCGGCTGAACGCCCCTGCGATAGCTGCAGCCACTGCCTGGCGGTAAACGAAAACCGTTTTCTGGATTTGATTGAAATCGATGCCGCTTCGAATACCAGCGTTGAAGACGTCCGTGACTTACGTGACAGGATCAATTACTCGCCCACAGACGGTAAATACAAGGTCTACATTATTGATGAAGTCCATATGCTCTCCACCGCGGCTTTCAACGCGTTATTGAAAACGCTTGAAGAGCCTCCTCCACACGCCATCTTCATTTTGGCCACCACAGAAGTGCATAAAATACCGGCCACAGTGCTTTCACGTTGTCAGCGCCACGAATTCAGGCGCATCCCGGTGGCAGAAACGGTGAAGGCGCTGCGGGAGATTTGCAAAGAAGAACAGATCGAAACTGATGAAGAAGCGCTGCTGTTGATCGCGCGCCAGTCCACCGGCGCCTTACGGGATGCCATCTCGCTGCTTGATCAGCTTGCCAGCACCGGCAAGCATATTGACCTGGCTTTGGCGCAGACGGTTCTGGGCACCGCTACCAACCAATTGGTCTTTGACCTGATCGAGGGGTTGCTTAAGAACGATCCCGCGTTGGGCATGCAGACCATTCACAAGGCGCTGGATGGTGGCAGCGACCCACGTCAGTATGCGCGCCAGGTGGTGGAATACCTGCGCAACCTGTTACTGATGAAAATGGGCAACGAGAAAGAAATCGAAGCCACCCGGGAGGTGAAAAACCGGATACGCGAACACAGTGACCGGGTTGAGATAGACGCGTTGATGGAGTGGATTGGCCTGTTTAACGCGGCTGTCAGCGACTTGCGCACCACCTGGCAGCCCAGCCTGGCGCTGGAGGTAGCCTTCGTGCGCGCGCTGAACCCCGCTGGCGCTGAGCGGGTGCCGGTGTTGGAGACGGGCACAGAAAAACAGCAATCCCGGTCAACGCCAGCAGCAGAAAAAATTGCAACCCGCGAAATGGCCGCTGCGGAGAAGAAGGCTGAGAAAAAAAATGAACCCCCTGCGGCTGAGGAGGTTGCAGACACGCCAGCCCCTTTGCCTGAAGAGCCCGCAGCGCGAGTGCAAATTGAACAACCAGGGAAAGTCCATGGAAAGGAAATGGCAGGCGCGGGAAGCGCAGAGCTGACCACCCAGGACTTACTGGCTTCCTGGAGTGCCATCCGCGCCGAGGTCAAGTTGCGCCGTATTCAGGCTGAAGCGCTTCTCAACTCGCAGAAATTGCTGCAGGTAAAAAACGGGATCTTGGTATTGGGTTTTCCCAGCGAGGTGCTCCGTTCCAAAATGGAAATCCCTGAAAATATCGAGGTCACACGAAGGGTCATTCAGAACCTGCTGCAGGTGGATTTGCCCATTCAATGCGTGCTGGTAACTGAAAAAGGGGCTATTTCATCCAGTAACGACTCAGAACCAAATGGGCTGGTGGATGCAGCCATCAACCTGGGCGGAAAGCTGATACACAAAGACTGAAAGTAGAGGGAGTCATTATGGCAAAAGGATTCAATCGACCGGCAGGCGGGCAAGGCAGTGGTGGGATGATGGCACAGATCAAGCGCTTGCAAGAACAAATGGAAACGGCACAACAGCAACTGGCGTTGGAAACCGTTACCTCTTCCGCAGGGGGCGGCGCGGTGAAGGTGACCATGACTGGCGACCAACGCTGCACCGAGGTGACCATTGACCCTGACCTGTTAAAAGACGCCGACGCAGAAATGCTGCAAGACCTGGTGCTTTCAGCAGTGAACCTGGCGTTGGATGATTCGCGTAAGCTGGCAGCGGAAAAACTCGGCCCGCTGGCTGGCGGCATGCCAGGCCTGTTCTAAACCAGGCAGCCCATGCCCATTTTACCTGTCCCCATCCAGGAAATGATCGGCGCGTTGGAAAGGCTGCCCGGTATTGGCCCCAAATCAGCCTCGCGCCTGGCGTTCTTTTTGCTGCGAGCCCCGCAGGACCTGGTGCAGCAATTGACCAGCGCGCTCACCAATCTTAAATCGGCTACTGGTACTTGCCAGCTGTGTGCGAATATCACCCTGGCCGACCAGGAACTGTGCGAAGTGTGCCGCGACCCGCAGCGCGCTGACGGCACCATTTGCGTAGTAGAAGAGCCGTTGGATGTGCTGGCGTTGGAACGCACGGGGGGATTCCACGGGCGTTATCACGTGCTGCAGGGCGTGCTGTCACCTATCGAGGGAGTGGGCCCTGATGACCTTACCATTCGCGGACTCATGGAACGTGTACGCGCCGGAGAAGCGAAAGAGGTGATCCTGGCGACCAACCCCAGCATGGAAGGCGACGCCACCGCGCTCTATTTGAGACAACAACTGCTGGCGCTGGGGGTGCGCGTTACCCGCCTGGCTCGCGGTCTGCCAGTTGGTGGAGACCTGGAATACGCCGACCAGCACACGCTGCTGCGCGCGCTGGCTGGCCGGCAGGAGATGACGTAAAAGGACCTGGGCTCAGCTCAGGTCCTTTTGGTTGAAAAAGGGATACTTATCTCTTAAACCCGGCTAGCTCGATTTTCTTTCCTTCTTGTTCTACGATGTAATAAGGAAGCCAAACAACCGCGAAAATGTCGGGGAAGATATCGCTCTTGGTTGGTTTTATGGTGATTTCACTGATTTCATCTGCGATCCCATCCCATTTTTCTTTCACCTTGGCGACCAGCTCTTCTTTGGCTTTTTTCAATTCTGCCAATTGTTCCGTGTATTGTGCCAGTGTGGTCTTTTTTGCTTCCAGTTTGTCTTTGGCTGCAGAAGCCATTCGATTTTTTGAAAGCGTGCTGCTGATGCTGCGTTTTCGCCCAGTGAGCATGCCAATCACCACCGCGCCACCGGTGGCCATCGTTTCAAGGCGGCGTTGATTCACAGTGGATTCAGCTGCCTTTACCTCCAGCTCTTGCGATTGTATCTTGCGCTCCATGGCGGCAATCTTGCTGTCAGCCGCCTTGCTGGCTTTTTCAATTTCTTCCTCAACCGTTTTGTCCACCGCGTCTTGAACACTGCGGCGGAACTCGGCTTCAGGTATACCGGGTGTACCGAAGAGTTGAAGCTTATTATTGGCCAATATCTTTAAACCGCCGCTGCGGTAAATCCAATCCAGAAAGTCCTTTTTAAGTTCATCCCTTTTACGCGCATCAGACAGCCAGGATGGAACAGGATGAAACTTAGCCTTGGGCAGCGGGTGCATTTCCAGCCTGTCTTTGTCGACCTCACTGGAAACAAGCTCGTCCCAGCGGACGAGCCCGCTGCCTGGGTCTTCGAGAATCGCGCAAGTTTTGTTGATCTGTTCAAGGTTGTACTGCCTGGAAACAAACCGCACTTCAGCCTGCGCTATGATGCCTGGTCGATAAGCCAGCCCCTCAGAGTCGAGCGCGCCAGAGAATTGGGCTGTTGCCGCGGCTTCGCTGATGCCCAGGTTGTTAGGGTAAAAGTATTCCGCGATATCACCGGGGATCGCCGGTTGGCTGGAGGTTAGACCAGAGCCTTCACGGACTGTTGAGGTCGTTTTTTGCGCCGGTTTGACCGTTTCAGTTGGCGCGCCAGTTGCGTGGGCGTTGACACCAGCAAGCGCGTTGGCTGCTGCCAGCTGGTCGCGCGTCATGGGTCCAGCCAGGAAATTCATCGCCCAGCGCGTATTAAAGAGCACTGGCTTGGAGCGGTAGACGCTGTGCAGCATGAATACCCGTTTCTCCAGCCCGGAGATGAGATTGTCAATGGTACGGATGTCCGTGCTGCCAGAGGCGGAAGACAGCCCGTCCATCAGGCGTTGTTTGTCCAGGCTGGTTTGTAACCGGCCAATCATCCAGGTGCCGGCGTTCGAAAGCGCTTTGTAATCCAGGTCAAGCGGATTCTGCGTGGCAATCACCAGTCCTACCCCGAAAGCGCGCGCCTGTTTGAGCAAGCGCAGCAACACAACCTTGGAGGGTGGGTTGGGGTTTGGGCTAGACGCTGGGGGCAGGTAACCCATGATTTCATCAAAGTACAGGATGGCACGCAGATTTCCTGTACCGCGCTGTCCGCGCATCCAGCTTTCGACGGCGGCGAAAAGCAGCGTCACAAAGAACATGCGTTCATTCTCGCTCAGGTGCGCCAGGTAGAAAATGGAGTGGCGTGGACCGCCATCAGCAGTGTAAAGCAATGCGCCTATATCCAGTGGTTGACCTTGCTGCCAGACCTGGAAGGAAGGCGAAGCGAGGAAGTTATTCAATAGAAGCGCCAGTTCGAAGCGGTTTTTCTCGGGGAAGAAAGATTCCATTGGGAAGGCGCCGAGTCGATCCATTGGCGGATTTTGCACTTGCAAGATCAATTCGGTGAGCGATAGGGAGGTGTCATGGATCCAGGCGTTTTCAATCAGGCTCGAGAGCAAGATGTGCTCGCGAGAGCGCAGCGGGTCAATGTTGCTCAGACCGATTAACCCCAGCACCGCAGTAACCGTGGTGGAGATGCGCTCGCGCAATACCTCGGCGTTTTCATTGAACGGGATCTCGGGCGCTTCAAATGATGAGAGGATGTTCACCGGGATTCCGGATGTGGAGCCAGGAGAATAAATGGTGTATTCAGCGGCTTCAGCCAATGCCTGCAATTTTTCTTTGCCGATTCCCCATTCTGCCAAACCTTTGCTCCAGCGGCTGGCGGTTTCTTCAGCCATTTGCTCAACGCTTTTACCCTCACGCCGGGCGGCTTCAGGGTCGATCCAGGGTTGGAAATCAGCCGGCTGCTGGTTGGGAAAATGCAGCACCAGATTGGTCAGGTCGCCTTTCGGGTCGATGATAATCGCCGGGGTTTTCTTTAAGGCGGCTTCTTCGAGCAAATCGATGCATAAACCTGTCTTCCCTGAACCAGTCATACCGGTGACAACGCAATGGGTTGTCAGGTTCGCGGAGTCCAGCAGCACGTCCTCTTGCGTTGGTCCCTTGGTTTTTGGGTCGTACACTCTTCCGATGAAGTAATTTGAATTATCTGAAGACATCATTCCCACCACCTGTTTTTCTTTCTATTATAAGATGAAAAAGCGGGGAATCGATTTATGGTAACCCCGGCTCTTTTGGCCCGTTTCTTGTATCCGTTATTCAACAATCGATCGACAAGGGCAAGGAACCATTTTGTATAACCTCGAACTCCATTCTATGTACCTGCTTGGCGGTAAGGCGCAATCGACCCTGCCGGGACTCATTGCGCTGTCTCCCCCGCGCAAATGCGCTAGAGGGCGTGAATTTGACCAGCTGGTGGCGCACGTTGACTTAAGAGGTAAAACCAGTATCACGCCTGAAGCCATGCAGGAATGGATGCTGAAGAAAGGCGCCTTGTTTTTTAATACTCCAGGCTCCACCACCAATGCCATGCGCATGATGGCCGATTCAATCAACAATGAATTGTTTGACAGGAATCTAAAAAAAGCTGCTGATAGACCGCAGGTGAACGGCACGCTTTGTATGGTGGTGTTGCGAAGAGACACGATCTATTCGCTGGTTATCGGGCAGGGGCGCATTTTTATCCTGGAAGACGAAGCCGTCATCGAGGTGGCAGACCATGATAATCCCCCGGGCGGGCTGGGGACTCACCAGTCATTGAATTGCCTGTTTTCGCAACGCAATGTTAGCAGTAACAGCAAGGTTCTGTTGTCCCCGCTGCCCAGCCCCCAGTGGACGCCTGCGTTCCTGGCTGGAGGAGGCAGGCTGCCGGCGGATGTGCTTGGGCGCAGGCTGTTAAATCAATGCCCGCAAGAATTGCGAGGGATGCTGCTGCTTCTGTCAGAAGGCAGCGGCAAGATTACCAACAGTACTCTCATCCAGGCGGTTCCTACGGATGGCGCGGTCACTTCCTCCGCGCCTGCGATGCCTGACACGAAGCCAGCCATACAGCCGGCATTGATCGACCTGAGGGAGGTAGCCAAGCGCCCTGCGCAGGCAGAACCAGCCGGAGATCCTCACCCGGCTATGAAGAATACAGCGGATTCGCGGTTACCCGCCGCGATAAAGAGCGGGCTGGCGAAAGGACAAAAAACCCCTATTCAGCGTAAGAACGTATCAGCCAGGCGGCGCAGGCAGACCGGGCTGCAGATAGACCCTGAGAAAATTAAAGCCCGGGTAGGCAGCGCGGTAGATGTTGTGGATGATGTGACAGAGAAAGTGAAGCGTAAAAGCTCTTCTTTCTACGAAAAATTGTTCCCTTCTGAAGTTGACACGCCCCGCTCGCTATTGTTGTTGCTCGCTATTGTCATCCCATTGATCGTTGTCTCGGCAGCAGGGCTGGTCAATATTCGCAGGGGCAGAACCCAGCAATTCAATTATTACTACCAGCAGGGACAGCAGTATTTTATTCAGTCCGAAGCGCAAAAAGAGGACGAGATAATGTATCTCTTCAACCTGCAGGCGGCGATGATGTATATGGAGAAGGCGTCTGAATTTGGCCAGACGGCTGATTCGATCGCCTTGAGTTCCACCATCCAGTCCCAGCTTGACGCCATCCAGGGGGTGGCACGGCTGGAAATTACTTCTCTCAACATGAATGATGTGCTCAGCAAGGTGAACATCACGCAAATGGTGGCAACCACGAACGACCTGTACTTGCTGGATGGTCAGTCTGGCAGGGCGCTGCGTTACTCGCTTTCCGGTAATACCTATATCAAAGACGACCTTTTTGATTGTGGACCAAACCCCGATAACCCGTTAAATAGAATTGGGGCGTTGGTGGATATTCTACCGCTCCCCGCCGGGAATTCTTTTGGCGCAACCCTGTTCGGGATTGACGCCTATGGCAATATTGAATTTTGTATCCCCGGTAAATCGGGCACGATTTCAGCGCTCATTGCGCCAGAAGTGGGATGGCAGGGCATCAAGGCGATAGCGATGTATCAGAATTATCTGTACGTTTTGGACCCCGGGAATAACGGGGTGTATATGTATCCTGGCGCCGGTATCCTGTTTGAAGAAAAGCCCACATTGTTCTTTGACCATTCCATCCCTGACCTGAAGAATACGGTGGACATGGAGGTCAACGCCGATGAGCTTTACCTTCTGCGCGCGAATGGCGAGATGGTCGAGTGCACATACAGCCATATGAAAGACTACAAACTGACAGAATGCGAAGACCCGGCACCGTACAGCGATATGCGCAGCGGAAACGAACCACAGGCCATCACATTTCCAGACGCGCAGTTCGTGCAGATGCGCCTGACTGCCGCGCCCGACTCATCCATCTACTTACTGGATACACACGGGAGCAGTTTGTTCCACTTCAGCCTGCAGCGCAACCTGCAGAAGATCATCCAACCCCTTTTCGTGGATTCGGGTTACCGTCCGAAATTCGCGGCCAGCAGTATGGCTATCTCTCCGAGCAAGATGGTATTTCTGGCGTTTGGTAACCAAATTTTCTACGGACCGTTACCCTGAAGTTGAGCTGAAATTACGCGATAACGCTGAGCGGCACCGGAATGAAGGTGAGTAAAAAGATCACCAACGCGGTGAAGCCCAGCGCTTTACGCAGCGGGTCAAGCTGTGTGATCTGGTCAAGCGGTTCCGCGTAAACCCTGCCGAAGAGGAACACCAGCATAGCCCACAGCCACCAGCCCGACCAAACGAATCCCAGACCCACCAACCCGACCAGAATAAACGGCAGAATCCTGCGTGACCATTTGGCGCCAAACAGCAGCTGGAAGATGTGACCTCCATCGAGTTGACCGGCAGGAATAAGGTTGAGAGAGGTGACCAGCAGCCCGGCCCAGCCCGCCCAGGCGACCGGGTGGATCATCACATCCAGCCCACCCAGCGGGAAGGGGCGCCCGGTGAAGAAGTAACGCAGCCAGTAGAGCAACGGTGCCGTGTTACCATAACTGGCTGGTTGGGGCAGTACCTGACCGAAATGGATGTATTTGAGCAAAAGATAGGTGAGCGAATTGCCTTCCATCTGTACGCCGTGCCCGGGTGGAAAATGAAGCGGGAGCGTATCCAGGCGAGAGAGCGATAGACCGATAAGGATCACCAGAATGGAAACGATGTAGCCGGCGATGGGCCCGGCGACACCTATGTCCATTAAAACACGGCGGTTGCGCGGGATTTCCTTCATGTTGATAAAAGCTCCCATGGTCCCCAACGGGGTGAACGGCAGGGGGATGAAAAACGGCAGGGTTACGTGAACGCCATGGGCGCGCCCGGCAAAGTAATGACCAAATTCATGGGCGGCGAGAATGGCCAGCAGGCTGACGGCAAACGGCCAGCCGGCGCGGAAAAGTTCCAGCGCGGCTGTGAAAGGCTGCTTCGAGAGTTCACCTTCAAAACTGGTTAACCCGCCTGAAACGAGTACGCTCACCAGGGTGAGCAGGAACATCAGCAGGTTCACCAGCGGGCGGCCAGGTTTAGGTGCAGGCAGGGCGCTCACCAGGTAGATCACCTGTTTTTTCTCTTCAACCCTGAAAAGAGGGGTTAACTGGTAGGGTTTGAGCAAAGCAGAAAGCTGGTCATAAGCAGTCGCTGAATCGGGCTGCAACAAATGTCCGCGGTAACGCACGCGGTAGGCCTGTTGATTGGTACCATAGGTGATATCTTCAATCTGGAAAACCCGGCGCACGATGTGCTCCAGAATTTCGCTATCGTCTGATGACTCCATTTTGCTCCATTGTATCTTTAAATAATCAGGCGGGAATGGATGGGAGTCGAACCCACCGCGGCCCGCATAACGACCCGCCACCGATTTTGAAGACCGGGGAACCCACCGGGGCTCATCCACTCCCGCTGTTAAGAATACCGCAGCCAATTTGATTTGGCAAGGTGAGTACCGCTATCTTCCTGGCTGGAGATTAAAAAATATACGGGAAGGTCGCGCTCAACCAGGGCGCCAATTGCAGAACCAGCACGC